>JAKISR010000004.1 GCA_021648465.1 Sulfurimonas sp. | reverse complement strand
GAGTGTCAGTTCTTAAAAGTGATGTTAAAGATTATATTGAATTTTACAATCACAGAAGATTTCATGAGACATTGAAATATAAAAAACCTATGAATGTTTATTATGATAGTTTAAAAATTAATGATGAGGATTACACTAATTCTAGTGAAAATGTAGCATAGGGTAACAGGTGTTTAGGGAATTAGATTTTTGAAAAAGTTGTCTTGACAAGTTGGGGTAGTATACTTCTAAGAAAAAAGCTACAAGAAGTATAACAAAAACAGAGTAGCCAATAAGTTACCTAGTGGCAACTTATTGGCTACCTTCAGTTGTTGCAGGCACCCGCGGAGGCTGAACTCTAAACGAGCCCCCATCAACTGGCAGTAATACACATCAAGCTACCCTCCAGAAAACTCTACGAGTTTTATGAAGTATAGCTTAATGGAGTTCAGCCCCCGCCGATGTGACAAGGAAACTCAAATGACAAAACAAGAACTATCTGAAATATAAAAAGACATTCCACTTGTAAAAAAACTGGTATTCCATATAAGAATTTCATTAATTTTTATTTGACTAAATATATACATAAGCATATAAAATCTGAGTTAAAGTAAGTATAGTTTTCATAAGTAAACTACTATTTTATAAATATTAAACTCTACTTCTTCCTAGCAATAAGAAGAGTGGATATATCCATAGAAAAACTTTTTACATAAAGTATTTTAAACCCAGCATCTACCAGTTCTTTTTTCATATTGTCAATTGTTGAAAAGTCTTCTATAGAGTTTGGTAGGTACTTATACGCTTCTGCATTTTTAGAGATAAAACCACCTATTTTAGGTAAAATTTTATTCATATAAAAATCTCTTGCTTTACCTATCATAGATGGATTTTCATTTTTCATAAACTCTAAAATCACTAGAAGCCCATCTTGTTTAAGAACCCTGCTAAACTCATCTAGAGCCTCTTTTCGCTCAATAATATTTCTGATACCGTATGTGATACTTAAGATATCCGCACTCTCATCTTTAAGTGGAATTTGTGTTGCTCTTGATATGTAGTAATCAAATTTAGGGTATTTTTCTCTTGCTACATTAACCATACCATTTGATGGATCTACTCCAACTATTTGTTTTATTTTTACACTATTTATTTTTGCTCTTTTTTTCCAAAAATCCATCATATCACCAGTACCACAAGCAACGTCAACGATTATATCAAGTGAATTTCCCCCATAGTATTTATAAGCTAAATCACAAGCTTTTCGTCTCCAACTTTTATCTACACCCATACTCATAATACTATTTGCAGTGTCATATGTTGGTGCAATATCATCAAACATTGATACAATTTTTTCTTGTTTTTCCATCTTATACCTTTTTCATCCACATCATTATATCTTTTGCTTTTTTTGATGTATTTAAAATCTTGAACTTATTATTAATATTTATAATACCACTATTTCCTTCAATACTTGGGGTAATAAAACATAAATGATAATCAACTATACTTAGAGTTAATTCAAACATTGTCGAACTACCTTCTATTATGATATTTTTATATTTATTAAGTGCAGAAAAATTATTATCTATAATGATTTTTCTATTTTTAATATTAAAAAGTGGTATGGTTTTATCAAACTCTTTTGTTTTAGAAATTATTAAGATATCTGGAGCTTTTCCATTAACCTCTCTTGCATCAAGAGTTGGTCTATCTATTCTAACAGTATTACCTCCAATAACAAGCAAATCACATACATCTCTCATAGCGTGAACATGTTTTCGTGACTCTTGTGAACTTATAATGCCACCATTCATTGTACCGTTTAATCTTTGAGCCCATTTAAAAAAAACAAATCTTTTTTTACGCCACATATTAAACGGTACAATAAGTGAGATACACTCCTCTTCTAATATTTTAGTTTCAAGAAGTGCTCCTGATTTTTTAATTATCTCATTACCACCCGATGCTTCCTTATTTGAGTCATTTGAACCTACAAAAATCTTTTTTATCGCTAAAGATGATATAAGTGAGGCACATGATGGTGTTTTTCCTATATGTGAGCATGGCTCTAGAGTTGTATATAAGGATACATTTGTAAAACAGTTATTATGATTTTTTAAAAGAAAAGTATGAATATCAAGTGAAGAGGCAAAATTTAATATTTTTTCATCACTTGTAATCTTAAAATAGGCAGATTTTAAAGCCTCAACTTCTGCATGTGGCTCTCCAGCACGCTTGTGCGCTTCTACTGCTAAAATCTCACCATTACTTCCAACAACAGTACAACCTACAGCAGGATTTGGGTATGTTAAACCTTGATATTTCCAAGCCTCATCAATGGCAAGGTTCATATAAAAGTTAGAGTCAATTACCATTCAAAATATGTTCTAGCTTTCGCTATTTCGTTGAATTCTATAGAAACATCTTTACCTTCAACTTCTACAATTATTTTAGAGCCTTCAATTTTAACAAGTTTACCTCTAAGTTTTTCTCTATTCTTTTCAACAGCTTTTAAATGTAAAGAAACTTTTTCACCAACAGATAAAGCAAATTGTTTTATAGTGGTTAATTTTCTCTCTATTCCAGGAGAACCAACTTCAAGTCTATAGTCACCAGAAACGGGAGATGTAACATCTAAAAGAGGAGAGATTAAGTGAGTTAATTCAACACAAGAGTCAAGACTTATACTAGCTCTTTTTCCATCTTTGATATCAGTTGATAAAACACTAACTCTATAGATAGTTTCTTCACCTTCATTTACAATAGATGTATCATACAGCTCTAATTCAACTGATTTTACTATTGCGTTTATATCACTTTCTAGGCTCATTTTTAATCCTTAGCGATTTTTTTAAATAGTGCTTCAATGTCTTGAGATTTTTTTAGCTGTTCATCAAATTCAAATGTTAATTTTGGGCAACGATACCAACCTTGATCTTTAAGGCAAAAAGTCTCTACAATAGGTCTAGCTTTTCTAAGTAGTTTAAGGGAATCTCTTTTTTCTTGTTCAGTTAATGAAGATGGATTAAGATAAACCTTTGCGTCACTTCTTCCGCGAGAACATTTAACTTCAAGTATATCAATTTCATGTAATCTTTTATCATTTAAGCTACTAAGAGCTTCTGGAATCAATTCCAAAAGAAGTGATTCGGTTCTTTTGAGTTTTATTTCAGCTTCATTCATAATCTAAAATTCCTATCTTAAAAAGCAAGCTTTTGCAGCTTTAGGTGGTTGTGAGGACACTGTGTCACTGCCACTATAGTGATACTTTTTGTTCAACTCTTTTGAATGTTTCTATTACATCGCCAACTATAATATCATCATAGCCTTTAATCCCAACACCACACTCATAACCATTACCAATTTCTTCAACATCATCTTTGAAACGTTTAAGCGAAGTGAGTTCACCTTCATGAATAACAACACCTTCACGAATAACACGAACAAGTCCACCACGAATAAGTCTACCATCAACAACAATACAACCAGCAATCATACCTTTTGGTGTTTTAAAAGTGTCTTTAACATCTGCTTGACCAGTGTTTTCTTCATTATATTTTGGAGCCATCATACCAGTTAACATGCCTGTAACATCATCAAGTAATTGATAAATAATAGAATAGTTTCTGATCTCAAGATTTCTCTGTTTAGCTAATGCTTTTACACTACCTGTTGGACGGATATTAAAGCCAAGAAGTACACAGTTTTCACTTGCGCTTGCCAACTCAACATCATTTTCCGTAATTCCACCAACGCCAGTAGAGATAACATTAACTTTTACCTCTTCATTTCTAAGTTCATTAAGTGAGGATTTAAGAGCTTCTAGTGAGCCATGAACATCTGCTTTAAGAACAATTTTAAGAGATTTAAGTTTACCCTCTGCTATCATTGAAGTCATATCTTCTAAAGTTGATTTTTTAGAGTGAGAAAGCTCTTTATGTCTATCATATTCATGTCTTTTAAGAGCGTACTCTTTAGCTTCTTTATCATTATTCATAACCATCATAACTTCACCAGAAGCTGGAACTTCACTAAGCCCTGCTATTTGAGCTGTATGACTTGGTAATAAAAATTTAATCTGTTTATTATTTTCATCAATTAAAGTTTTAATACGACCATGAGCACTACCACATACAACATAATCACCAATCTTTAATGTTCCATTTTGAACAATTACAGTAGCTACTGGCCCACGACCTTTTTCAAGTGAAGATTCAACAACGCTAGCTCTAGCCATTACATTTACATTTGCTTTAAGATCTAAAACATCAGCTGTAAGTAAGATATTTTCGAGTAAATCATTAATACCTAAACCACTTTTTGCAGAAACAGGAATAAATTCTACGTCTCCACCCCAATCAACAGGGTTCATACCATGCTCTGCCATTTGACCTTTTACTAGGTCTGGCTGAGCTGTCTCTTTATCCATTTTATTTAATGCCACTATAACTGGAACACCTGAATCTTTTGCAAGTTTTATAACTTCTAAAGTTTGAGGCTTAACACCATCATCAGCCGCAACAACAATAACAATAATATCCGTAATATCTGTACCACGTCGACGCATATGTGAAAATGCTGCGTGACCTGGTGTATCTAAGAAAGTGATAGCTTTACCATTTTGTTTAACTGTATACGCACCAATATGCTGCGTGATTCCGCCAGCCTCTCCCTCAGTAACTTTAGCGTTTCTTATCGCATCAAGAAGTGATGTTTTACCATGGTCAACATGCCCCATAATTGTAATAACGGGAGGTCTCTGTGTTGCATCAGGATCTTCTTCTATATTTTTTTCAGCATGAGTAAATTCATCTTTTGGATCTATAATAGTTACTTCTACGCCAAACTCTTCTGATAAAATCTCTATCTCATCATTTCCTAAAAAATCATTTTTAGTCATCATCATGCCAAGGTCAAAAAGAACTTTAATAATATCAGACATTGGACGGTTTAGTTTTTCAGCAAACTCATAAACACGAATATCCTCAGGAATTTCAACATGAGTTATTACAACATCTTCTGGTTTATTTTTATCATATTTTTTTCTTTTATCACGAGAAACTTTTCTACCTCTAGGTGCTGATTTTTTATTTGCATTTCTTCCAGCTGGTTTAGGTGTTTTTGGCTTTCTTGGTTGCTCTGGTAGCATCTCTTTACGTTCAGTAGAATTTAAATCAAGTAAAACAACTTGATTATCCATATCCATTGATACTTCAACCATTGAACCACTAAAAATATCTATTTTTCTTCCGTGATCTTGTTTTTTTGCTGTAGTTGCTAATTGTTTTGTTCTTTTCTTTTGTGTAAGTTCTTCAAGAGCCTCTATGCTCATTTTACCATACGAAGATACCGATATTGTTTTAGCTATTGGAGTAGCATAAGTATCATCAACTTTAGGTCTTTTCTTTTTTACTATCTTAAGACCAGTTTTTTTAATTATAGCTCTTGCTGGTTGAACAACTTTTAAATACTCACCTTTTTTAGGTTCTTTTGCTATTTTTGAAATACTACTTGATTCTTCTTTTTTATTTTTATCTTCTGTTTCTTTGAAAGTTTCTACACTTTCAACTTTAGAAAATTCTTTTTTTACTTCATCAATTTTTAGAGTATCATTTTTTACTTTTGTTTGTTCTTTAATTTCTGGCTGTACTGCTGGTGCAACCTTACCGTTCATAATATAGTTCATGAGAGTATCAGCTTCTTGCATTGTTACTGAACTATTTGCTGACTTTACTTCAATACCTGCATCTGAAGCTTTTTTTACTACATCTTTGGAAGTTATTCCTAACTCTTTTGCAATCTCATGAACTCTAACTTTTTCTGTCATCAGTGATGATCTCCTTTAGTGTGTTGTAAAATCTATCTTTATCGCCACTCTTACATTGACGCATAAGTGCTTTTAAGACTTTTTTTTGGTCTTGTTGGCAAATTTTACATATATAAAAACTTCTACCACTGCCTTTAAATAGACTAAGTTGTGAGTTCTCACACTGAAGTCTAATAAGATTACTTTGTATATCTCTTTGTCTACATGATATACACATTCTACAAGGTATATTGAATTTTTTCGCCATTATATCTAAAAGTTCCTTGATTTAATAGAAGATATTTATAATTTATTTCTCTACTATAAGACCATCATTATCAAAATTCAGTACTTTAACTCTAAAATTTGGAAATTTCTGTTTAAGCTTATTAGCTAACATTGTTGAATCTTCATCATAGACCATTGAAAAAAAAGTTGATCCACTACCTGAAAGTGTACTCATTAAAGCTCCACTATCATATGCTATTTTTTGAACACTAAAGAGTTCTGGTAAAGTTTTCATCCTTGCTTTTTGGTGAAATCTATCTTGAGATGCTAGTTTTAATATTTCCCAATCTTCATTAAAAAATGCCGCGACACTAAGTGCAGTGTGAGAAAGGTTATAAATAGCATTCTCTTTTGAATATGATTTTGGAAGAAGTGTTCTTGCTTTTGATGTACTTATCGGTTTATTTGGAATAACTACAACAGCTTTTATATAATCAGGAAGATGTTTTTTTTGAGAAAAAACTTTACTTTTTTCTATAGTTGCTACATTAAAACCACCCATTACCGCAGGAGTGATATTATCTGGATGTGTTTCATATATTATCGCATGATTTAATATTCTTCTCTTTGACACTCTAATACCAGCTGCTTCATGTGCACTAGCAATAGCTGAAATAATAACTGCTGATGAACTTCCAAGCCCTCTTGACATTGGTATTTGATTATGAAAAGTGAACTTAAACTTTTGTCTTTTTTTTGTTAATCTGTTGTAATGTTCATTAAAAATACTAACAAAAAGGTTATTACCTTTAAGTCTAGGATTGTTTTCACCTTCACCTCTTATGCTTACACTAAAAAATTTTGACGGATAAAATTCAACTTTATTTCGTAAATCAACTGCTAATCCTAACGAATCAAATCCTGGTCCAAGGTTTGCACTAGTTGCTGGTACGCTTATTATCATGCCAATAGCACCTTTTTATATAATTATCCAACAGCTCCAATTCCATAAAGAGGTGTTGTATTTGTATGAAACTCACTATAATCAAGTACATCAGGAAGTTCAAATTTTGAATTCGGCACTATTTCTAATTTTTGAGTTTTTATTTCTGATGAAATTTTAACAAAAAATAGCTTTCCAATCGCTTTTATAGGTTGTTTTTTATTAAAATAAAAAGCATCTGTTGCAAAAAGTGGTATATTTTTTAAAATACTAATTGATTTTAAAAATATATATGCAACTTTGATTGCCATAAAACTACCAGGCCCATTTGCATAAAAAAGCTTTTTTATTTTATACTTCTGTGAAAATTCCTTAAAAAGTTTTGGTAAAATATCAGAACTTTTTTTTTGACTAACAACACTGTCTATAAGTTTATTGTTTTCATAAATTCCAATATAAATTGGGGAAGATAAAGTTATAAAAAGTATATCCACACTTTTAGGCATATGCTTTTTCTAACTCTTTTGTTTTTTCACCAACAAGCTCTATGATTTCATAATTTTCAGGATTTTTTAGTAGCTCTACTGTTAATTTATGATTTAAATCATGACTTCCAGCCATCGCCTCATAATTTCCAATAAAGTTCATACCAATTAATGCCATATCGCCAACTGCATCTAAAATTTTATGTCTTACAAACTCATCTGGAAATCTCAAACCCTCAGGGTTTAAAACTTTTTTTTCATCTAAAACTACAGCATTTTCAAGTGATCCACCAAGAGCTAAGCCTTTTGAACGAAGATACTGAACTTCATGTAAAAATCCAAAAGTTCTAGCTCTTGAAATTTCATTTTTATAGTTTTGTTTTGAAAATTTTAAAATATAATCTTGCTTTTGTATAACAGGATGTGCAAATTTTATAGTAAATCCATACTGTAAATCAGATGATGGTGATAACTTTACATATTTATCACCATCTTTTATAATTACTTCATTTTTAATTTTCATAATTTTTTTTGGAGATTTTAATTCTGTAATTCCAGCTTCATCTAAAAGCATACAAAAACTTGCACTACTTCCATCCATAACAGGAACTTCATCAGCATCAACAATAATTTTTAAATTATCAATACCGTAGGCATACACGGCCGAAAGCATATGTTCAATCGTAGATATCACATACCCCTCTTTTCCTATAACTGTTGCCATTTTTGTACTAACAACATTTTGAGGTATAAGAGGAATAGCCACATCTACATCACTTCTATAAAACACTATTCCAGTATTTTGATTTAAAGGCTCTAGTCTTAATTTTACAGCAGAACCTTTATGAAGACCTATTCCAACTAACTCTACTGGTTTTGCTATGGTTGTTTGGTACATATTATTTATCTCCTTTATCAAAGAAGTAAGTTCTTTTATAAATTCCCCTCACTAAAGTTGTATCTATTTGTAAAAAATATTCCATTCTTATCCTCTATCTATAATTTCTTTAGCATTTTTGATTATATTATTTATATTTAATTTTATCCAAGTTTTATCCATCCACTCTGCTGGACGCACTTCAATACCTTGAATAAGAACTCCAAAATGCAAATGGTCTCCCATTGCATATCCACTTTTACCAGTATTTGCAATATTTGCATTAGCTAAAATGGAATCTCCATTGTTAACATTCATTGAGGAACAGTGTCCATAAAGCGTATAAAGACCTAACCCATGATAAATAATTGGCATATTCCCATAGATGCCATTATAATCAGAAAAAACTACATCTCCTGTATTTTGTGGTTTTATTTTTGCCATAGCATTTGAGGCCATATCTAATCCCAAGTGATACGATTCGCTAATATGCTTACCTTTATAGCTATATTTTCTAAAATCTCCAAAATAAGCAACTATCGCTGCATTTTTAAGAGGATACATTTTATTAATTTTAAAATCACTTATCATTTTATCATCAACTTTTGATGTTATATCATGAATTAATTTTTCATTTTTAGCTCTTACATCTTCGTTAATAATCTTAAACTGCTCTATTTTATCAGTAATACCCTGAGTTTCTTCAAACTCTTCTGCAAGCTCAGCAATTTTACCATCTAAAAAACTATCACTAAGTTTTATATTCGAGAGCCTATATTTTTTATCTTTTAAATAAAGAGGGATATTGTTTTTTGATAAATTTCCTGCATAGTCTTTTGCAATAATATTTGCTCTAAATGTTGACTCTGTTATGGGCCAAGCAACTAATGAAATATAATATCCATCTTTATAAAATGGTTGCG
The DNA here is from genome assembly GCA_021648465.1 of Sulfurimonas sp. GTDB lineage: Bacteria > Campylobacterota > Campylobacteria > Campylobacterales > Sulfurimonadaceae > Sulfurimonas. Next base: position 57,234 of record JAKISR010000004.1, on the reverse strand, counting down.
GTTTAAACTTTTTTCCATAATTTGTTTGTATGAAAATATCTTTTAAATTATCATCATTTGCTTGAAAAATAACTAAGGCTGCGCCACCTTTTTTAATTTTATATGAATGCGAAACTATACTTAATTGTGGTTTTTTTTTGTCGATTAATAATTTATATTCTACTCTTACATGATTTCCATTTAAAAAATTCCACTTACTATTATCAATTGCTTCTATAATTATTGTAACCTCTTTATCTCTCATTGAGTAAGAATTCTTTGGTGTACCAACTTTTACAAAAACAGATTTTTTAGTATCTAAAAATTGTTCATTATAAAGTGTTGTCTCTCCACTACTATCTCTAATAAAAATTTTATACGATTTTAACCCACTTGCATCATCAATAAAAACTTCTAAAGGTGTTTTAAAATTCCAATACCCATTATTTTCCATTGTGATTTTAGGTACTTCTCTTTCAAACATTTCAGAACTATAAATATAAATAAAACCAATTACAACTGCTACTAGTAAAATTAATCTACCAAATGAAGATTTGTTTTTTCCTCTTCCCAAAATTATATTTCCTTTTTAATTAAATTTAGAATTTTTTCTTTTGCATCTTTTAAAGAGATATCATTGCCAAATTTAAAACCTGCTCTGAAAAAGTGACCACCACCGCCAAAAGCTAAAGCTATTTTTGAAGAGTCAAACTTTTTTTTTGAACGGATAGAAGCTTTTAAAGTAAAATCATTATTTTCTCTAATAAGCATAGCAACTTCTACATGCGGTAAATTTAAAGATTCTTCCAAAGCTAATTCACATTCTCTATCAAAAGCACCACTCTCTTTAATCTCATCACGATTTACACAAAAAATAGCAATTTTAGCTTCAGACTCAAGCATCATATTTTTAAACATAATAGCTTTTAATCTCAATGCTCCTAAAGATATGTTTTTGATTATAAAATTATTACAAATTTTATAATCAGCTCCATTATCTATTAACTCTTTAGCAAAAGCAAATGTTGTGCCATCAACATTATCATTCATAAAGCCATTTGAGTCATCTAAAAGCCCTGCATATAGGGCTGTTGCCATCTTTTTATTTATTTTAATATTATTAGAGTTAAAAAAATTAAACAGTACTTGTGTTGTACTAATTGCATCTGATTCTACAATATTAAACTTTGCAAATTTTGTATTACTTTTATGATGATCTATATTAATCAAATCAACTTCAAACTCTATTCCTAATCTTTTTGAATGTGCACAATCTAAAGATATCACCAAATCAGCAGAGCTTGGAAAATTATTTCTTATTTTTTCAAACCAAGGTATAAAAGATAGATTATTAGAAATATTTTCACTTTTACAATACCATGAAACTTTTTTATGTTTTTGCAGTAAGTAAGTATACATAGCACTTGCACTACTAATAGAATCGGCATCAGGATTTATATGTGAAACTACTACAACATGATTGGCACTGTTTATTCTTTTTAATATTTCACTCATAAAACTCTTTTAATTTTTGAAATTATATACTATTTCTTATTCATTTTATAAACATACGCCAAAACCTCTGCTACAGCCGCAAAAAGTTCATTTGGTATTGGTTTTTCAACCTCAACTTGAGAATATAAACTTCTTGCTAATGGTGGATTTTGAACAATATGTACATTATTTTCTCGAGCAATTTTTTTAATCTGTTGTGCTATATTATCCATACCTTTTGCAACAACAACTGGTGCTTTATATTTCTTTTCTTCATATTTTATTGCTACGGCATAGTGTGTTGGATTTGTTATAACTACATCAGCATTTGGAATTTCTGCCATCATTCTTTTTCTTGAAATTTCCATTTGTTTTTGTTTGATTTTTGCTTTTATTAGTGGATCTCCATCCATATTTTTCATCTCATCTTTTACTTCTTGTTTACTCATTTTTAGTCCATTAAAATACTGTTTTCTTACTATCACTATATCAATCAAAGCAAAAACAAAAATAATAAAAAGCATTACAAAAGCAATAATTATCATTTTGTCTTTTAGCCATTCAAGCTGATCATCAAGTCCAAAAAGGGCAACTGTTGGAAGTTCCATAATAAAAATAAAGAAAAATACAAAACCAATACCTAAAGTTGTAAAAGATTTAAATGTTATCTTTACACCTTCAATAAGCTTTTTCATAGAAAATAAATTTTTCATTCCTTTAATTGGATCAAGTTTTTTTAAATCTGGAACAATAGCCTTTGTTGTAAAAAGAAAACCAAATTGAGCGATAGCTGCCACTACACCAGAGATAGCAACTGCTATAGCTAATGGTAAAACAATTAAAAGAAACTCCCTAATAGTTACTATTGCAATATCTAACATAAAAGCTTTATCAATTGTCATACCAAGAAGTGAAAAATAATATTTAAACAAAAGTAGCATATGGGAACTCATGTAAGGAAAAAGCATTAAAAAAGCTAAAATTGCTATAAAGAGAGTAATTACACCTGATGTATCTTGCGATTTTGGTACATTACCCTCTTGCCTGGCATCCTCTATTTTTTTGGGGGTTGGTTCTTCTGTTTTTTCAGCGTCATCAGCCATTTAATTTCCTAAGAAGAATTAAGTAAAATATATAATAGATTTTACTTAAATTTTATTATTTCATTTTCATAGATAAATCAATCCAATTTGCTTGATGAATTAATGAACCACTGCTTATTGCGTCTATTCCTGTTTTAGCATAGCTCTCTATAGTTTCAAGTGATATGTTTCCACTTGCTTCTAGAAGAATATGTGGATAATTCTCATCTCTGTATTTTACCACTTCTTTTACTTGAGTTGGTGTCATGTTATCACACATAACTATATCAGCACCAGAATTAAATGCTTCTATTGCTATCTTGAGATTTTCAGCTTCTACTTCTATTTTTGCAGTAAAAGGTATTTTTTTTCTTGCTTTTTTTATATAAGTATTTAAATTTTGTATAGTTTTTAAATGAGTATCTTTTATCATTAAAGAATCATCAAGTCCAATGCGGTGATTTATAGCACCTCCACATCTAGTGGCATACTTTTCAAACACTCTAAGTAGTGGTCTGGTTTTTCTAGTATCTAAAAGTTTAATATCATAAGGTTCTATAATATCTACATATTTTTTAGTTAGTGTTGCTATAGAACTTGCATGTAAAAGTATATTTAAAACTGTTCTCTCAACACGAAGAAGAGTATGTGAATCTCCGTTAAGGGTTGCTAAAATATCACCTTTATTAAACTCTTCTGTATCATTTTTATTCCAATTTATCTTAAAATTCTCTAATGATGTTAAAGTATCTATATACTTTACACCGGCTAAAATCCCATCACTTTTTGCGATAATTTTTGCACTCACTTCTACACTTGGTTCAACCAAAGCATACAAATCACCACGACCAACATCCTCTGCAAGTGAAGCTAATACAAAATCTTTAATCATAATGCTAACATTCTGTCTAGTGAAATTTTTGCCCATTTTTGAGTTTCATCATCCACTTTAATCTCATTTAATGGTTCACCCTCATCAATTGACTTTAATACATTGTACACATCTTCAAGTGTAGTCTCATTCATTGTAGGACATTCAGGTTTTGTAGAAGATAGAACATAAGTGTTTTTAGGTCTTAATCTATTAACCAAATTAAACTCAGTTCCAACTGCTACTTTTTGATCTTCTGGTAACTTTTTTATAAATTTAATAAGTTGAGAGGTTGAACCAACAAAATCAGAAGCATCACAAACAGATGGATCACATTCAGGATGGACAGCTATTAAAATACCTGGAAACTTTTTACGGTAAAAGTTTATATCATCAACTGAAAAAAGCTGGTGAACAGAACAAAAACCATTAAAACAGATAATATCAGATTCCGCAATATTACTTCCATCACCAATAATACTAGATTTAAGTCCCATTTGATTTGCTATATTTTGTCCTAAACATCTATCTGGAACAAAAAGAATTTTTTTACCCTCTTTTAGAGCTGTTGTAATAATTATTTTAGCATTTGAACTTGTACATACCATACCACCCATCTGACCAACTTTTGCCTTTACTTCAACATTTGAGTTTATATATGTAATTGGTAAAATATTTTCACTAAGTATACCAGCTTCATTTAGAGCTTTTACAGAATTATCAAATCCAACTCCATCAATCATTGTAGCCATTGCACAGCAAGCTAGTTTTGGCATCACTACACGTTTATGAGGGGAAAGTACTTTTACACTTTGACCCATAAAACCAACACCACAAAAAACTACATAATCAGCAGTATCTGCTTTAGTTTTTTGTGCTAACTCAAGAGAATCACCTGTGATATCTCCTATCTCAAAAACCTCATCTCTTTGATAAAAATGTGCAACAACTGTTACACTTAATTTCTTTTTGTAATTATTTATTTTCTCTTTTAATTGTTCAGTCGTAAGCTGCAAAAAAATGTCCTTATTTTATAATTTCGGTATTATAGCAAAAATTGTAAATGGGTTTATGTCAAAAATTTGCATTTGAGTCAAAATTAGATACAATGGTAATGACTAAACTAAAATACTAAATTAGGAGTACCATATATTATGAAAACGTTAATTTTTATAACACTGTTCTCAACTTTGATGTTTGCATCATCCGCACAAAGAACAGTATCTTATGTCTGTTATGAATGTCATGGAGCAAGTATGAATGAGAGTTGTATGGGTGTATCAAAAGCCCCAAATACACTTTCGCAAGCGGACCTTCTTACTGCTTTAAAAGCCTATAAAGATGGTACTAAAAGTGACTATGGAATGGGTAGCACAATGACTGAAATAGTTTCTGGTTATAGTAATGATGATTTAGAAGAATTATCTAAATATATTCCAACTCTAAAATAAAAGATACATTTAATTTAACCAAATGCTACACTGCTAAATATTTTTCTTTTCCTTTGTTTGGTTGGTGTGCTAATAAATATATGATAAAATGCCATAAATTTTTTTAAGGGAATAAATGGACTTTTTATTTAACACTAATGTTCAATTTTTTATACTTGCATATTTGATTGGCGGTATTCCATTCGGTCTACTAATCGCTAAAAAATTTGCTGGTGTAGATGTAAAGAAAAGTGGTAGTGGTAGCATAGGTGCTACAAATGTTTTAAGGGTTATTAAAAAGAAAAATCCAACTTTAGCAAAAAAACTTGGAGCTGCTACATTAGTTCTTGATGGCCTAAAGGGTATTTTAGTTTTAACCATTGCATATTTTATGGGATTAAGTGAAGCAACACTTTGGGGAATAGCCGTTATATCTGTTGTTGGTCACTGTTTTTCTCCATATCTTAAATTTGAAGGTGGAAAAGGTGTAGCAACAGGGATGGGAGTTATGATGTTTATGCTTCCACTTGAAACAATAATTGCCCTTTTTGTTTGGGCGGTAGGTGCAAAAGTTATAAAAATATCCTCACTTTCATCCTTGACTGCAGTATCATCCCTTATTGTTGCTAGTTTTATTATTCACCCTGATATGGCACACACCCCTGTTGTCTTAATCGGTTTTGTTATTTTTTATAAACATATTCCAAATATCATCCGATTAATCAGGGGTGAGGAAAAAAGAATGGTTTAAAAATATTATGATAATTCATATTGAAGATTTAAAATTTCAATGTATTATTGGAATTTTAGATTTTGAAAGAACAACTATACAAGATATTATAATAAATCTTCAAATTGACTATAATAATGAAAATGGCTTCATAAATTATGCAGAAATAGTTCAGATAATCAAAGGAATGATGATTAAAAATAAATTTTTACTTATAGAAGATGCAATAAATAGTATAAATTTAAAGTTACTTAAAGAATTTTCATCAATAAAAAGTATTAATTTAAAGATAACAAAGCCATCAATTATTCCCGACTGCAAGGTAAGTGTAAGTAATTTTAATAAAATCAAATCTTAATTATAATTTAAAAATTTATTAAAAAAAATTGAAAAAAACTTTAAAGTTAGCTAAAATTATGATATCATTCCGCCAAAATATTCAATTATAGGACATAAATAATGCGTATTCTTATTATAGAAGATGAAATTACTTTAAATAAAATGCTTGCTGAGGGACTAAAAGAATTTGGTTACCAAAGTGATGTTGTAGAGACTTTAAAAGACGGTGAGTACTACTTAGATATTCGTAATTATGATTTAGTACTTATGGATTGGATGCTTCCAGATGGCAACTCAATAGATATTATTGGTGATATTAAAACTAATACTCCTAAAACTTCTGTAATTGTTTTATCAGCAAGAGATGATAATGAAAGTGAAATTGAAGCTCTTCGTGCTGGTGCGGATGATTATATCAGAAAACCATTTGATTTTGATGTTTTAATTGCCCGTCTTGAAGCTCGTCTTCGTTTTGGTGGATCTAACATAATTGAGATTGAAGATTTAACAATCAACCCAGAAGAAGAAAAAATCACGTATAAAGAGCAAGACATTGAGCTAAAAGGTAAACCTTTTGAAGTTCTTACTCACTTAGCTCGTCACCGCGATCAAATTGTGTCTAAAGAACAACTTTTAGATGCTATATGGGAAGAGCCTGAACTAGTGACTCCAAATGTGATTGAAGTAGCAATTAATCAAATTCGCCAAAAAATGGATAAACCTCTAAACATCACAACTATCGAAACTGTTCGTCGTCGTGGTTACCGTTTCTGTTTCCCAAAAGAGATTAGTTAATATCACTTAAACCAGCCTGAATCTCTTCAGGCCGTATTTAAAAACTCCCTTAATTAGCTATAATTACAAAAATTTGTTCTATAGGTAAAAAAATGTTATTTAAAAGCAGTATTAGACAAAGCTTTCTAATCCAACTTATTTTCGCTTCAGCCTCCCTTATTTTTATATTTTCATCATTGTTATATTTTTATATAGAAAAATCTATACTTAATGAAAAACATCAAGAACTTCTTACATATGCAAAAAATATTGTAGAAGATAAATCTTTATATGATTCTCATATATCACCATCTGATATTTATGCAGGATTAAACCTTGAAATAATTCAACTTAAGAAAAACTTTTTTTATGATGATTTTTATGAGATAACAAAAGATAATAAAATATTTCTTACAATTTTATATCCATTTAATGCAGATGAACTAAACTATCTTAAAATCACTAAAGAAATTACTAACACAAAAGCTTTATTAAAAAAAATACTTAATTATCTTTTTGTAATTAATATTGCTGGTTTTTTACTTGTAATAATTTATGCTGTTGGATTATCAAAAATGCTTGTTTCCCCAGTAAAAACATTAACTAAAAAACTATCTGATATGAATGAACACTTAATAGCTCCCATAAAAATTGAAGAACTTCCTGAAGAGTTTGAACCGCTAGGCACTACTATCAATCATCTTATCTCAAGAATACAGAATTTTGTAAAATATCAAAAAGAGCTTTTTATTGGTACTGCTCATGAGCTTAAAACTCCACTTGCAGTTATAAAACTAAAAAACCAAGTAACACTTATAAAAAAAAGAAGCTCTAAAGAGTATATAGAGGCTCTTAACGCAACGAATAAGACTATTGATGAGATGAACATCATAGTATCTAATATATTAAACATAGGGCGTCAAGAGGGGGTACAATTAGAAAAACCTGTTGAGGTTGATGTCATTGATGTTCTTCGCAAAAAAGCTAATGACTTTAAACTTCTTGCCGAAAATGAGCATAAAGAACTTGAAATGAGTTTTGAGCCTAATGGTTTTATGGCTATTCTTCAAATTGGACTACTTAATCAAATAGTTCAAAATTTCTTACAAAACTCTCTAAAATTTACTCCTAAAGATAAAAAAGTAATATTGCAAAGCTCTCAAAATGATTATGGGCTTCTTATTGAGGTGATTGATGAAGGATGTGGGATAGATGAAAGTGTTGATTTATTTGCACCATTTAAAAGACAAGGTAATAAACAAGGTGTTGGGCTTGGATTATTTTTAGCCAAAGGTGCTGCAGATGGTTTGGGTGCTAAAATAAGTATTAAAAATAGAGCAGATGGAATTACTGGAACAATAGCTTCTATAAATTTAAATTCAAAACTTTCATGTATATTACCTATAAGTAGATAAAAATAAGAAATTTAAAAAATACTAAAGCTTTATTCTGATATAAATCGAACACATAATAAATATATACTTTTATATATTCAATATAAACAAATAATTATAAGGTAACTTAATGGCTTTACTAATAAATGATGAGTGTATTGCGTGTGATGCATGTCGTGAAGAATGCCCGACTATAGCTATTGAAGAGGGAGACCCCATTTACTATATTGATCCTGATAGATGTACAGAGTGTGTAAATGTCTATAATGAACCTGCTTGTATCTCTGTATGCCCTGTTGATTGTATAGTTCCTGATAAAGATAATGTGGAATCAATTGCAGAATTACAATTTAAATATAAAAACTTAGAGATAGAAGAATAACCTAAGAAGATGGCTAAAAGAGTAGCAGTTATAGACATTGGTTCTAATTCAATTAGAATGGTTGTTTATGAAAAAACTTCTCGCTTTGCTTTTCATATACTATATGAAACAAAGAGTAGAGTAAGATTATCTGAAGGAGCATACCAAAACGGTAATAGCCTTCAAGAAGTTCCAATGCAAAGAGCTTTAGACTCCTTAAGTAACTTCATTACAATTATCTCATCCTATAAAGCAAGAAAAACTTTGTGTGTTGCCACTTCAGCTCTAAGAGATGCACCAAATAAAAAAAACTTTATCTTAAGAGTTAAAAACTCTCTTGGTTTAAAAATAAAGATTATTGATGGTAAAAGGGAATCTTATTTAGGTGCTATCGCTTGCGCAAATCTCTTGCCTAAACAAAACAATGCTTTAAGCGTAGATATAGGTGGAGGTTCAACTGAATTTTCACTCATTAATGAAAAAGACATAAAAAACAATATCTCTTTAAGCCTTGGTACCGTTCGAATCAAAGAACTTTTTTTTGATAATAATGATTTGGATGGAGCGATAAAATATATAGATTCTAAACTAATAGAACTTAACTCTATAAAAGCAGTTAATCTTATTGGAATCGGTGGAACATTTAGAGCAATCTCTATGGCTTTGATGAAATTCAATAATTATCCGTTTAAGAAATTACACGCTTATGAATCTAATTATGAAGAATTTGATAAATTCTTAACAATAATTTTAAATTCTAATGAAGATGATTTAAAAAACTTAAATATTAAAAAGAATAGACTTGATGTTATAAAACCAGGTGCTTTAATTCTACAAAGAATAATAATTAAAATTAAAATTAAAACTTTAATTACAAGTGGGGTAGGAGTGAGGGAAGGTGTTTATTTAGCAGATATGCTAAGAAACTCTAAAGATAAGCTCCCAAATAATTATAATACTTCGGTACGTTATATTCTTGATTCTCATATCGATAACATTGCTTATTCAAACCAATTATGTAAAGTTGCCAAATCTCTTTTTGATATATCTCATGAAAAATTAGATATAGATAAAAAATACCGTTATGAATTAGCTGTTGCCGCTAAATTATGTATGAGTGGGTCTAATATGCATTTTTACTCACAATATAAACATAGCTATCATTTAATTCAAGATGCGTTAGAGTTTGGTTTCACTCATAAACAGACCACATTAATAGCTACTTTAATTAAATATGCAAAAAGAAAACTACCTTCATCTTCACATATCCAAAAATATAAGAACTTACTTCCAAATATTGATAGTTTAAACTATCTTAGTTCTCTCTTATCAATAAGCATCTCTTTATTAAGTCATCAACCTAAAAATATTGATTTTAATATTGCATTTAAAAATGATATATTTGAAATAAACTCTAAAAATAGTTTATATTTAGCAAAAGAAAGTTTAAAAAAAATAGATTTAACAAACAATATCACTATAAAATTCATCTACTAAATTAATTCCATAAAATTAACCTATTATTGGTATGCTTTTTGCTGTTACTATTTATAATAATTAAATAGGGAAGTGTATTATGCAAAAAATATTTGTAATACTTGCTATATTGCCAACATTTATATATGCCTCATATAATCCTTTTTTCTCTGATAAAACTCTTCCTCCAAAACCTACAGTCCAAAAACAAGAGGTTAAAATAATCATACAAAAACCAAAACCAAAGCCAAAACCAATCCCAACAAGACAAAACATTAATATGACTTATTCTGGTTTTATTGAGAGTACAAAAGGCAAATTTGCTCTAGTTAATTTTGATGAAAAAAATATAGTTATTAAAAAAAATGATTCACTTTATTTAAATGAAAAAATATTTAAAATAACTAAAATAACAAGTAATTATATTTTAGTAAGTGATAAGCATTGCAGAGTTCAGACTGTATATTTCACTTCTGATGAAAAGCAGAATTAATAATGGATAAATTCTCTTTTTTATTATTTTTTCTAATAACTATATTTTTACTGCAAGGGTGTAATTCAAGCAGTCAATATAAAAATGAAATATTAAAAGAAGAATTACGAAAAGATTTTAATGAATCAAAAAGAATTATACCTTTAGAATCTGCTATAAAAACTATAGAAGTTGATTCTGAAAATTTTCAAATATTTAAATCAGATATTCCTGATAATGAACAAATAAAACGTATTAAAATTCTTGGTGCTGAATTAAATGATGTTATTGCATTAATCACAGAAGCAACAAATCAAAATATAATTTTTCAACATAAACAAAATAATTATAATAATAATAATTATAATAATAATAATTATAATAATAATAATTATAATAATAATAATACATTAAGAAAAACAGGATTAACTGGAAGAGCCACCGAAGCTATTAATAGAATAAGTGATTATGAAATCACTACATCAAAAGTATACATATCTGCATCTGATATTGGATTTGGTAGATTACTTAAAAAAACTGTTGGAAATAAATTAAGTATATCATATGATGACAATACATACTATCTTGGGTCTACGAGAACGGTCACTCTTAAAATTCCATCATTAAGTGGTTTGTCATCTCAGATACAAAAAACACTTTCAAGCTTAGGTGCTATTAATACTGTTAATGATTCTATCACATCAACAATTACTTTTTCTGCAAAAGAAAAAGAGTATCAAGATATTATGAAATACCTTGTTATTCTTAGAAATAATCTTTATGTAATAGAGTATGACATAGAGATTTATGATGTAGCACTTAAAGATAATTATAGCCTAGGTATAAATTGGAGTCTACTTCCAACGAATAGTGATAGAACTGTTGGTTTATCCTCTTCTGCATCTTCTTCTTTTGGATCAGTTGGTGCAACTACTACAGCGTCAAATCTAAGTGCAATATTTAATTCTACTTTAATGTCTGGATCCATGATAGCTGAAGCTCTATCACAATTTGGAAAGGTTGAGAGTATTCAAAGACCTAAATTACTTGGAATTGCTGGCACTGATGTAACATTAGTTGATGGACAAGAAGAGCCATATATTAAAACACTAACTTCTACAGCAGTTGGAGATTATGGTATTAAAACATCAACCGAGAGTGCAACAGCATTAAGTGGATTAAAGATTATATTAAATTCTAATATTATGGATGAAACTATCATCACAAATGTTGATATAGAGATTAGTGATATTACTGGTTATAGTGATTTCAATGTTGGAGATGCAACATATTCTCAACCTAGAATACATAAAAAAAATATTAAAAATACTATAAGAGTTCAACCTGGTGTTCCAATTGTTATATCTGGACTCTTTAGAAATAAAATTGATAAAGGGTACAAAGGAATACCTGGCATTGCTAATACAAGTGCGCGAATACTAGGTGGAAGTGAGCATGAAGGTATCACCAAAAGTGAAATGGTTATTATTGTAACTCCTAGAGTTATTAAGTATGTGATGAAGTGATAAATTAATATGGCAATTTTTACAGCAGGATGTATTGAATCAACAAAAAACTCTAATCAAATAAGAGATCGTATATATGAACTAGCTCGACATGATCTTGATTCTCCTGCAATGAAGATATCAGTAAGAAAATCATCTACCTGCATTAATTTCATAGCTTTTTTACCAAAAGATAAGATTGTGCAAGAAAATATTCTTAAAAAAGTATCAGAGTGTGAAAATAGAACTGTAATTATTTTTGAATTAGATTATAAATATGTTGGTGTACTTTGTGAGTATAAAAGAATTATTGATTATATTTTAGATAAACCAAAAGAGTTTGCGCAAGAGAGAGGGTATGATACAACTTTTGTTGACAACGCAGATGGAGTTAAACTTGTTTCGTTTAATTTAGATAAAACTAATCGCAGTGCAAAAGCAGGTTTCATCTCACTAGGGTTTACAATCCTCTTAACTACTACAATCTTCTCTAGTGGTTTTTACTACATGCAAGATACAAAAATTAATACAGGTAATAAAGAATCTCTAGCTAGTCAATATAAAACTATTGTAAGAAATGAGTTTAAAAAATCTGAAAAAATTGTTGAAAAAATTGATATTGTTGCAGCTTTAGAAGATATTGAGTATATAACAAAAGCAACAAAAGCAAAACTATCTCAAATGAAATACAATAACAATAGTATTTGTGTAAAAATTCAAGCCCAAGAGATTGATTCTTTCATAAATAAACTTCCTAAGAATATAAAAATTCAAAATAAAGATTATGAAAAAGGTACGGTGAATTACTGTTATGAAACAATATAATATACTTATTCTTTTCATTCTAATACTAATCACCATTAGTGTATCTAGCTATTTTTTCTATCTAGATATTATCTATAAAGATAAAATAGTAAAGACTGAGGTAAAGTCACTATACGACTTAAAACGCATTGCTGGCAAACCAATTGTACAGTATGCAAATCCCATTGAATTGGAGGAAAAAGTATTTGAGTATAACCAAATAATAATAGAACTAAATATAGATGCGATAGCAGAGGTTCAAAAAAATATAATTGTTATTCGTGGAGCAATTCACAATAGCTTTTCATATATTTTATTAAAAAGACTACTAAACATAGTGAAAAATGATGAAGTAAATCTACTATCTACTTGCTTAGGAAAGGAGTGTACCGAAGATAATTTTGGATTTTTAATACAAATTAGGCCTTACTTACTAAAGTTAAAATAATAGTTACCGATATTAGGTGTAACTACACGAAAAAAAAGGACATAACATGAAACAAGGAAGTAACATGACAAGAAGTCATAAGGGAATGAGAAAAGGTCTCTCTTTAATGGAGATGCTAGTTGCTGTTATTATGCTAGGTATTTTATCATCAGTTGGTTACAACTTTTATAAAAACTACTTTGATACATCACTAGCTGCAAAACAGATTAAAGTTGCTGTTTTAATTGATCAAGCATCTCAATTAAAAAATGCACTTGAACTATATAGAATTAAGTTTGGTGTAGATGTAAATACTACTCAAACTCTTAGTGTACTAGCTGATCAGCGTATAATTACAGAGGTTCCATCGAGCATGTTAGAGGTGTCATCTACAGGTTGGGTACTTGAAACAGATGTGCAAGATATTAATAGCACACTAATAGCTTCACAAGGTGGTACTACAAACAATGAGCAATTAATTACTTATAATCTTGATCAAGGTACAGTTGTTGATAAGTTACAATATTGTAATGCACTTAATAATATCGCATCAAGTGGTGTAACTGACTTTACAGTTGTGGAGGCTGACCTTAATACTACAACAAGTGCAGGAGCAGCTAATGCAGCAAATACTTTCTTCTGTTGGGATAGTAATAGTACTACAGCTAACGCAGGGATTCAATTATTGTTTATCACAAAGATATACTAATTGCGTAAAGCATTTTCATTGCTAGAACTCCTAATTGCCGTAGCCCTTGCTGGGGTTATGGCATATACTGCATCTTTTTATCTAGATACAAAAACAATTTCAAAAGAAAATATCAAAACTCAACTACAATCACATTTTAATATTATTACCTCAATTATTTTACAATGCAAAGAGTATAGTAATGTATTTCCCATTCAAAGTGGTGGTACATTAGCTAGTGATACTCTTTTAAATACTCTTGAATGTAATACAACTACCCCTTATCAGCTCGATGGTGGAAAAGGAAGTTTTATACCAACAGAGTTATCAAATTTTACATCTTATAAAGCAACACAAAATGGAAATGAATTTTATTTTAGTACAACAACTCCTATTAATTCAACCAATGATGAAGCTTTAACTGACTTAAATACTACATTTTCTTCAAATCAATATGAACTAACATATGATGCAACAACAGCTTATTTAAATTTTTATTTATCTCGTTAAATATAATGGTATAATTATTTAAAAAAAGTAATATGAACCTAAAAAAGATTCTAACACCTAAACAGATAATTATATGTAAAGAGGAAAAAGCATATTATCAACGTATAGGCATAAAAAAAAATATTTTACAAATTGCTATAGAGCATAATTTTATTCAAAAAAAAGAAAAAAATCTCCCTTATAGCCCTGATTTAATAAAAAAATATGAAATAATTATTGTTAATGAAGATGGTACAACTTTTTATATAGAGTGTAAAGAGCTTATTGGTCCAAAACGATTAAAAGAACTTGAGAATCAACTTCATAAAAAAGTTATCCAAAAAGCTATACCTGTTCGTGAATTTAATGAAAAATTTAACGCTATTCTTAGTATAGATCCAGATATTATAGAAAAAAGAATTAAACAATTTAATGCTTATGACTCAGATGATGAAGAGATTTTAGAACTTCTTAGAATGATACTTAAACATGGTGTAAAAAATAATGTTAGCGATATACATATTAATGCTTATGAAGAATTTTCATGGCTGAGATATAGACAAAATGGGAAAATTCAAGCAAAATATCTTTTAAATCAAGAATTGTCTAAAAGATTTTCACTTATATTAAAAGAAAAATCAAATATTGACTTAATAAATGTACAAACTCCTCAAAGTGCTGGTTTTACAGAGCATTTTAAAGATGGTATAGTAGATTTTCGTATCGAAATCGCACCTTCAAATTTTGGTGAAAATATTGTTATTCGTATATTAGATAAATCAAATAATTTTAAATCTCTCAAACAATTGTTTCCTAAACATCACCCTATGAGTGAGCATCTTTTTCATTTTATAAATCAAAAAAATGGATTTTTTTTAGCTGTTGGACCAACGGGTAGTGGTAAAACAACTACCCTCAATGCTATTCTTACTCAGCGTGATCGTCTTCATGAAATTATCTATACTGTGGAAGATCCGATTGAGTATAAAATCGATTTTATTACGCAGTATCAAGTAAATGATTCTGTCGGTTTTAATTTTGAAACAGCCATAAAATCAATTATGAGACAAGATCCAGATGTAATAGTTATTGGTGAGATGCGTGATAGAGCAAGTATTCATATAGCTCTTAAAGCAGCACATAGTGGGCATATGGTATTTTCAACTCTTCATACAACAAATGCTTATATGGCATTAGAGCGTATAAGGGATGAGGGCGGAGACCTTTTTATATTAGCTTATTCACTCAGTGGAGTAGTTGCTCAAAGGCTCATTCCTAAATTATGTGATTGCAAGAAAGAATCTAATAATGAAAAGGGACAAAAATATTTTAAATCAGGTATTCTTGGATATGAAAAAACAGGATGCGTAAAATGTAATTTTAGTGGATATATAACTAGAACACTCTTAACTGATATAGTACTGATTCCGCCAGATATGAAAACTCGCTATACTTTTTATATGGCACTAAAAAATAGTTCTGTTTTACAAGCTTGGAATGATTTAATTACATTTAGCTATTTTGACTCTGCTAAATATCTTTTTGAGCGTGGAGAATGTGATTACGAAACTTTAACTACTGAACTTTTTTCATTGGGGTATGTTGATGAAAATTAATATATATACAATGCTAAAAACTCTATTTTTTACTATTCAAAGTGGTAAAAATATTTCAAGTGGCATGAAACTTCTTGCAAAATCTGCAAAAACAAAAAAAGAGCGCAAGATATATATTAAAATATATGACGATATTAAAGATGGACATAGTTTATCTCAAGCCCTCTCTAAACATAAAATAGGCTCTCTTGATACAATACAGTTTATATCAATGGCTGAAAAAGGTGTGAGTTTTCGAATTGCATTGGAGAAAATTATACATTATCTTGAAGTAAAAGATGAATTTGAAAGACAAGCAAATGACAAAACATCTCTTCCTACTATTTATTTTAGTGTTGCAACACTAGTCGTTATTGGAGTGAAATTTTTTGCTGTTCCATATCAAATAACAAAAGCAGATAGCTATAATCAAGTGGTAAAAGATTTAGTTGCAGACCATCTATACATTGCTCAAATTATGACTGATATATTATTTTTTTCTTTATTATTTTTTGCAGCATATTTTGCCATTTTACTTATTTCTTTATTTAGTCAGTCAAGAATGATACAAAATATATCAAAACAAATTGCATTAATGTTACCTTTAACATCTGCAATAGTTATGAAGTTTGAAAAATTTATGTTATTTAGTATGTTAGGGGAGATGTTACAAAGTGGTATATCTTACAAAAAAGTCATAACTTCAGCAATTGAAACTACCACTGTAAAAAAATTTAGAAAAGCTCTTCAAAGTACTTTAGACAATATTAAATATAATGGAAAACTGGTACTACACTCTCATCTTTATGACAATATTGAAAAAGAACTTTTAACTGGTGTTGGATCTTCTCATCAAATCGGTGCTGTAATGATTGAGATTAGTGATAGAGCAAGAACTGACGCACTTAGATTAAGTACAAGTTTTTTTAGAATAGTTACTTTAGTATCTATCTTTTTACTATCATTTGCTGTATTTATTGAATTTTATACAGTTATACTAACGCAAATTATAATTCAAAAAGGTATGATAGACGCTGCTAGAACAGGAGCTTTTAATTAATGCGTAAAGGTTATTTTTTAATAGAGGCACTAATTGCTATTATTATAACGGGTATTGTTGCCGCCGCTTTTACTATGATGAATTACTATACCCAAATTCAATCAGATCTTTTAAAACAGCAAAATACAAAAACTATGTTGGAGGTTATTAGAAGTCGTTTGGTTAATCTTGCAGCAGATCCAGATAGCGATGCATACTTTGAATTACCAAAAGAGGATGCTAATAATACTATTCCTGTCAATATTGGTCTTGGAACTGATGCTTGGGCTAAGAAAATTTATTATTATACTATTGATTTAGGAAGTACGAATGATGTAAATAGTTCATATGCTGATACAAATACTTCTATCTCACCAAATGCAAATATTGCAGGTAGGTTAATAAGTACTGGTGAAGATATGACTCTAAATACTGATTCAAACGATTCAACAGCACAAAATGACGATTTAATGCTTGAAATAGGTGTTGGAGAGGTAAACCACTTTAAACTCTATGGAAGCTCTGAAATAACAACACAGACAAGAGGATACAACAGTGCTATTGTCTCAGAAAGTGAGCCTACAACACCGATTAATGGTTCATTATGGTTTGATACAAATGTATCAAAATTAAAAGTTTATTCTCAAGCAGATGCAAACTGGACTAGCATAAATTAATATTATTTTTTAAATGTTAAAATAAATAAGAAAATTCAAATTATAAGAAAAAAACTATGTTTAAATTTAAAAAAATTCTACTTCCATTATTTGCACTTGTTTTTGTTGGTTGTAGTGATACACCAAAGAGTGCGATTTCTAATATGTATGATGCTCTGCAAAATGGAAATGTTATAAAATTATCAAATAATACAACTGAAACTATGAATATAGCATTAGTTAGCGAATCACTGAAGAAATGTAGTGTAAATAAAGCAAATTATATTGATAACAATATAAAATTAGTACATGATTGCTTACAAGAAGAATATTCTAAACTAAAACATAAAAATATAAAAATAATAAATATAACAAAGAACATTGCAAATGTAAAAGTTACAATAATAAATAATAATATAGAAAAGAATATTAAATTAGTAGTAGAAAATTTAGATGATAAATGGAGAGTTAGAGGTCGTAAATAGTTTAAAATAATCTAAAATCTCTGCCCCATAGTAAATTCAAATACTGATGTTTTATCACCCTCTTTACTAGCTAATGGCTTTGAAAACATCAACTGAATTGGTCCCACTGGTGAAAACCACTCAACACCAGCACCAAAACCACCACGAGATAAATTTTGGGTTATATAATCATCTCTAGAATCTTTGGTTGTTCCTATAAATCCCCAATCAAGATAAGTTACTAAACGCATTTTAGCTTGTGGTAACATTGGAAAACTTAACTCAAAATTATTAGAAGCAGTATACTCACCACCTATTCTTCTAATTTTAGAAGCATCTGTGCTATCTGGAACTGTTGGAGATATTGAGTATGATTCATACCCTCTTACACTTCCAATACCTCCCATATAGAATCTCTCTGCAATAGGTAAATAACCATTTTCTTTTACATAGTTAAATTTAAGTTTATATCTTGCAATTGCATCAAATCCTAACAAATTTTTCAAACCTTTATATATACCAAAATTTGTTCTGCTTTTTATAAATTCTGCATCTGCACCAACTCCAGAATATTCAATACTTTGACTAAAAGTAAAACCTTTTCTTGGAAGATAATAATCATCTGTATTATCAAATTTAACACTTAATGTAATAGAACTTTTTGAATAATCTTCATAAAAGAAAGTATCTAATGTAGAATTTGTTTCATCAAATTTATAGCTATTCTTTGAATATCCATAACCAAAATAACCTGAAACATGTCTAGAAAATCTATACCCTAAACCTGTATTAAAACCATCCGAGAGAACTGTATAATCATTATATTCATAATCAGATGTAAAAACTTTAAAACTACCACTAAAATCACTATCATTTAGCCTAGGATTAGATATATTAAATGAGTATGTAGATGTTAACTCTGATCTCTCAGCTTTTACTCCAACATTTATACCTGAACCCCAAATATTTCTATCATCAACTGATAAACTTAAAAGAAGTCCACCATAACTTCCATATCCACCACCAATTTGTATATTACCTGTTGGGGCTTCTTTTACCTTAACAACTAAATCTATAGTTTCATTATCAACCCTTTTTTCTTCTATAGTATTTTCTTCAAAAAAACCAAGTCTTCCAAGTGCATTTCTAGAATCTGCTAAATCTGTTAAAGAGTACATATCACCAGGACCTAGATATAACTCTCTTCTAATAATTCTATCAAGAGTTCTACTATTACCAGAAATAATTACATCTCTTATTTTTACCTTTTTCCCAGGCATAATTTTAAAAACAACTTCTACCGTTTTTTTCTCTTTATCTTTTTTTAAATCTGGTGCAACTTGAACAAATGCGTAACTTAAATCAGCTATATGAGTTTTTATTTTTTCTGCATCTTGTCTAAAAGTTTTAATATTAAAAACATCACCAATTTTTAATTCTACAAACTCTTTTATTTGATCATCATCACTCACTTTTTTCATCTGATCAATTGTTATAGCACTAATTGTATATGCTTCACCCTCACTAATTTGGTAACTCATATCAGCAGTATAATTATCAAAATTTACTTTTACAAACGGTGCTTTGACATCTGCATCCAAATAACCATTTTGCATATATAAGTCACGGATTCTATGTGGATCATAGGCTAAATCTGCAAGTTTCATCTCACCACTGTTTTGCCCCCAAAACCAACTCATAAACTCTATTTCTTTGTTTGATATAACATCATTAAAATCATCACTATCTAGTTTATTTACTCCACCATATTCTAAGTTATGAATAATTATCTCTTCACCTTCATTAACAACAAAAATAACTTTCACACTTCCTCCATCAAGATTTTCTTTTTTTATCTCAACTACACTATCTATACTTCCTTCTTGAGAAATAACTTCTATAATTCTTTCTTTTGCTCTTTGCAACTTTTTATAATCATATAAAGAACCGATTTTAATCTGAATAACTGTATCCATAATCTCTTCGTCATTTTCTTTCCAACCTTTTAGTTCTATCTGAGAAATCAATGGTTTTTCTTTAAAGTGATATGTTAATATTTCTCCATCAATATCAATCCAAATATCTCTAAAATAACCTTGTTCAAAATATTTTTTAATTGATTTATCAAGAATTTCATTATCAACTTCATCACCTACATTAAACTCTAACATCCTTAATGCTACAGATTCTGACATATGAACTAAACCGTCATATTTTATTGATTTTATTGTATATGCAGATAAATTAACTGCTATAAGTGTTAGTAGTGTTGCTAGAAAAATTCTCATTAGGTTTCCATTAATAGTTAAATAAGAAAAGATTCTACCTTTTATGTGGTTAATATTAAGTAAATTATGTATAATTTTAAAAATTAATATTTAAAGATGCAGATATGAATATTGTTATTATTGGATTAGGTCTTATGGGTGGCTCACTTGCCCTAAGTTTAAAAAAACTTAATTTTATTGACACCATCGTTGGATATGATCACAATAAGCTTCATCAAGTTGAAGCTATGAAGCTTAACCTTGTTGAAAAAATTATAGATTTTAATGAAATTAAAGATTATGATGTTATTTTTCTTGCTATTCCTGTTGATGGGATAATATCAATACTTAAAAATCTAACCAACATTTCTAAAGATACAACTATTATTGACTTAGGTAGTACAAAGTCTAAAATTGTATCTTCTATACCGCAAAATATAAGAGAAAATTTTGTAGCTGCACATCCAATGACAGGAACTGAAAATTTTGGGCCATATGCAGCTATTGAAAAACTTTATGAAAATAAGGTTGTAGTACTTTGTGATTTAGAAAACAGTGCTGAGATACAAACAAAAGTTGCAAAAAAAATATTTAAAGCTTTGGGAATGAAAAAGTATTTTATGAGTGCAAGGGAACATGATCGTCATGCCGCTTTTATATCTCACATGCCTCATGCAATTTCCTATTCAATTGCAAATACAGTTATGAATCAAGAAAATAAGAGTGATATTTTAGCACTTGCAGCTGGTGGTTTCCGCTCTATGAGTCGTCTTGCAAAAAGTTCTGCCAACATGTGGGAAGATATCTTTAGACAAAATAAAACAAACCTTCTTGAAGCGATAGAACTTTTTGAAGATGAGTTACAACTTCTTAAAAAAAATATTAAAGAAGAAAACTGGGATAAATTAAATAAAAATATACAAAGTAGTAATAAACTCCACGATATTTTAGATTAGATTTTACTCTATTTTATACCGTTTCAACACCTCTTTTAAAGCTTTTTTATCATAATCTTCTTTTTTATTTGTATAGATATTATTCTCTAAAATATCTAGTATTTTTTTAACTTCATCATCATCTCTATAAGGCAGTAGTTTCATTAAAAGTATTTTAGGATCTTTTATAGAAATATTTTTTTGTTTTTTGTTTTTTCTAAAAGGTTTAAATAACATAAGTAAAATTCCTATTATAAGCCCAACTATAAAAGTTATGACAAGTGTAATTTTATCAAGTTCTATCATCTCACTATTTTTTTGAATTATTTTTTTTGAATCCTGTCTTTTTACTATAAGTTTTTCTTTAGGTTTAGAATTTTTTACTTTTATATCTATTTTTTTTGTTGAGATAGTTTTTATTTCTTTCGTTTTAGAATCAAAATATTTTAATGTAAATGGTGGTATACTAAAATCTTTTTCTGATATAAGAGCTATTTTTTGTGTAAGTTTTGTATCTTCTATATTTAGTTTTTCATCAAACACACTAACACCATCTATATAAGGCTTAAAACTTTTAACATCCTCTAGATTACCCATACCAGAAACTTCAACTGTAATGTTAATAGCTTCATTCGTATCAACTTCTTTTTTATCTACATTCACTTTAATTGAAAAATCACCTACTAAGTCAACACCACTCGGAAGAGGTTTTATATTTATATTTAATTCATTTGAAAAATATGTTTTCCACTTTACAGTAGGGGACCAGTCACCCCAACTATTTGTTCTAGCAGTTCTTGAAGCTATTCTCATGTGAGCTTTTTGTATATTTAATTTTCCAACTCTTTGAGGAGCAAGTGTATAAACAATTTCTGTAACAACAAAATTAGTATTATTTATTCTTTTAGGTTTTGATTCTTTTTTTATCCAAAACCCTTTAAATTTTGGTGGTAAAAATTCACTATCTAATGCTTGGGCATCTATTTTTTGTTTAAATAAAAGAGTTACCTTAAAGGTTTCACCAACATATAGCTCCTCTTTAGAACTCTTTAGTATTAATTGAAAATCTTTATTTTTTGCCTCTGTTACAGGTTTAACCACTATATCAATTGCATTACTAAGTTCAGCTTTATTATTTATGTCAATTTCAATAGGATCTATTTTACAACTTTTTTGAGGGATAAATTTATAACTTAGTATGTACCTTTTTCTAATATTTCCATTAATTATATTAACACTTGTTTGTGAGCTAGTAGATATTACATCTGCACCACATAATCTTTGTATATTTGGTCTTGATATATTATCACCAGAGATTTCCAAAGAGTAAGTAACCATGTCTCCAAGTTCTACATTCTTATAATCAACTGTAGCTATCACTTTTGCGTTAATGATATGTGGTATTAATAATAGTAAAAATAGTTTAATAATATTGTTCATTTTTTTCCTTCATGTAAATTATGGCTACCATGGTTTCTCATCTTTATTATAATTTTTTTGTGTTTTATCATTATTTAACTGATAAAGGTAAGTGTTTTTATTCATATTTAGCTGCTCTATCCATTTTTTCTCTTCAGCTTCACTCATAGTTTGATTTTCTAGTTCTTTTGGAGCTGTATCTGAATCTTTTTCACCATTTTTTTTATCTTTATCTATCTCTTTTATGCTCTCTTTTTTGGCATCTTCTTTATCTTTATCGTCTTTACTTTTAGAATTTTTTTCTTTTTCTTTTTTACTCTTCATTTCATCAGAACTTTTTTCTTTATCTTTAGACTCTTTACTTTTAGAGCTATCACTTTCATCTTTTGAATCATTCTTTTCATCTGAATTTTTATCTTGTTTTTCATCAGATTCTTTTTTTCCACCATCTTTTGAATCTTTAGAATCTGAATCCTTTTTATCTTTATCTTCACTTTTCTCATCAGAGTTTTCTTTTCTTTTTTCTTCTTTCTTTTTTTCAATTAATTTCTTAACTTTTTCTAAATTATCTTCAATATTTTTATCTTTTACTAATTTTAAAGATTCTTCATAATATTTTTTTGCTTTTAATAAATTATCATTTGTAATTTGTTTTGCATGAGCATTACCTAAATTACCTAATTTTTTTGCTTTATACTCTTTATTTTGAAAAACTGCTTTTTCGTATAGCTTGACCGCTTCTTTATATTTTTTTTGTTTATAAAAAGAATTACCTGCATTAAAATAACTATATGGATTATTTGTATTTTCAGCAATTTTTTTATAAATCTTAGCAGATCTCTCAAATTCACCATTCTCATAAGCCTCTTTAGCCTCACTTAACTCCATAAAATCTAATATTCCAGCCTTTGCATTAGGGTTTACAAATAACAAGCATAACATTACAGCTAATGTATTTACAGCACCTCTTTTACCAAAAGAACTAGTTGCGATAAGTAAAATCAAAAGTGCTAAACCTAAAGGATAGTAAAAAAGAGGTGTATACTTTGGTATATCTTCACTATGAAATTCTTTTTCCTCACTTATACTTGTTATCTCTTTTAACATTGTTTTTATATCAGTAGAAGCTGTTGTACTTTGAATATATACACCACCTGTTTTAGTAGCTAATGCTGAAATTTTTTCATTTAGTTTTGATACAATTATATTTCCATTATGTTTTATAAATGTATCATCTTTTAATTTAATTGGCGCCCCTTTTTTAGTTGCTACACCTAAGATAAAAACTATTATGTTGTTTTCTTTTGCCATCTCTACCTCTTGAGTAAAATCACCTTTATCTCCACCATCACTTAAAATAAGTAGATATTTTTTCTTTTGTTTTTTTTGTGTTTTACTTACAACATCTAAAATACTTAATAAATCCGTTCCTTTTTCTGTTATAGAAGTTGTATCTAATTGGCGAAGTAAAAATGCAACTGCTGCTGTATCAAAACTAAGGGGAGAAACGAGATATGAGTTTTTTGCAAAAGCTACTACACCAATCCTTTCATTTGGTGATTCATCTAAAAGTGTAAGAGCTTTTTGTTTTGCCATCTCTAAACGATTTGGATATATATCTGTAGCAAGCATTGAGTCTGAAATATCTAGTGCTATCATGATATCAGCACTTTTTGCTTTCACTTTAATGGTTCCATCTTTTATAACAGGTTGAGCGAGTGCTATAATTATCAATAACCCCATAAGCATAAAGAGTGCGTTTCTAGCTTTTAGTGTTAGAGTGTTTGCGCTTACTTTTAGTTTATCCATCACCTCTTTTGAGAAAAAATGTTCCTGTGATTCTTTTTGAGTAAGTAAAAATACAAAAATAATTATAAATGGAAGTAACATATAATATATAAATTCAGGGTGTAAAAAACTCAATTGTAGCCCCTTTTATTTCTAAGTACAATGTAGAGTATCAAAGATATAAGTGATATAAATAGTGGAAATTGATAATAATAATTCATATAAGTGAAGCTCTCACTTTTTATCTCAGATTTTTCTAGCTCATCTATTTTTTTATAAACTTCGATTAGTTCTGTCGCATTTGAAGCTCCAAAAGCAACACCACCACTCTCCTTTGCAATTTTAAGAAGAACATTTTTATTATACTCATGTGACATACCTATCCCTATGGGATAAACTTTTATTTTTTCTTTTTTTATCATATCAAGAGCAATATCAAGAGGAATTTTATCTATCTCTGGTGTGCTATATCCATCAGTAAGCAAGATTGCTACTTTACTTTTAGATTTACTCATCTTAAGTAAATTTGCCCCTTGAGCTAAAGATGTGTTAAGTGCTGTAAATTTTCCAGCCATTCCTATATAGAGTTGAGATACTATTTTTTTTAAGATATTTTCATCATAAGTGAGAGGTGAAGCTATAAATGAGTACTGACCAAAAACAACAAGACCTATATTGTCATTTTTTCTTTGTGAAATAAAATCATTAACTATATTTTTAACTACATCAAATCTTGTAAGATGTTCATTGTTTGCATCAAAACCTTGTGCTTTCATAGATTCTGAAGCATCTAAAATCATCGCTATCTCATAGCCATCTTTTGGCTCTATTTCATAAGGTTCATCTATTACTGGTGACATAAGAGCAAGTATTAAAGCTGTGATTCCAAGCCATTTTAAAATGATTAAAGTTTTTGATGAAGAGACAGATTGTTTTAAAAACTTTGCAGTGTGAGGAAAATAGATTGATGGAAGTTTCATCTTACAAAACTTTGCACAAAAAAGAAATAGTAAAATTAATAATCCAAAAAAAGGATATTCAAAATAGACTCCATCAAACATCTATCATATCCTCGTAAAGTTTTATATACTCAAGAGTCTCTTTGTCAAATTCTTTAACTTCTTTTTTGTATTTATATGTTGCAAGTCTATTTGTTATATTTTCAAACATCTCTTTATGTCTTAGACTATCATCTCTAAATGTAACTCCATATCTTGTTATATCATATGCACTCTGTTTCGTATCACTTAAATCTAATGATTTTAATAATCCTATATGCTCTTTTCGTATATTAAAAGCATTTCTTTGTTTAATCCACATATATATAAGATAACTAACTCCAAGTATCAACAATAGTAGAACAAAACTCAATCCTAAAAAATAGTAAAAAGAGTACTCTTGAACCTCAAGGATAGGTTTTATATCATTTAATTTAATATCAAAAGATTGAGAATTTTGTTGTGGATTCACTTATCTACCCTCAAACAATCTACGAAGCTCTATACTTGCAAAACTATCTGTATATATCTTTGTAAATCTAACTTGATGGCGACGAAAAGTATCATAAAGCTTATGGTCGTGCTCTTGTACCTTTTTGCTATATGCTTTTACACTTGATGAATTAAAATCTCCTTCTAAAGCTGCTCCACTTTCAGGGTCAACTAAAGATGCAAAACCCATTTTAGGTGGTTTTTCTTCTAACTTATCCCTAACAATAATAGAGATAACTTCATGTTTTTTAGCAAGCAGTTTAAAATCAGGAATCTCAAAATAATCCCCTACAACTAATATAAGTGATTTTCTTTTTAGTCTTTTGTACAAAGTGTCTGCTATAACTTTAAAATCAACTTTTTTATTTACCGCATTAAAACTTAAAATCTCATCTACACTTTTTTGAATTTGGTACAATTTTTTACTAGATTTTGAGCTTGTTATCATCTCATCTGTAAAAATATATGAACTTAATAAATCCCCATTTTTAATCGTTGCATAACTTAAAAGTGCTACTATCTCAGCAATAGATTCTTGTTTAAATTTTTTAGAACCAAAATGTACACTTCCATTTAAAACAGATACTAAAACTATATTTAGCTCTCTCTCTTCACGGAATATCTTAATATATGGTTTTTGCATCTTAGCTGTGATATTCCAATCAATATGACGAATATCATCACCTGCCATATATTCACGAAGCTCTATAAAGTCATAACCTTCACCAAAAAAGATAGAGGGATTATTGCCGACCATTTCGCTAAAGACTTGACGTCTTGCACGAACTAAGATTTTTTGTAATTTACTCATACTAAGGAATTGCTACTGTCTCTAAAACTTTCTGGATTATCTCATCTGTTGTAATGGCTTTTGCTTCTGCCTCATATGTTAAAACTATGCGGTGTCTCATAAGCTCTTTAGCAATATAAGCAATGTCAACAGGAGTTACAAAATCTTTATTTCTCATAAATGCCATCGCCTTTACAGCTTTAAACATATCAATACTAACACGAGGTGAAGCTCCAAATTGAATATAATCATTAATTTCTTCAAGTCCATACTCATTTGGATTCCTTGTAGCATTTACAAGCTCTATAATATATTTTTCAACCTCTTCATCTATATGAATATCTTTTATAACTTGTTTTATATTCTCTAAATCATTATGAGTAACAACTGCTTCAATTTTTTCTAAATTTCCTTTTGAAATTCGTCTTGCAATTTCTAGTTCTTCACTTTTTGTATTATAATCAACTACAAGCTTTAACATAAATCTATCTAGTTGAGCTTCTGGAAGTTGATAAACTCCCTCTTGCTCAACTGGGTTTTGTGTAGCCATTACAAAAAATGGAGGGTCAAGTTTAAAAGTAGTATCGCCTAATGTTATTTGTTTTTCTTGCATAACTTCAAGTAAAGCTGATTGTACTTTTGCGGGAGCTCTGTTAATCTCATCTGCTAAAAGCAAATTTGTAAAAATAGGACCTTTTTTGATTTTAAAGTTATTGTTTTTTGGATCATAAATCTCAGCACCAAGTATATCTGATGGAAGCAAGTCAGGAGTAAACTGAACGCGCTTAAAATTTAGTCCTAAGCTTTGTGAAAGTGCATTTACTGTTGTTGTTTTTGCAAGTCCTGGAACACCTTCTATAAGTATATGTCCATCACATAAAAGTGCAATAAGAAGAGAGTCTATCATCTTTTCTTGTCCAACAACTACTTTTGAAACTTCTTTTTTAATTAACTCTATTTTAGAAATCATTAGTTATTAACCTTGTTATAAATTAAAGAAATTTTATCAAGTTTGAGTTAATACTTTACTAAGTTAAGGTAAAATTGACATAAACAGTATTATATTTCAAAGGATATTTATATGAATAAGGATAATGCAAAAGAAATTATTCTAGATTCTAAAGCATTTTTAGTATCAGAAACAGACAATAAGGGAAATATTAAATTTGCAAATGAAGAATTTTGTAAATATTCAAAATATTCACTTGATGAACTTATTGGAAAACCACATAATCTTGTAAGACATCATGATATGCCTCGTGCCGCTTTTAAGGACCTATGGAATACAATAAAACAAGGAAAAACTTGGAAAGGTTTTGTTAAAAATGAATCCAAAAGTGGACAATACTACTGGGTATTTGCTACTATTTATCCTTTTAAATCATGTGATGGCTCAAATGGTTTTATATCTTGTAGAAGAAAAGCTTCAGAGGATGAAATTATTAAATATACCGCTCTTTATAAAACTATGAAAGCACAGGAAAAATAAATGAACTTTTTAAAATATATATCAATTAAAAATAAACTAATTATTAATATTCTTCTACCCATACTTACATTAATTGTTGTATCACTAATTATTGTTTTTGATAAGATGGATAAAACTGCACAATATAATAATTATAATAGTATTGTAAACTTAAGTATTAAAGTGTCACACTTAGTTCATGAAACACAAAAAGAGCGTGGTAAAACGGCTGGTTTTATAGGTTCAAAAGGTGAGAAGTTTTCGCAACAATTAAATTCACAAAGAAAAAATACAAATCAAGAAAAAGAGGAGTTAATTAAGTTCATAGATGAAAATAATATTAAAAATATTTTAACAGAGCATGTAAACACCTCTTTACAAAATGCAATTACTCAGCTAAACAATATTGACTCTATTAGATCAAATGTTTCATCTTTAAGTATCTCTTCAAAAAAAGCTATTAGTTATTATACAAATATGAATAAACTTTTTTTAGATTTCATCGCTTATACATCTCGTCAAGCACCAGATGCAAAACTTACTTACTCAACTCTTGCTTATTATAACTTCTTAAACTCAAAAGAGATAGCAGGTATTGAAAGAGCTGTCGCTAGTGCTACATTTGCAAATAACAAGTTTACTAAAGGAACAAAAGAAAAATTAGCAGAACTTGTTTCTAGACAAAATTCATTCATGAATAATTTTGAAATAATTGCAAGTCAAAAAAATATTAACTTTAAAAATCAAACTCTTAGAGGTAGAGATGTTGATGAAGTTAATAGAATGAGAGATATTCTAAATAACTCTATAGATGGTAAAAATTTTGGAGTAGATGCTAACTACTGGTTTGATGCTATTTCAGCCAAGATTAATTTATTGAAAAAAATTGATGATAAAATTAGCGATGATTTAATTGAAACAGTAACCAATAAACTCGACAAAGAGAAAACAACTCTACTTTTATATAGTATAATTATTTCTATTACTATTATACTTGCATCTTTATTATCATTTTTTATCTATTCAAACATCTCTATATCGATTGATAGAGTGAGCAGAGGAACAAAACAATTTTTCAGATTTTTAGATCGTGAACTAAATATTGTAGAGCCAATTATTTTAGATGGAAATGATGAAATAACTCAAATTATCAAAATGATTAATGAAAATACTGAAAAAAT
Organism: Sulfurimonas sp.; assembly: GCA_021648465.1. Classification (GTDB taxonomy): domain Bacteria; phylum Campylobacterota; class Campylobacteria; order Campylobacterales; family Sulfurimonadaceae; genus Sulfurimonas. The sequence continues at coordinate 27,827 of JAKISR010000004.1, read as the reverse complement.
AAATACTAATATTGAAAATGATATGCTATGTGTTGGAGAAGCCATCTTAGTTCTAAACAAAATTGAACAGGGTTATTTTAATAGTAGAGTATTATCTCAAGCATCAAACCCTCAAATAGCTACTCTTTCAAGTACAATAAATAAGATGTTAGATACTCAATCTACCATAATGAATAATATTGTTGATGGCCTTAATAAATATACTAACTACGATTATATAGATAAAATAGAACTAAACAATACTATAAAGGGTGATACAAAAAAAGTTATAGATGGAATCAATACACTTGGTGATTCGATTATAGAGATGTTAAATAATTCATATAAAAGCTCAAATGAGCTACAAGAAAAATCTAATACTCTACAAAATCAAGCTCAAGAGTTAAGCACTTCTACTATGCAACAAGCTTCGAAATTGGAAGAAACAACAGCTGCAATAATGCAAATAACAACCTCTATGGAAGATACTTCTGAAAAGTCAAAAGAAGTAATAACACAATCTGAAGATATAAAAGAGGTTGTAACTATTATTGGCGATATTGCAGAGCAAACTAACTTACTTGCATTAAATGCGGCTATAGAGGCAGCTCGTGCTGGGGAACATGGTCGTGGTTTTGCTGTTGTTGCTGATGAAGTTAGAAAACTAGCAGAGAGAACACAAAAGTCTTTATCTGAGATAAATACAAATATTAGTATTTTATCTCAATCTATTGTTGACATTGGCTCAAGTATAGAGCAACAAAGCAATGCTGTATCTGAAATAAATATTGCTATTTCTGAGATAGACCAAAGTACACAAAGCAATGCTAAAACAACTACAGAAGTTAGTGAAATTGCAAATGTAGTTCAAGAGATGTCATCTTTAGCTTTAAAAAATATTTCAAAAAATAAGTTTGAGAAAAGTTAAATTAAATATATTTCTATAGTATTTCTATAGAAATATGATTATAGTTCTAACCCTATAACCTTACCAATGCCATCTTTTTTTATCATCTCGTTTAACTTTATAGCAACACCCTCTTTAGCTACTTCTATACCCTGCGTAGAGCGTCCTATAATATTTAGCTTGTTACTACCCACTATAGAGCCTTTAAAATCTATCACTCTTATCTCTATTGCTGAGCGAATAATTATAAAACCATGAGAATTAGCTTGATTATTTTTTGAAAATATATTTATATGAAAATGTTTTTTACCACGACTATTTTTTATTTGTAATTTTTCATTACTAAGACCACTACTTATAGGAGCTTCTAGATTTTTAGCTATTTCATTTGAACTTATACTAAATGTAATACTAGAGAGTATTTTCTCATAATCATCACTTACATCTTTAACTCTATTTACATACTCTTTTGAGTTAAAACTATTATTTAAAACATTCATAACCACTAAATTATCTAACACATTATCGATGCTATTTTTTGACTCTTTTAAAACTGCCAACTGTTTTATAGCATTGTAGTTATTCAATTTTTCTTTTTCTTTTTCTATGAGAGTAAACTTTTGCTCTATCTCACTTTTTAAACTATCAAAGAGCTTTTTTTTATCTGAGTTTATTAAAACTATGTATCTTCTAAACCCAAGTTTCTTAGCTTCTTGAACTTCATAGTTACTAATACGGATTTTTTTCACATCACTTTGTATGTCATTTGTCACTGTTGATTGAAAACTATTATTTGAGCCTTCTTTTACAACTGTTTTTGAATTAAATTGTGAAGATATTGATACACTTAGAGTTGAAATCATATTACTCAATCCATTTGCTATAGCATCATCTCTATTTTCACCCTCACCAATTGAGTAAAGTGTTGAAATTGTAGTTTTTGGAGGGTTTTCATACCACGAAGGAAGCTTTTTATTCTGATTTAAATCTATCTCTTTTTGAATTCCACATGCAGATAAAAATAACAAGCTAAAAATCATGATGATTTTATAAATTATTTTACTCAAATTTTGTCCTATCTCGATAATTGTTTTTTTGTTTTTTTGTTTTTAGTGATTAGTTTTTGAATTCTTATGTATGCCTCACTTATTTCTTCAACAGGCTCAATTACTAAATCATCTGCATATTCATAATACTTTTGTGCCTCTGTATATTTTCCTTGAGCCTCTTTAATAACACCAAGATTATAAAAAGGAACATAACTTTTTTGTTTTGTTTCATCAACTAAATCTATAAAAAACTTTTCAGCCTTATCATATCTATTTTGTTTTATATACTCTATGGAAATTTCTAAAAGCTTCTCACTTCTATCATTATAATCAATATCTGGCTCATCTAACAAACTTACTTTAAAATAACGGTAACTTGGAGTTAGTTTTTGTGTAAAATCCTCAGCCATTTTATCTGCTAAAAGTTGAGCTGCTATCTCTCTTGAGGGCAATAAGCGTGAATCATCTCTACAATGTTTCCATGTTGATGTTCGATTCATTTTATTTGCATATATTACATCACCTTTTGTTACATCTACCATTCTAATCTCTGCTGATAAACCAACAAGACGCTTTGTACACCTCACTTTATAAATAGTGAATTTTTTACATTTTAAATCTTGACATCTTATTCGCTCAGCATAATAATATGTATCTTTTAGTGTAGCTCTTCCCACACTGCCAGAGATTATTGCTTGTGCACCTATGAGATTACCAACTTCAACTGCTGTTGAAAGATCTATTAACCCACTGTTTTGTAACTTTTGTTCATTTATAATTTTATTTAAATCTTTTCTACTAACAACAGTAAAATATTTTTTATTATTTATATCTTTATTTACAAGAATTGTTTCAATTTTATTTGAAAGTCCTACTCTATCATTTTTAAACGATACAACTGAAATCTTTTTTGTTGCAGAAGCACGGTCTATTGTAGCTGGTTCAAGTGCTTTTATAAGAACTTTATGTGAACATCCACTCATTATAATCATAACTGTTAATAATAAGCAAAATCGTATAAGCATCAGCTTCCCTATTTTAAATTCTAAACTATTTTAATTAAAAAACAATTAACATACTATTAACTATCTTGTCTTTTTTTAATTTTACTATAAGATGTGACGCATTAGAACAAATTTAAAATACTTTATACATTTATGTCTCTTTTTCTTGACATAGAAAACCTATTTGCCTATAATTCCCATCCACAAACATTATATTTGTTTATGTCTTGTTAGCTCAGCTGGTAGAGCACGTCACTTTTAATGATGTGGCCGATGGTTCGAATCCATCACAGGACACCATACTAAGTAAAAAATTGGCCCCGTCGTCTAGCGGTTAGGATCCATGGTTTTCATCCATGTTACAGGAGTTCAATTCTCCTCGGGGTCACCACTTTTAAACTAAAAAAAACTCTCTTAACTATTAAAATAATTATTTAATATAAAAGACTAAAGCTTTTTATAAACTTAAAGAGCTACAATAGCATGATATTTGAAAACAAAAGGGTCGTTAATAAATGAAAATAGTTTTAATTATTGCAATATTATTTTTTAATATTCAAGCAAAACCATTATTTAGTAATGATGCACAAGCAAGCACTAGTAAGTATATGGAATCACTTAGAGATTTAATAATCTCAACTCAAAAAACTCGTGGACTTACAAATGCTTATTTAAATGGCGATGAGTATGCACTTTTAACACTATTTGGAACAACAAATGACATGAAAGAAGCAATTGGAAAAATGGAGTCTCTCAAAATAGCATCGGATCCATTAATTGAAAGTAAAGCAACTTTAATATCTCGTGAACTAACAAGTTTAAATAGAGAAGCTGTAAAATCAGTAGACACACAAGAAGTTTTCAATAGATATACTGATTTAATTGGACAGTCGCTTTTATTAGCTCAAACTATTAGTAGACACGCTAGTAAAAAATCAAGTGATTTTGGAAAAGAATCTACTACTTTAATGATGGAGAGCCTACTCCCATTTGCAGAACATATCGGTGTTCTCAGAGGTATAGGTGCTGGCTTAGCAGCTAAAAAAACATCTTCTAGAAAAAATAGAAGTATATTAATATCTGAATTAGCAAAAGTTCAAGTTTTTAGTCAAAATATTCAATCTAAAGTAAGTAAAATTATTATTAAACATAAAGATAAAATTCAAACCTCTGTGATAAAGGAAAAACTAAAAAAATTAGATACTGCAACTGAAAATTATTTAGTTCTAACTCAAAAAAATATTCTAAAAAATACTATTACATATGATTCATCTGAATATTTTAATAAAGGCACAGAAATTATTACTCAATCTATGTCAATTTATGATGATATAAACAAAGCAGTTTTAGCTGATTCAAAAGGTTGGTTATTTTAAAAACATTACATATATCTAGGGTTTTTAGAGGCGTTTATATGAGAAGTTTAAAACTAAAGTGATATTTTATTAAATTTTTTGATTTGTTTGATTAAATATCTAAGTTATAATTAATTGGAACATGTAGTATTAGCTCTTTTTTTGGTTTTGGAAATCTAGTAGATAAATTAAGAATTGTTTTCATTGCAGAACGACTTAATATTTCATTACTTGATTCTAAAATTTTAATGTCATATACTTTACTATCTAACCCTAATTTAAACTTAACAAGAACTTGACCAGTTATTTTTCTTTTTTTTGCACTTCTTGGATAGTAAAGATTATCCTCTAAAAGCTTTGATATCTCTTTTGTATTTACTTGAAGATAGTTTTCTGAAGATTTTGCTTGCTGAGATTTTTTAATAACTTTTGGCTTAACTGATTTTTTCTCAATACTTTTTTGTACAGCTTTTTTTACTACCTTTTTTGGTTCTTTTGGTTCTTTAAATATTCTCTTCGTAGTGGGTCTTTTATTTAAAAAAGCTAGATCTGATGGAACTTCTTCAACAGCAAAATTAAAAACTTTCTTAGGTTCTAAGTCATATTTTTTAACTATTTTTATTTTTTCTTTTATTTTTTCAACTTTTTCAACTTTTTCAACTTTTTCAACTTTTTCAACTTTTTTTATTTCTTTTGGTTCTTTTGGTTCTTTTGGTTCTTTTGGTTCAATCTGTGCAATTATTTTTTGTTTTTGAAGTTTTTCTACTTTTTTTTCTTGAACTGGTTTTGTTATAGTTTTTATTTGAGGTTGAAGTTGTATTTGTTCATTTTTAGGAGATGTAATAATATCAGAAAGTTTTAAATAGACTTTTTTTTCTTGCTCTGTTTTTTTATTTGATGCATAATACTGCCATACTAATGTTATAAGTATTATAGTAATACTATGAACAACAACTGATATTAAAAGTGAGTTAGTATATCTTATCATGGAGAAATAGTAACAAAAGAATTATTACTATTTCGTTAAAGTTATTATTTAGTAGCTATATAACTCTTTTAAATTCTGGATATGCCTCTAATCCACATTCACTAACATCCATACCTTCAAGTTGTTCATCATCCGATGCTCTATATTTAGAAATTTTATTTATGCTATATAAAATAATAAAAGAAACACTAAAAACAAAGACTCCAATAAGTACAACACCTTTTAGTTGAGCTAAAAATGAGATATCATCTATAAATATTCCAACAGCTAATGTTCCCCAAATACCATTAATTAAGTGAACTGAAAGTGCTCCAACTGGATCATCTATTTTTAGTTTATCAAATAATGGAACAGCAAATACAACTAATGCACCACCAATTAGACCAATTAAAATAGGTGTGTACATGTCGTATAAATCTGGTCCTGCGGTAACAGCAACAAGACCACCTAATGCACCATTTAAAATCATAGTGATATCTAAAAGTTTATATCTAAAATACATAATTATTCCAGCTATAAATGCACCTGCTAATCCTGCTGTATTTGTATTCATAATTGTTTTAGCTACTAAATTAGCATTTTCAACAGATGAGATAGAACCAACACTTCCACCATTAAAACCAAACCAACCTATCCATAGAAGCAGTGCCCCTAAAACAACAAGTGGAATATTTGAAGCAGGAATTACCCTAATTTTTCCGTCTTGATAACGACCTTTTCTGGATCCAATTATTAAAATAGCAGCTAAAAGCGCCCAACCACCAGTTGAGTGAATAACAGTTGAACCAGCTAAGTCATACATATCTATATCAAGCATTGTGCCAGCAAGCATATCTGCACCCCAAGTAACATTTACTACTAATGGATATATTATAGAACCCATAATTGCAGTAAAAATTGCTAAAGGGATAATACGAACACGCTCACTTACACCACCACTCATAATATTTACTGTTTTACCAACAAATGCCATTTGAAACATAAAAGCAGCCCAGATACTTTGAGTATCACTTTCCCAGCCACCAAATGCTATTTCATAACCAATAAGTAAAAATGCCAACGAGGCAACAGCATAAATCATTACATTCATTGTAAGTACAGCAGCCACATTTTTAGTGCGAACAAGACCCGCTTCAAGCATTGCAAAACCTGGAACCATAAAGATTATAAGTACCATAGCAAATAGTGTAAAGAAAGTGTCGATTATATATTTAAAATCAGCTTCTAACATTTGTAATACCCTTTTTTAATTAATTTAAGGTGTATTTTATCTAAAATAAAATACCTTTTATATAAAAAAATGATTAAAAAAAAGGCAGTTAAATATTTATGGTAAAACTGAGGAGTGATGTTCAATAATAAACCACTCTTTATCTTCTTTTTTGTAAACATAAGTAAACCTAGCATCTACTTTAATTCTGCTTTGTTCTTCTTCACCATCAAGTTCAAAAGTGTACAAACCGGAGTTTATTGCAAGATCACCATAGATTCTTATGTTAGACTCACTTATCTCACCAAATGGATTATTTTGTAAAAAATTCACAAAATAATCCTTAATCTCTGTTCTATTGTGTCTTATTTTTGCTGAGACCGTAGGTATCAAGATTCCTAATCTAGGATGATACAGTTTTGCAACCGTTGATGGATTTTTAGTCTGTAGTGCCTGATTCCAAGTATCAAAAAGCTCTAAAATCTTTTTTTTAGTCATTGTAAATTCTCCAAGTATATTAGTGATCAACTTGGTATGCATCGCTAATCAAGCAAAGCCCACCAAATTTAGACAAATAAGCATACATCTCTTTCGCTATATTTTCAGCTGTTTCTGCATTACAAGAAATTATAATATAGCTATTTGCATATGTACCAAACCCGACATTTGAAAGAGACAGAACCCCTCTATCTCCTTTTCCCGCTACCTCTGGAATCATTGTATATCCAGTAATATGAAGTTCATCAAGCTTCTCTAGTATCTCTGCGAGTATATTATGACTCACAACAATCTCTACTCTTTTTACCGTTTTTATTGAAAACTCTTTATTCATTATTTATCCTTTTATTTATAATCCCCAAAAGTAGCTAATCATCGCATAATAAAGAGGAATACCAATTATTATATTAAATGGAAATGTAAAACCTATTGCCATTGTAAAGTATGTACCTGCTCTTGCTTCTGGAATAGCATATCGAACAACAGCTGGAACAACAATATAAGATGCACTTGCAGCAAGTACAGCAAGAAGTAATGCATCTCCAACTGACAAACCAAAAATCCAGGCTAATCCCATAGAAATAGTAGCATTTACTACAGGCATCACAATAGAGAAACCAAACATGAATTTATTTAAACCTTCTGTCGATTCTCTTAACTGCTTAGCAACTATCAATCCCATATCAAGAAGGAAAAAAGCTAAAAATCCCATAAACATTTCTTTAATAAATGGTTTCATTATTGCCGCTCCATCAGCACCAGTAATATACCCAATGGTCAAACTTCCCATAAGTAGTAAAAAGGCACCATCCGTAAATGCTTCATGTAGAACCTTTGACATTGATATTTTTGGTGCAACCGTATTTGCTACATCCCCACCGTTTTTTAAAGCCTCCTGTTTTCTAACCATAGCTACTAAAACCATTGCTAATATAATTGCAGGCATCTCCATCAAAACCATCGCAACTGTCATATGACCACCATATTCTAGTTCGTTTGATGTTAAAAACTGTTGAGCTGTTATAAAGGTTACTGCACTTATTGATCCAAAAGTAGCTGCAATCGCTGCAGCATCATATGGATTAGTTTTTTTACGAAGTATGAAAAAACTATATATTGGCACAATCGTAGCCATTATTAGAGCTGCTAAAATAGCAAGCACTCCTACTAAAGAAAGACCGGTTGCAGCCAAGGCAGTTCCGCCTTTAAAACCTATAGCCAGTAGTAAATACAATGAAAGAAATTTACCTATAGCTGGTGGAATTTCTAAATTTGAGCGCAACGAACCAGCAAGCATTCCAAATGCAAAAAATAGAATCACTGGGTTTAATATATTATCAAGTATTCCCATGTTTAGGTACTCCTTTATCTTAGTTGGATTTACTATAATATTTACAGATACCATAGCGATATGGCGAATTCTAAACAAAGTATATAAATGGTGATTATAATTTTGATAAATTTCTAAAATATTTTTAATAATGCTTCATTTAGTAACACTTAAATTGAATATAATCAAAATATCGTATAAATAATCTAAAATATTTTTTGTAAAAATTAAGATATGTCCTTTTTTGTAACACATAAGGAGAGAGTACTTCTAAATATTAAATTTAAATTAAAAATTATTAATACTAAATATTTATATACTCAAATAAAGGTTACGAAAAGTTACAAATATGATAAAATCATATTTAGCTTGTTAAGAGAATTCAGGAATGAAAAGAAAAGGTTAAATGGGGTTAGTTTATGAATAAATCAGTAAAAACTCTCTTTATATATAAGTTTTTAAATATTTGAAGCTATTAAATTAAATAGCTTCATTGTCTATCTCACCCGTGCGAATACGGATAATTTGTTCAATTTCACTTACAAAGATTTTACCATCACCAATCTTACCAGTACGAGCAGCTTCAACAATAGTGTTTGTAACTTGATCTACATTATCATCATTTACTATTATCTCCATTTTGATTTTTGGTAAAAAATCAACTACATATTCAGCACCACGATAAAGTTCGCTATGACCTTTTTGACGACCATAACCTTTTACTTCACTAACTGTCATACCATCAATACCAATCTCAGCTAATGCATCTTTTACATCTTCTAACTTAAATGGTTTTATAATCGCTTCAATTTTCTTCATAATAATATCTCCAAATTTTATTTTAACATTCTAGCCATATTTATACTTTTACGCAACTATCTAACTACATCAAGATCACGCTGTTCTGTCTCTTCATCAACTTTTTCACCACCTATTAAAGCTGATAATAAAAAATACAATTGCTACAACAACGCCACAATATACACTAGAAATACTAGCAGAAATATTTTTAGTATAAACTAAACATTGCAAAGCTAAGTACTATCAAAAAAAACAGCACTATTCAAAAAGTGTGAAAAATTTATTGACAATACATTTAAAGGCTACTTTTAACATGAAAAAATTTCTTTAAGATTAAATTTGCTAAGTATGTTTTTGCTAAAAAAATTAAAGTTTAATAATTAATTTTTAAATTTAATTTTCTCTTAGTTTAAAGAATATCTATATATTGTTTAAAATTTATACAATTATGCTGTTTTGTATAGTATAAAATAGCGATATACTAAGTTTTTTAAAACAGGGAGTAAATTTATGAATAATAAATTTTTTATGGTTATAGCTTTTTTGTCGTTGCCTCTTGTCGCTTCTGCAGATCAGTTAGATTCAGGAGATACAGCTTGGATGCTAGTAGCTACTGCAATGGTAATGTTAATGACACCAGCAGGACTTGCACTGTTTTATGGTGGAATGACACGAAGCAAAAATGTATTAAATACAATGGGTATGAGTCTTATAGCTTTTGCTGTAGGTACTTTAGTTTGGGTTATTGCAGGTTATTCTATTGCTTTTGGAGAGGGTGATTTCTTTGGAACTGGTAAAGTTCTTTTGGCTGGAGTTACCGATAAAAGTTTAGTAGGAACTGTACCTGAATTTCTTTTTGTAGCATTTCAAGGTACCTTTGCAGCTATTGCTGTAGCAATTGCTAGTGGATCAATGATTGAGAGAGTTAAATTTTCAACATTTTCTATTTTTGTAGCGTTATGGATTTTGTTAGTTTATGCACCTATTGCACATTGGGCATGGGGTGGAGGAGAAACTTTACATTTTAATGAAATGGACTTTGCAGGTGGTACTGTTGTACATATTAATGCAGGTGTTGCAGGTTTTGTAGTAGCCATGATACTAGGAAGAAGAAAAGGGTATGGTACTTTAGCAATGAAACCATTCTCTCCAGTACTTGCTGTACTTGGTGCAGTATTGTTATGGTTTGGTTGGTTTGGATTTAATGCTGGATCACAAATTGCAGCCGATGGTATAGCAGGTAACGCATTTCTTATTACTAATGTTGCCGCATCTCTTGGTATAATTGGTTGGCTAATTGCTGAATATATTGTATATAAAACACCTACATTAATTGGTGCTGCATCTGGTGCTGTTGCTGGTTTAGTTGCAATTACTCCTGCAAGTGGTTCTGCTGGTATTACAGGTGCTATCATTATTGGTTTTGTCGGGGGTATCATCGGTTTTATCGGTGTATTTAAATTTAAAAAAATGTTCAAAGTAGATGATAGTCTTGATGCATTTTGGATACATGGACTTGTCGGTATTTGGGGTTCAATTGCAACAGCTATTTTTGTCGCTCCATATTTCACAGCAGCTGACTACAGCATACCTACTCAATTATTAGCACAAATTAAAACAATTGGTTTAACTATTGTATACAGTGGTGTTGTAACTGCAATTGTATTTTTTATTGCATCAGCCTTAACAGGTGGTGGAAGAGTTGATGAAGAGACAGAACAGCGTGGTCTTGATGAAGTGGTCCATGGTGAATCAGCGATGAATCTTTAATGATTCATTACTGAATAATATGAGGAAAAAAGATGGGAAAACAATTTAGATCTGATGGTGCAGAGGAGAGAATTAAAAAAGTTGCAATTTTGACATTTATTGTCGCTGTCATCTTCTTTATTTATATGGTTTATCTCTCCAAAGCATTATCATATTTATCAAAAGACCCTAAAGCATGTATTAATTGCCATGTTATGAATACTCAATATACAACTTGGCGACATAGTTCACACTCTCGTGATGTTACCTGTATTGAGTGTCATCTACCAACAGATGGCGTAATTAATAAATATAAATCAAAAATTATAGATGGTTGGAACCATACCACAGCATTTGTTTTTGATACTTATGATCATTCAATCAAAATAACTGAGGATGGAGCAAGTCGTGTTCAAAAAAATTGTATCTCTTGCCATAAAAGTATCGCATCAACTTTAGGTAGTAATGCCAATTTATATCATAACTTTGATGAACAATACGTTGAAAATGGACGAAAATGCTGGTCTTGTCATAGGGAAGTTCCACATGGAAAAGTTAGAGGATTAACAACTACACCTAATAGTTTAGATATAAAATAAATAAATTTAAAAGGAAAATTAAATGAACATACTGTATAAATTACTACTTACAGGAACTGTAGTTGCCCTTGCTGCTATGACATTATTGGCAGGTAATATAAACAATCGAGAAGCGGAGCGAATCGCACTTTCAAAATTACCTGTAGTTTCTGAAGCAATTCAACATAAAAGTGAAGAGTGGGAAAAATATTATCCTCGTCAATATAGTTCGTGGAAAAAAACTAAAGACCAAGACGAATTATTAGATGTGCTTAAAGATAAACCACAACTTTCTGTTTTATGGGCAGGATATGGATTTTCTAAGGATTATAATGCTCCTCGTGGACATTATTATGCACTTCAAGATAATGTAAACACTCTTAGAACAGGAGCACCAGTAGATGGAAAAACAGGACCAATGCCAACTGCATGTTGGACTTGTAAATCAACAGATGTTCCTAGAATTATTGAGAGAGATGGAGAGCTAGAATACTTCACAGGAAAATGGGCAAAATATGGTAATGAGATTGTAAACTCAATTGGTTGTGCCAATTGTCACTCTAATGATACAGGTGAATTAGAAGTAAGAGTTCCTCATCTAAACAGAGGTTTAGAAGCAGCAGGATTGCCTACTTTTGAAAACTCAAGCCATCAAGAGAAAAGAAACCTTGTTTGTGCACAATGTCATAGTGAGTATTATTTTAAGAAAACAAAATGGACTGATAAAAACGGAAACAATAAAATTGCTAATGTTGTTACTTATCCTTGGGCAAATGGATTGACTGTAGAGGGTATGGAAAAATATTATGATGATGAAAATTTTACAGATTGGACACATAAAATATCAAAAACTAAAATGTTAAAAGCACAACATCCTGGATATGAGCTTTTTAAAACTGGTATTCATGCTCAAAAAGGTGTATCTTGTGCAGATTGTCATATGCCATATACTCAAGAAGGTTCTGTAAAATACTCTGATCACCAACTACAAAATCCTTTAGAGACTATGGATAGATCTTGTATGCCATGTCACAGAGAGAGTGAGAAAAAACTTAAAGATATAGTTCATAGAAAATTTGAAAGAAAAGAGCAACTTCATGAGTTAGCAATGGATAACTTAGCTAAAGCACATTTAGAAACAGCAAAAGCTATGGAGGCTGGAGCTACGTACTTAGAGCTTGAAGCTGTAAGAGCAGATATCCGTTCAGCTCAATGGAAATGGGATTATGCAGTAGCATCACACCCAGGATTTTTCCATGCACCAGAGGAGACTCTACGAATATTGAGTGTTGCAAATGAAACAGCAATGCAGGCTAGACTTAAGTTGGTATCTATATTGGCAGACCATAATGTAAAAAGATATATAGCACCAGATTTTTCAACAAAAGAAAAAGCACAAAAACTCGCAGGTGTACCTTTTGAAAAATTAGTTAAAGAGAAACTAAAGTTTAAAGCTACTTTAGAAAAAGAGTGGTACAAACAAGCTGAGAAAAATTATAATTTAAATGCAAAAAAATCTCGTGTTGGATTAGATGATGCTGAAACAGCGTATTCTAAATAATTAATTCTTCTAAAAAAACCAAGCATCTAAATAAGTGCTTGGTTTTATATTTTAATATTTAAGAAGCTCATTTTATGTACAAAATATTCAGTTCCTATAAAACCATGATGATATTACTCCTTATTTTAGCTTTTGGTGCAGCTATGGGTACATTTTTAGAGAATGATTTTGGTTCAAAAAGAGCAAAAGAGATAGTTTATCATGCTTGGTGGTATAAACTATCTTTATTATTAATTTCACTCAACCTTATTACTGTAATTTATAAAACAAAAATGTATCGCATTAAATCACGAGCGATACTTCACTCCTCTTTTATTATCATCTTATTTGGAGCTACAATTACTCACTATTTTGGGCTTGATGGTACTATGCATATTAGAGAGGGTGAAAAATCTAACATAGTTATAGTTGAAAAAGAAAAAATTAATATAAATTTTTATGTAGCTCTAAATGATTTTACTCTAACAAGATACCCAGGAAGTAGATCTCCCTCAGAATTTTCTTCAGATATTACAATTATAGATAAACACAATAATATAGAGTTTGATAAACAAATTTATATGAATCATACACTTATTTACGGTGGATATAAATTTTTTCAAACATCTTATGATGATGATGAAAAAGGGACAATACTTACAGTAAATAAAGACCCTGGTGTTGAAATAACTTATTTAGGTTATTTTTTACTATTTTTAGGTCTTATTTTAAATCTATTTAATAAACACTCAAGGTTTCAATTTTTGATTTCTAAAATAAAAAAAATGCCTATTGCTATTTTTATACTTTCTTTTGGATTATTCTTTTTAAATACCCCAACCTATGCATCATCTTATACGCAAGAGTATTTCTCAAATCATCAAAAAAACTCTAAAGAATTAGCACAAGCTTTTGGAAGTTTAGTAGTGCAAAGTCCTGATGGGCGAATGAAGCCACTTGATACACAAAATCGTGAAGTATTAAATAAGTTAGTAGGTAAAAACTCTTGGAGAGGTATGAGTGCAAACCAAGTAATACTAGGGATGTTCTCACGACCAAGTATGTGGAAAAAAGTTGATATTATACGCGTTAAAACACCTAAATTAAAATCACTTTTAGGTATTTCAAAAGAACAAAAACTTGCAAAATTTACTGACTTTTTTAATGAAAAAGGAGAGTATAAACTAACTAAAGAAGTAGAAGATGCCAATCAGCTTACCCCATCACAAAGAGGGACATTTCAAAGAGATATATTAAATGTTGATGAACGACTAAACATTGCTTTCATGTCTTATCGTGGTGTATTATTAACACTGTTTCCTTTGCCAGACAATGAACGAAATAAATGGGTAGATTTTAAAACAATGTTTGGGCTTGTTGATAATAGTGAAATTAAAAGAGCTACAAGTCGTCTTCTTGATGCTTGCTACAATAGAAATTACGCTAAAGCATTTCCATATATACAAATTATTGGAGATTACCAAAAAAAGTTTGGAAATTCAGTTATACCGTCAAAGCAAAAGCTTGAAGTAGAGCTATGGTTTAATGAAATATCTTTATTTTTTAAACTATCAATTATTTATCTTCTTTTTGGATTATTTCTTCTTGTTTATGGATTAAGCTCTATGTTTTACAATAAGCTCATTAATCAAAAAATAAAAACTTTAATAAGTTTTATCTCATTTTCACTTTTATCCTTACATACTTTAGGTATTGCTACTAGATGGTATATTGGAGGCTATGCTCCTCTATCTAATACATATGAAACAATGATTTATATCTCATACTCAGCAATTTTAGCTTCATTAATATTTTTACGAAACTCCACAATTGCTACAGCTGCTTCATTTATGATGGCAGGCATTTTTATATTTGGAGCTTATTTGGGAGAGATAGATCCCCAAATAACAAATTTAGTCCCTGTTTTAAAATCTTATTGGTTAAGTATTCATGTTTCTGTTATTACTGCAAGTTATGGTTTTTTTGGAATTGGAGCGATTTTAGGAATTATTACTCTTTTTTTATTTGTTTTACGCAACTATAAATCTCCCCATATTGATACACATATTAAAAATATAACTTACATAAATGAGGCTGTCTTAATACTTGGCTTAACACTATTGGTCATTGGTAATTTTTTAGGAGGAATTTGGGCAAATGAATCATGGGGTCGCTACTGGGGTTGGGATCCAAAAGAGACATGGGCATATATTTCAATTATAGTTTATGTAATTGTAATCCATATTAGACTTATAAAAAAGATTTATACACCATATCTCTTTGCTGTATTATCAATAGTCTCTTTTTTCTCAATATTAATGACCTATTTTGGAGTAAATTTTTATTTAGCAGGTATGCATTCTTATGCTACAGGAGATCCTATACCAATCCCAACATGGGTTTATATTATAACTATAATGGTATTTAGTATTATTTTTATAGCCTATCCAAAACGTAAATTAAATTCAAAGGAAAATCATGAAAAACATATATAAATATGCTTTAGTTTCACTACTTTTAATATTGAATCTTGAAGCTCAAACATCTGAAAATAAAACAATCGAGCAAAAACCTTTTTATCAAGGAAAGGTGGTTAGCGTAAAGCAAGCTCAAGCTTATACTTTTATAGAGGTCAAAGAAAAGACAAATAAATCATTCTGGATAGCTACTAGTAATGCTGATGTAAAAGAGGGTGACTTTGTGCGTTTTCAAAAAGAAATTGTAGTGAAAAATTTTAAAAGTAAAGCTTTAGATAAAGTATTTAAAGAGTTATTATTTGCATCTAATTTACAATATCGGGTTAAAGAGTGATTATTTAAGAGAGGTTTTAAAAGCTTCCACACACAAGTATATGGAAGAGTAGATTTTATATTTAAATAGCTTCCGTATCAGTTTCACCCGTACGAATGCGGATAATTTGTTCAATTTCACTTACAAAAATTTTACCATCACCAATCTTACCAGTACGAGCAGCTTCAACAATAGTGTTTGTAACTTGATCTACATTATCATCATTTACTATTATCTCCATTTTGATTTTTGGTAAAAAATCAACTACATATTCAGCACCACGATAAAGTTCGCTATGACCTTTTTGACGACCATAACCTTTTACTTCACTAACTGTCATACCATCAATACCAATCTCAGCTAATGCATCTTTTACATCTTCTAACTTAAATGGTTTTATAATCGCTTCAATTTTCTTCATAATAATATCTCCAAATTTTATTTTAACATTCTAGCCATATTTATACTTTTACGCAACTATCTGTATTAGTGCCTAACATAGCTAAAGGGATTTATTCCTTTTAGCGGTTAAATTATAGATTTAAACTTTTTCCACCATGAACTATTTTATCAAGACCATGTTGTTCAGTCTTTTCATCAACTCTACCACATTTACAGTAATTATATATTTAAATAAGAGTATATTAATTAAAAAAATGATTAATTTTTAATCACTATGATTTTTAAACTAATCTTATCCGCAACTCTTTTTCTCATATTAGAAATTGTTGATTCTTTTTATATATTTTGCGGAGATATTAAGGCTTTATTAGCTAATATAAATAAATTTATTTCTAAAGCTAGGTGTTTATATGAGCGATTTGCTAACTAACGATGATATACAAACAATTAATATAGAAGAGACCCTTCAAAATAGCTACCTTGATTATTCGATGAGTGTAATTGTAGGTCGTGCACTTCCTGATGTTCGTGATGGATTAAAACCTGTTCACAGAAGAATTTTATACGCTATGGATAAACTAAACCTTTCTCATGGTGCAAAATATAAAAAATCTGCTCGTATCGTTGGTGATGTAATCGGACAGTACCATCCACATGGCGACAACTCTGTTTATGACGCTCTTGTTCGTATGGCTCAAGATTTTTCTATGCGTATGGAGCTTGTTGATGGTCAAGGAAACTTCGGTTCTGTTGATGGCGATAGTGCTGCTGCAATGAGATATACCGAAGCTCGTATGACTAAATATGCTGGAGAACTTCTAAAAGATTTAGATAAAAACACAGTAAACATGACAGATAATTATGATGGTACTACTAAAGAGCCAGATGTTATGCCTACTCGTGTTCCAAACCTGCTTATAAATGGTTCTTCTGGTATTGCAGTTGGTATGGCTACAAATATTCCCCCTCATAATCCAACTGAAATAATGGATGGCTTAAAAGCACTTCTAGCAAATCCAAATATTTCACTCGAAGAGATTATGCAACATATAAAAGCACCTGACTTTCCAACTGGTGGTATTATTTTTGGTAAAAAAGGGATTATGGATGCTTATGAGACTGGTCGTGGACGCATAAAAGTTCGTGCTAAAACTCATATTGAGCAAACAGCTAAAAAAGAAGTTATTGTTATTGATGAACTTCCATACCAAGTAAATAAAGCCCGTCTAATTGAAAATATTGCCAATCTCGTAAAAGACAAAATGATAGAGGGTGTTTCACTTATCCGCGATGAATCAGACCGTGATGGTATGAGAGTTGTAATTGAACTAAAAAGAGATGCTATGAGTGAAATAGTTTTAAATAATCTTTTTAAACAAACAAGCATGCAAACTACTTTTGGTATCATTATGCTATCTATATTAAATCAAGAACCTAGAATTTTTGGAATTATAGATGTCTTAAAGCACTTTATCAATCACCGTAAAACTATTATTATTCGTCGTACAATATTCGATCTTGAAAAAGCAAAAGCAAGAGCACACATCTTAGAAGGTCTTAGAAAAGCTATAGACATAATTGATAAAATCATTAAAACTATTCGTGCTTCAGAAGATGAAGAAGATGCTAAAAATAATCTAATTTCTCAATATAATTTTTCTGAAATTCAAGCCACAAGTATCGTTGCTATGAGACTTGGAAGACTTACCGGTTTGCAAATTAAAAAAATTGAAGAAGAATTAGCTGAATTAATAATACTAATTGAATATCTAGAATCGATTCTAAAAAGTGAAGATGTTCTTCACGGTATTATTAATGAAGAGTTTGATGAGGTTATGGCTATTTATGGTGGCAATGAAAGAAAAACAGAGGTAGAAGATGATTATGATGATATTGATATCGAAGATCTAATTCCAAATGAACCAATGGTTGTAACTATTACTCATAGAGGTTATATAAAAAGAGTACCTCTTGCGTCTTATGAAAAACAAAAGCGTGGTGGTAAAGGTAAGACTGCTGTTACTACTTATGAAGATGACTTTATAGAAAGATTTTTCACATGTAATACTCATGACACACTTCTTTTTGTAACAGACCGTGGACAACTTCATTGGTTAAAAGTTTATCGTATCCCTGAAGGAAGTAGAATTGCTAAAGGTAAAGCAGTTGTAAATCTTTTAAATCTTGTTGCAGGTGAACAGATCCAATCAATCAATCCAACAACAGACTTTAGTGAAGATAAATCTTTAGTATTTTTTACAAAAAAAGGTGTTGTAAAAAGAACTAACTTAAGTGAATTTTCAAATATTAGAAGCAATGGTGTTAAAGCTATTAACCTTGATGATGATGATTCTATCATCACTGCAAAAATTGCAGATAAATCTATTAAATATCTATTTATAGTAACTAAACTATCTCAATGTATAAAGTTTGAGATAGAAAAAACTCGTGACCAAGGTAGAAATACTAGAGGTGTTAGAGGAATTAAATTTAAACATGAGTCAGATGAAGTTGTTGATGCAAATATTATAGCAGACGATAATCAAGAAATTTTAGTAGTTAGTGAAAAAGGTATTGGCAAAAGAACTGATGCTGGTGAATATAGATTAACTAACCGTGGCGGCTCTGGTGTAATCGCTATGAAGATGACTTCTAAAACCGGTAAAAATGTTGTAGGTTGCTTAATGGTAGATGAGACAATGGATATGATGGCACTTACAAAAGCTGGAAAAATGATTAGGGTTGATATGCAAACAATTTCTAAATCAAGTAGAAATACATCTGGTGTTTATATTGTAAAAGGTGATGAAGTAGCAAATGTATCTCGTTGTCCAAAACAGCCTGTTGAAGATGATGAAGAAAATACTAAAGATGGACAAGATGAGTTGGTATAATATTTGCTATTAAAGCAATATCAACTCATGTAAGGACTAAACCATGAAATTTTCTATTCTAATTGCTGCATTTTTAAGTGCCTCATCATTATTTGGAATTGAACCAACAAATGCTCAACTTCAAAAAGCATTAATTAAAACTACTCTTGCAGAGTCTGAAACTCAAAAAGCAAGAACTGAAATAATTAAAATAAGAGAAGAGCTTGCTGTAGAGATAGCAAACAGAGATGAAGAAGCTGCAAAAAGAGCTGAAGCCGAAGCTGAAATGGAAGCTCAAGCACAAAAGATATTAGAAAAAAATTCATCTATGCATATATCAGTAATTGGGCAAGGTGTTGCTCCTATGAATACATCGTCCCCAGCTCAAGCCTATGCACTTGCTAAAAGAGCAGCAATTGCTGATGCTTACAGAGCAATTGCTGAGAAAGTAAAAGGTGTTCATATTGATGGTCAAGATTTAATTAAAAATATGATGGTTAAAAGATCAACAATTAGAACTTCTGTAAAAGCAATGGTAAGAAATGCAAACATTGTAGAGACAACTTTTAAAGAGGGGCTATGCGAAGTAGAGATGGAAATAATAATCTCACACTCAGACTTTGCTCAATAATTTTTCTAACTTCACTTGCACTAAATGCAAGTGAATACCTTATCTCTTACAGATATGTAGTTAAAGATGCTATTATTTTTAATGAATCTTTAGATATCTCTCATGCCATGAAAAGTTGTAATGGAAAGCCTCAAGATAAACTAATACTAGAAAATACAAGTGATAGCAATCTTAATAAATTAATATCACAAAATCAAGAAGAGTTTCTAGAATATATCCATAAACTCGGTCTTCACATAGAACATAAAGAGCAAACCATAAACTTACAAAATACTTCAACTACTATATTAACTCTTAAAACAACCTGCTTCAAAGTCGATATTAATGATAATTTTGTTATAATCGCACCTTTAAAATAAGGGTGAAAACTCACTAAAATTTAGGGTGTTAATTTGAAAATCGCAATAGTTGAAGATGATATTAATATGAGAAAGTCTCTTGAAATCGCTATGAGTGATTATAAAGAGTTTGAGATTAAAACATTTAAAAATGCAAAAGATGCCCTTAAAAATCTTGACAATAGTTTTAATTTAATTATTACAGATATTAATATGCCTGGTATGGATGGTATAGAATTTGTAAAAACTTTAAATGGAAAATTTGAAGTAATTATTATGACTGGAAATGCGACTCTACAAAGAGCAATAGAATCTATTCACCTTGGTGTAAAAGATTTTTTGCTTAAACCTTTTGATATTGATACACTTATAAATGCTATAAAACGTGAAGATAAAATTCAAAAAGTACAAAAAACTGTTTCAAGTATTAAAAATAAAAAATCATCTAATGGATTTTTAGGAACATCTAAAGCACTTGAGTTAATTTTAAATATAGCTGATAAAGCATGCAAAACTGACGCAAGTATTTTACTTTTAGGTGAAAGTGGTGTTGGTAAAGAAGTGTTTGCTTCTTATATTCATAAAAACTCTCCAAGAGCGAAAAAACCTTTTATTGCTATAAATATGGCAGCTATTCCTGAAAATCTAATAGAGAGTGAGCTTTTTGGATTTGAAAAGGGTGCTTTTACAGATGCAAGTGAGGCAAAAGCTGGTCAATTTGAGTTAGCTCAAGGTGGAACATTATTTTTAGATGAAATTGCAGAAATGCCTTATGGTGTTCAAGCAAAACTTCTTCGTGCTTTGCAAGAAAAAGAGGTAAGAAGACTTGGTTCATCAAAAGCAATAAAAATAGATATTCGTGTAGTATCTGCTACAAATGCAAACCTAAGTGAGAAAATCAAAAATGGAGAATTTAGAGAAGATTTATACTATCGTTTGAATACTATCCCTTTGCATATTCCTCCTCTTAGAGATAGAAAAGATGAAATTTTACAGATTGCTAATGCGATGATGGAAATAAACTGTAATAAGTATGCTTTTAAACTTAAAACTTTTAACGATGATGCTAAAGAATTACTTCTATCATACGATTGGCCTGGAAATATAAGAGAACTTATTTCTGTAGTTGAGAGAGCTGTAATATTAAGTGAAAATCAAGAAATATTAGTAGAAGAACTCTACTTACAAAATAAAATACAATAAAAAAGAGTTAACATGTCAAAAAAATATAATGTAGCGATAGTTGGAGCAAATGGAGCAGTTGGTGAAGAAATATTAATAATTTTACAAGAGATTGATTTTCCAATAAATAAACTAATCCCTCTAGCAAGTTCTAGAAGTGCAGGAACAATTATAAAATTTAACTCTAAAGAAATAATTATACAAGAACTTACTGATGATGTATTTGCTGATGAAGAAATAGAGATAGCTCTTTTTAGTGCTGGTAGTAGTGTTAGTGCAAAATTTGCACCCGCTGCAGTAGAAGCTGGTGCTGTAGTAATTGATAACACATCTCACTTTAGAATGGATGAAAATATTCCTCTTGTTGTGCCAGAAGTAAATCCATATGACATAGCAAAATGGAGAGAGAGAGGAATTATTGCAAATCCAAATTGTTCAACTATTCAAATGGTTCAAGTACTTAAACCACTTGATGAAGCATATAACTTATTAAGAGTTGATGTAAGTACCTATCAAGCAACTTCTGGAGCTGGAAAAATTGCAATGGAAGAGTTAGTAAACCAAATGCAAGACTTTTTTGCATTTAAACTGAGTAACTCTGAGCATAAAGCTTTTAATCAACAAATCGCTCTAAATGTGATCCCTCAAATTGATGTATTTATGGATAATGGATATACTAAAGAAGAGATGAAAATGACAAATGAAACTACTAAAATTATGCATAAAAAGATAGAACTCAGTGCTACCTGTGTACGAGTTCCAACTCTTCGTGGTCATGCTGAAGCAGTAACACTCACTTTTGACTCTGATGTGGATGCAAATGAAGCTAGAGATATTTTAAGTAAAGCTCCAAACATAGTTGTACTAGATAAACCAGAAGAAGCACTTTACCCTATGCCCTCAATTTGTGTAGATATGAATGAAACTTTTGTTGGTCGAATTAGAAATGATAACTATAGAAAAAATATGCTTCATATGTTTATAGTTGCTGACAACTTAAGAGTAGGAGCAGCTACAAATGCTGTTAGAATTGCCCAAAAATGGGTAGAAATGGAAGGAAAAAAATAAAATGATAGAAAAAATGTTTGAAAATGCTCTTTGGAGTTCAAGATTTATAATAATTTTTGCTGTTGTGTTTGGTCTTATTGGCGCAGTAATTTTATTTGCAGTAGCAAGTATTGATATAGTTGTAACTGCAAAATATGTTATAACGACTTATGTAACTGGGGCACATCCTGAAAAATTTCATCAAGATGTAGTTGGTGGAATTATTGGCGCGGTTGATTTGTATCTTATTGGTGTAGTTATGTTGCTTTTTTCTTTTGGTCTATATGAGCTTTTTATATCAGATATAGATCCTGCTAAAGACGATAGTGGTGGAGACAACCAACTGTTAGCTATCCACTCTCTTGATCAGCTAAAAGATAAAATAAGTAAAGTAATTGTGATGGTTTTAGTCGTTGGCTTCTTTCAAAAAGTGGGTCATACAGATTACAACTCTGCGTTAGATATGTTTTATTTTGCACTTTCTATCACAGCTATCTCTGTTGGACTATATTTTTTGGGAAAAGTAGGAAAAAAAGAACCACTTAAAGATAACATAAAGTAATGTCATTACAATACACTAGAATTTAAAAAAGGATAATAATTGAGTATAAAAATTAAAATTCAATACAGCGAGGTACTAAATGTCAAATCGTAAAATATTTGTAGATGCATGTTTTGGTAAAGAGACTCCGTACACTCCAGTTTGGATGATGAGACAAGCTGGAAGATATCTTCCAGAGTATATGGCAGTTCGCGCTGAGGCTGGTAACTTTTTAAACCTTTGTCATAATCCTGCTAAAGCTGCAGAGGTTACTATACAGCCATTGGATATTGTTGGGGTTGATGCTGCTATTTTATTTAGTGATATCCTTGTTATCCCTGATGAGATGGGTATGGATTTAGGTTTTTTTACAGGAGAGGGTCCAAAATTTTCTGATCCTATTAAGTCTCAAGAAGATTTAGACAGACTCATCGGTGGTGAAGAAGCGGCTTGTAAACTTACATATGTTTATGAAACTATTGAGCTTTTAAGGCAACAGTTAGATAAAAGAGGTGATGATATAGCTCTTATCGGTTTTACCGGCGCTCCTTGGACTTTAGCTACTTATATGATTGAAGGCGAAGGTACAAAAACTTACAATATTTGTAAAAAAATGATGTATTCAAACCCTAAACTTTTACATAAAATTCTTGCAAAAGTTACTGAAGTTGTTAAGATTTATATGGAAAAACAGATTCAAGCAGGTATTGATGTTGTTCAGATTTTTGACTCATGGGCAGCAGCAATTGAGCCCGATCTTTATGATGAATTTTCATGGAAATATATGGTTGAAATTGCTGAGTACTTAAAAGAGAAATACCCACATATTCCTATAATTATGTTCCCTAAAGGCATCCCTGCATTTTTAGATAAAATTTATGGAAACTTTGATGTCTTTGGTGTTGATTGGTCAACTCCAATGAGTCTAGCAAAAGAGAAACTTGGAGACAAATATGTTCTTCAAGGAAATATGGAGCCATGTCGTCTATACTCCAAGGAGATGATTACTCAATCTGTTGAGGATATCAATGCAACTATGGGCGGAGAGAGACATATCTTTAACCTTGGTCATGGAATCTTACCTGATGTGCCAGTAGAAAATGCTATTCACTTTGTAAGTGAGTGTCAAAGAGTAAGTAAAAAATAAAATCTTTATATATATGCAAACAATTTTTGGTCCTGTAAACTCAAGAAGATTTGGTTCTTCTTTGGGTATTGACCTCTCCCCAGCTTCAAAACAATGTAATTTCGACTGCCTTTACTGCGAATTAGCTCCTAGTGCCACTATGAATACTCAAATAAATACTGTGGAAGTTCAAACCATTATAAATGAATTAAAATCCTATTTAAATGATAAAATAGATGTCATAACTCTTACTGCAAATGGGGAACCAACACTCTATCCTCACTTAGATAAACTTATAGATGAAATTGATAAAATTAAAAATACAACTCAAACGCTAATCCTAACAAATAGTGCAACTTTAGTAGATGAAAGAGTTTTTAATTCACTTTTAAAACTAGACCAAGTAAAACTATCCCTTGATGCTATAAGTGAGGATATATTTAAAAAAATAGATAGACCACATAAAAGCATAAAAATTGAAAATATAGTTAATAAAGTTATAGAATTTAGTAATATGTTTAAAGGAAAGCTATATATAGAAATTCTTTTTGTATATAAAATTAATGATACAAAAAAGGAAATCGCAAAACTAAATGAAACTCTTTTAAAACTAAATGTTACTAGAATTGATTTAGGAACTATTGATAGACCACCTGCTTATTCAGTGGGTGGCATTAGCTATAAAGAATTACATGAGGCTTCATTACAGTTTGATAGTTCTTTGCCTATTCATATATCTTCAAGAATTCATGCTGAACCAAATAATTCAAGCTATACAAATGAAGAGATATTAAATACACTAGATAAGAGACCACTTACTATGGATGATATAAATTTACTTTTTGATAAAGATACTAAAGAAAGACTTCAAGCTTTTATAAAAAGCTCAAAAGTAGTTAAAAAAATAGTTGGTAATTTAGAGTTTTTAATTTTGCACTCTAATGAAAAAAGAAAAAGGAGATTTAAAGCAAAATAGTGGTGTCTAAATAATTATTTTTTCTTACAACTTAAGAACTTATATCCTTGAATTTCTAATCTTTTGCTTGTTTTTTTTATAGCTCATTGTAAATAAAACCTTTTAGACATTACTATAGCGTAGTTTTAGGCATTTTTTGGACACCACTATTTTATATTAAATCACTTTTAACGCAAACTCTTCATATACTCAACTAACGCTTCAAGTTCATTAGATGGAAGTTGCTTGTACCGCTGTTTGAAAACTCGCTTTGGTATATTTTCTTCTATTGATTCATCACCAACTATTAGTTTTTCAAGTATATCTTTATTGTAACTCTTACCAACACCATCAAGAGGGTTTCTTGAATTACCTTGTTTATCAATAGAATGGCATCTTAAACAGCCTTTTTTTATAAACAGTTCTTTACCTTTTTGAATTTTTGCAGAATCTAAAGCTATTGTTTTTGCTTTTTGAAATGAAGAGATATTATTATTTTCATCAATTTTATTTTTATTTTGATTTTGTGAAAATCCAAAGATAATAGAGAGAGTTACAATAAGAATAGAAGTTAACAATACAATAAGTTTTGAAATTAGTTCACGCATTTTATATTACCCCTTATACCATATCGAAAAGTTCAAAATGAATCTTACTTAAAGGCACTTTCAACCCATAAAGTTCTTTTTGTGCAATATCACTAACTGGTTTTGGTCCACAAATAAAGTACTCCAATTTTGTAAAATTTTCTGGAAGAATTCTTTGAAATAACTCTTTTGTAATATGACCACGCTCTCCTTGCCATGAGTTATCAGCCTTAGTTAAAAGATAGATAAGTTTTAAGTTAAGATGATTTTGCATCTCCTCTAGTTCATTTCGAAAAATAATACTTTGCAAATTGTTGTTAATGTTAAGAAAAACAATTTCTCTTTTGTCTTTTTTATCTACCATACTACGCAACATACTCATAATAGGAGCTACACCTACTCCAGCGCTAACGAAAACAAATCCATGAGCGTCAGAGTAATTATCTATACTAAATGACCCATATGGACCATCTAAATAAGCAATATCACCAATAACGGTATCTTTAATTGTTTTGGTAAAATCACCAAGCTCTTTAATGGTAAATTCAATTCTATTTTTATCACTAGGAGAAGATGAAATAGAAAAAGGGTGTTCCTTTATGTGAAAAGGAGAGTCTTTTAGAGTTAGCCATGCAAACTGACCTGCTTTAAAATTCATACCCGCATGACCCTCAGGTTTCAGTGCAATAGTATAAGAGCGTCCATGCTCTTTTGTAACTTCTATAACTTTATAAGGATGTCTTTTAATAATCCAAGGTTTAACAAGGCGTATATAAAATACAAGAAAAACGAAGAATAGAGTATATGTTGTCCACAACCATTGTTTTTCAGGACCACTAATATAATACCCTACACCTTTGATATGCACTAATGCAAGGATAAAAGCAGTAACAGCCATAAGTATATGAAGAACGCGCCATATTTCATATTTAATTTTTAGTTGTTTACGAAAAAGCGAAGATAAAATAAGCAACATAAACAAGAACAAGCTGATACGACCAGCCGTCATATACCATGATGCTTCAAAAGGATTTATAACTCCAAGTGCTTCTTTATTATCAATGACAATAATAAAATAATGCAAAGAGATAAATATAAAAGCTGCTATAGCTAGATAGCGATGAAAATAGTAGATGATATCTATACCAAAAGGGGCAGTTGCATATTTAAATCTTGCTGTAAGGAAAAACTGAACACTCATCATAGCCATACCAGAAAAGCCAAGCGCCATTGAAAAATCCCACCAAAATCCAGAACCTTTGGGAAGTTCTCCTGTATTTAGAACAATTAACGGTGCGAGAACTATAAGCAAATATATAG
Source organism: Sulfurimonas sp. (assembly GCA_021648465.1). GTDB lineage: Bacteria > Campylobacterota > Campylobacteria > Campylobacterales > Sulfurimonadaceae > Sulfurimonas. The sequence continues at coordinate 1,047 of JAKISR010000004.1, read as the reverse complement.
ATATCCAAAAAACAACAGATACAATGATATTTTTTTTTCTAATATTTTTACTCATCTTATTTACTTTCTGCCTTTGTTAAACTCACTTCAAAAAAAGTAATATCTGAATCAGTTATGATTTTTTGCTTCTTAAAGAATAATAACATTATTTATGTAAAACAAAAGAAGGGTGTCTGGATAAGTGTAACCATATCACATTTGGGCGGAGTCAAAAACAAGATAAATTTTACCTTATTTATGTATAATCACAATAATTTTTAATAGGAGCTTTAATATGGAAGTAGTTTACCCATTTGCACACATTATTCATCTGATTTTAGGAATTATGTTTTTAGGTTATGTTTTTACCGATGTTGTAATTATTTCAACACTTAAAAATAAATTTGGTGCTGAGATAGATAAAAAAATAAACCAAACTTTAGGTGGAAAAAGTTTTAAGATATTTCCTCTTTCACTTTTAGTTATTGTATTAACTGGCATTATGATGATGTCAAGATATGTTAACTCAGATGCTGGTTTTTTTGATACAGGTTTACAACAACTTTTTATGATAAAAGTAGGTCTAGCAAGTATTATAGTTTTAGGAGTGCTTTTTAATCTTTTCACAAAATTTACAGGTCGTAAAAAACCTGCTTTTATGCAAAATAATTTTCATAAATTAGTTTTAGTTTTAGGTTTATTTATTGTTATTCTTGCTAAATGGATGTTTCTAATTTAAAATTTGAGGATAAGATATACTTATCCTCTTGTACTAATTCACACTTTCTTTTTTACTATGTTCTTTTTTATAAAATAACAAATAAGTAGAAGGAAGTATCAACAAAGTTAGTAAAGTTGAGCTAATAATTCCACCTATGATTACAACAGAAAGTGGATATTGTATCTCACTCCCAACTCCACTTGCATATAGTAGTGGTAAAATACCAAAAAGTGTAGTAAATGCTGTCATTAAAACTGGACGGAGTCTTAAAAGAGTTGCATCTTTTAGTAAAATCTTTAGCTCTACATGTGGAAACTTCTTTCTTAATTCATCTATAAAACTAACAA
>JAKISR010000045.1 GCA_021648465.1 Sulfurimonas sp. | reverse complement strand
CTTCTATCTTAAATTCATCTGTATATCTTGGTGGCATTTTTAACCTTTAATTATTGATAACAATCTTCTTGTTATTTTATCTAATTAACTGATTAAATTTATGTCTCAATTATAGGGAACATTCCAACATTCCAAAGAGTTTGGAAACACCATACAGCTATTCACTTCAAAAGTTTATGAAAAAGATATATTATATGCCGTCTATATTGATCCAAATTTACCGAATATAATTAATGTTGATGATACAAGAGTAAAACAAATACTATCAAATTTATTAAGTAATGCTATAAAGTTCACTCCTCAAGATGGTACTATAAAAGTTAAAATACATACTAAAAATAATTTACTTATAATATCTGTACAAGATAATGGAATTGGTATATCAAAACAGAGTCAAAAAAATATTTTTAATGCTTTCGCACAAGCAGATATCTCAACTACTAAAAAATATGGTGGAACGGGTTTAGGTTTATCTATATCATCTTTAATTACTAAACTAATGCATGGAACATTAACTCTCACTTCTAAAGAGGATATTGGTTCAATTTTTACACTTAAAATTCCAATAAATATTATTGATTACAAAGTTCAGTACTTAATAGATTCAGCTAAAATATCTCAGTACAAAGTTGCTCTTTTGAGCACTAATAATGAAAATAATGTATTTATAAAATTAATAAAAAAATATCTCAATAATTTTGGTGTCACTAATATAATTGAATTAAATAGTTTTTCAAAAGATGGATATGATATACTATTTTTCTTACCTAATGACTCCTATAATGAAAAAATTATATTAGAAAAAAATATTAGAGCAATTGCTATGTTTAAATCAAATACCGTTACCATAGCTAATTTTTCTCATATAGCATCATTATATGCACCTTTCACACCTCTTACTATTGCTAAAGCATTGAATGATATAATAGATAAAGATATACAAAAAACTTCTAAAAATAAAACCGAAGAATTATCAGAAGTACAGTTTACTGGTAATATTTTAATTGCTGAAGATAATAAAACAAATCAAATACTTATTGGTCTTATAATGGATAATTATGGACTTAGTTACGAAATAGCAAATAATGGAAAAATAGCTGTTAAAATGTTTAAAGATGCAAAATTTGATTTAATTTTAATGGATAAAAATATGCCTGAACTTAATGGGCTTAGTGCAATGAAGCAAATAAAAGAGTATGAAACTAAAAATAACTTAAAACCTACCCCTGTAGTTGCATTAACAGCAAATGCTATGATAACAGATGTTAAAATGTTTTTAGATGCAGGTATGGATGGTTTTGTTGCTAAACCAATTGATTCTGAATTACTTGAAGCAGAGTTAAGTAAATTTTTAAAAAAGGTATAACAATGGAATTTGAAACATCAACTTTAATGATGATATTTTTTATTATAATATTAGTAGTGAGCTTATGGAAAATATATGCTTTTTTACCAAACAAACAATTAGCTGATGATGATAAAACAAAAGAATCTCAAGAGGAACTTACAAATTTAATTCTTCTTGTTATAAAAAATAATAATGGGAACTTAACTATAAATGAGCTATTTCAACAGATAAAATGCAGTGAAATATTTGATGAGAAACACTACTGGAGATTTAATCAAAATAGATTAAATCAATTACTAAATAGTTATTACTTAAAACATCCTCATGTTGAAACTATTAAAGATATTTACAAAAATATAACTTAGTTTCTATCTCTTGCATTTAAATCTAAGTATGCTTTTTCTACCCTCGTAACTAAGGTTTTCTGCCCATCTCTTAACCATTTTCTTGGGTCATAATATTTTTTATTTGGCTTATCTTCACCATCTGGATTACCAATTTGACTTTGAAGGTAGTCTTTATGTTTTTCATAATAGTTTTTTACACCAATCCAAGTTGCCCATTGAGTATCAGTATCTATATTCATTTTAATAACACCATAACTTATCGCTTCTTCTATCTCACTTGGTTCTGAACCAGATCCTCCATGAAATACAAAATTAACTGGTTTTTCTTTAGTTTTAAACTTCTCTTGAATATATTTTTGAGAATTATCTAAAATTTTTGGAGTAAGTTGAACATTTCCTGGTTTATAAACACCATGAACATTACCAAATGAAGCGGCAATTGTAAAGTGTGATGATATCTCACTTAATTGCTCATATGCGTATGCAACTTCCTCTGGTTGAGTATATAAAAGTGAATTATCAATATTTGTATTATCAACACCATCCTCCTCTCCTCCAGTTACACCAAGTTCTATCTCTATGCTCATATCAATTTTACTCATCCTCTGCAGATAAGCTTTACATATAGCAATATTTTCTTCTAGTGGCTCTTCTGATAAATCTAACATATGAGAAGAATAAAGAGGTTTTCCTTGAGTTTGATAATAGTTCTCTCCCGCCTCTAAAAGAGCATCTATCCATGGTAGCAGTTTTTTAGCTGCATGGTCAGTATGAAGAATTACTGCAACTCCATAAGCTTCTGCCATCATATGAATATGAATTGCACCTGAAACTGCTCCAAGAATTGCAGCCTTTTCATCTTTATTACTTAAACCCTTACCTGCATAATAAGAAGCTCCACCATTACTAAACTGTATAATTACAGGAGAATTTACTTTGGTTGCTGATTCTAAAATAGCATTTATAGAATCAGTACCTACAACATTTATAGCAGGAATAGCAAACTTATTTTCTTTTGCGTAATTATAAACTTTTTGTAAATCTTCACCAAACATCACACCTGGCTTTACAATATCTAAAATGCCCATTTTAAACTCTTTCATAAATTAAATTATTTTGATTATTATATTAAAAGCTTTATTTAAACAAACTTTCATAATTACTATATTATGCTAAAATATTAAAAAAATATTTGGAAACTAAATATGAGATTAACTATTGATGAGTACTGTAAACACTTCAAAATGTCTAAAGAGATGATAAACTCAAAAATCAAAGCAAAAAAATTAAACTATATTATGGAAAATGGTATAACTTATATTACATTTCCGGAAGACTCTTTAAATAGAGAAAAAGAGGTTGCTAAAGAAACAACTAAGTTAATTAAACCAAAAACAACTGTTGCAACTGTTTTAGCTCTTTATCAAAAAGAAAATAATGCTCTTAAAAATAAAATTATTCAACTAGAGCTTAAAATTGATAAACTAATTGATGACAAAGAACAAATGCTTCGCGATGAAAGAGATAAAATTGAACAACTTTATTCTAAAAAAGATGAACAATTAAAAAATATTTTAGAATTAATAAACTCTAAAATAGAACTTGAAAGAGAAAAAACTACATTACATGAAGTTGAAACATTTAATCATGAAAAAAAGACAGAAATAACATATAACACCGATACAATAGAACTAAAAAAATATCTTAAATCTTTAGGAATAAAAGCTTCTCAAAGAAAAATTATTAAAAAACGCTTTTTAGATATCTACGACAGTGATACTAGAATTATGCAAAAAAATGGAAAATTATATTTGAATTTTTCAAAATATGATTATAGTGATTTACTTGCTAAGTAAATCACTTAAAACTCAAAACATTAATGCATCTATAAGTAGGTTTGCTAATGAAAATGAGATTTTAGAATCTCAACTTCACTTTAGTATAAATAATGTTCAAACATATATAAAAACAATCGCTGATAAAGAATTTAGTCTTTATCAAAATGATCCTAAAAACTACTATAACGACCATGATAAAATTATTAATGAACATGTGCATTTAAAACAACTATATTCAATAACTGTTCAAGATACTTCTAGCTCAATTATTAAACTAAAATATGATATAAAATATTCAAATAATACTATCAATCCATATATTATCATAGATCCTAGTTCAGAAATCCCATATAAAAAATATAAACCAAAAGATATATATATAAATTTACTAAATGAAATAAATAAAATAAAAGCTAAAAATAAAATATTGGTAAAAATATTTGATGAAGAGATGAAAAAAAAGCTTAAAAACTTTACAAAACATCTATATAGAAATAAATTTAAAAAAAAAGTTAAAATCCTTCTCTTTAGTGGAATTGGTCCTGAATTAGTTAGAAATTCTAAGCTAATTATGAAATATTTAAAAAAAGAAACTAATCTTCAAATTATAGAAGTGGATAAAAAAGAGATATTGGTTGAATATATAAAACCAATTTTTGGTAAAAATGGTTTTAATGCTTTTGGTAGAATTGTTGATAATTCTACCTCAGATAATCAAGATGATTTAACTTGTTATATAGATAAAAAAAGTATTGAAATTATTGAAAATGATGATAAAAAACTCTATAAAAGTAAAATAAAAGGCTATGTTCATCTTGATAAGGATGATTTTTACATAGATAACAAAATAAAAATACAACACCTTTCTCGTGTTCATGATTCTGTTGCAAAAGAGGAAGATAATAATATAGAAGTAATTATTGCTCAACATGATACTTCTCTTGATAGCTTAGGAGAAGGTGTTGAACTTACATCAGAAACAATTCATATAACTGGACATATTGGCTCAAAATCAACACTTAAAGCACATAATTTAAAAATTGATGGTGCTACGCATCAAGATTCACTTCAAGAAGCAAAATTTGCTCAAATCAACAGGCATAAAGGTAAACTAAGATGCCACAATGCAAAAATTAAATTACTAGAGGGTGGTGAAGTTTATGCAACAGATGTTGAAGTTAACTCTTCTTTAGGTGGTAGTATTTTTGCCGAAAATGTAATAATAGGTCATGTAAAAAACAACCTTAAGGTTTATGCATCAAACTCTATAATAATTAAACATATAACTGGTGAAGATAATCTTTTTAAAATTAATTATCGAGATATACCAACTTTAAATAGTAGATACAATTTTATATCTCAAGAGATTGATGAGTTAAAATATAAGCTAGAAGGTGCATTAAAACATTCCTTAGATCAAGTACCAATCTTAAAAAATGAAATAAATCAATTAAAAGAAAAACAAAATAAAATAATAGATTGTTATAAAAATGCAACAATCACAATCCAAGAGCCATTAAAAGGCTTAAATACTATTATATTTACTATAGATGAAGATTATGAGCTTATATATAGAACTGATACTAAATTATATAAAACATTTCACCTTGTGGAATCTGGCAATACAATAACTTTAGAACCTGTAGGTAAAAAAATAACTCTTGAAGAATAACTCTCTTTTCTAAACTTCATAATGCACAAAATTTATTATTACTCTAACTAATATAAAATTTATTTAATATATAAAGATATTTTTCTTATAAACAATATACGGTTTTCCGTATGTTTAACTATACATTTATCTTATTTTATTAGTTTTATTTGCTATATTATTCTATTTTCTGAATATTATATTATATAATTAGTATGAAAATATAGATTAAATGTATATTTAAGTATTTAATCCGTATACTTCTGTCATGCAAATTAATGATCTCTTTAATATTCTTCACAATTCATTAGAATCACAAAACAATGGCAAAAAAATATCTTTAAAAGATATGGCTTTTTCACTTGGGATATCTATGCGTACATATCAGGACTGGAAATTAGGGCGTGCAAAACCACAAGCTGCTTCAACAGTTATGAAAATGTTAGGAGAATTAGATGATGATGAGATTATTAGAGCTGTTAGAAAAATCAATAGGCTTAAGGATTAAGTAGATGGGCACCCTAACAAATAGAGAAAAAGATGCTTTAGAAGATGTGTTTTTATCAATAAATACAAAAAATATAAAATATAAAAAAATTGATAATTTGTTATCTATAATTATTGCTAGTGAAATAAGTACAATTGTCTCCAAAGCATTAAAACGGGCAAAGATTAAACTCAAAAAGAAAAAATATTAAATTTTTTCTCATATTTGAGTAAAAAGAAGAAATATTTAAGCAAATAAACTATAAAGTGTCTATAGCTGAATTACTTATGCTTAAAGTTGTATTTTAAAGTTTTAAGTAGTATCGGAAATTCTTTATAAATTCAAGGGTAGATTTATGAATAAAGCTCAATTCGTTGAACTAGTACAAGCAAGCGGTAATTACAAAACTAAAGTTGAAGCTGAAGCAGCAATAAAAGCATTTACAGAAGCAGTAACATCAGCTTTAGTAAAAAAAGAAGATGTTTCTTTAGTAGGTTTTGGTGGTTTTTCTGCTACACTTCAAAAAGGTAAAAGTGGTAAAGTTCCTGGTACAAACAAGACTTATACTACACAAGATAAAATGGTTCCTAAGTTTAAAGCTGGTAAAGGTCTTAAAGACCGTGTTGCCGCTGGTAAATAAGCTTTCTTTTTTGTCGCAATTAGATTGCGGCAAATCTCTTTAAAAACACTCTTTCTTCCTTAATTTTAAAAATCCACCTTAATTTATAGTAAAAATTGATACAATACAACTATTAAATTATACGGAGAGAAAATGAGAAAAATTCTACTATCACTACTGTTATTGCTATCAGTAAACTTAACCGCTAAAAATAACAACCCTCATGTAATACTTGAAACAACTCAGGGAAAAATTGAATTAAAACTATATCCAAATATCGCACCAAAAACTGTTGAAAATTTTATAACACATGTGAAAAATGGCTATTATAATGGTGTTGCATTTCATAGAATAATTAAAGGTTTTATGATTCAAGGTGGAGATCCAACTGAAACTGGTAGAGGTGGAGAAAGTATTTGGGGTAAAGATTTTAAAGATGAGTATAAAGATAAAACTTTTAGTAAAATAGGTATACTTGCAATGGCAAATAGAGGACCTGCGACAAATGGAAGTCAATTTTTTATTACAACTGCTAAAACTCCTTGGCTAAATGGCAAACATACTATTTTTGGAGAGGTTATTGCCTCAACAATGGGTAGTATTGATAAATTAAATAATGTAGAAACTACTGGCAGACGCGGAGGGGACAAACCAGTTAATAGACAAGAAATTATCAAAGCATATATTAAAAAATAGCTTTATAATCTTTTTATAACAAAACAAACTATATAATCCAAAAAATTTCAGGAGAGCATTTTATTATGGAAATTGAAACTATGAAAAAACTAGAAGAAGAAGCACTTAAAAAAAGTGGTACTGATTTTGCAAGGCTTGGTCTTGCGCTTTTTTTTATGATTGGTGTTTTAACATTTAGTTTTTTAAGTAATGGTGGAATATCTAATAATATGTTTTTAGCAGTAGCAGCACTTATTGGTGCGTATATGGCTATGAATATTGGTGCAAATGATGTAGCGAACAATGTTGGACCAGCTGTTGGTTCTAAAGCATTAACTATGACAACTGCTATTGTAATTGCTGCCATTTTTGAAGCAGCAGGAGCTATTATTGCTGGTGGTGAAGTTGTTAATACAATTAAAAAAGGCATTATAGATATTGATGCTTTTGGCGGAAATGCTGATCCTTTTATTTGGGCAATGATGGCAGCACTTCTTGCGGCTGCATTATGGCTAAATTTTGCTACGATAATGAAAGCACCAGTCTCAACTACTCACTCAATTGTTGGTGGTGTTATGGGAGCTGGAATTGCTGCGGCTGGTTTTGGTATTGTTGATTGGGGTACTATGGCTAAAATTGCTGCTTCATGGGTAATTTCACCAGTATTGGGTGGTATTATTGCTGCTTTATTTCTTTTTTCTATTAAAAAAACAATTGTTTTTAAAGATGATAAAATAGCCGCCGCCAAGATTTATGTTCCAATTTTTGTTGCTATTATGGCTTGGGCTTTTGTAACTTACTTAACACTAAAAGGTCTTAAAAAAATCTGGCCTGAAATAGTTGAGTTATTAAACTACTTACCTTTTATCTCTATTGAAATGACCGACAAACCAGCATTTACAACAGCTCTTATTATGGGATTTGTTGTTGCTTTTATTACTTATATATTTGTAAAAAATAGATTAAAATCAACATCAACTCTACTTGAAAATTCAAAAGCATCTGTAAATACTTTATTTACAATTCCTCTTATATTTGCTGCTGCTTTACTAAGTTTTGCTCATGGTGCAAATGATGTCGCAAATGCTATAGGACCACTGGCCGCCATCAATGATGCTGTAGTAAATGGTGGAATATCTTCAAAAACTGAAATACCTCTATGGATTATGGGCGTTGGTGCATTAGGTATTGCTCTTGGTCTTGCACTTTATGGCCCTAAACTCATTAAAACTGTTGGTTCTGAGATAACTGAACTTGACCAAATTAGAGCATTTTCTGTCGCAATGGCTGCTTCTATTACAGTTATTATAGCTTCGCAATTGGGTCTTCCTGTCAGTTCTACACATATCGCAATTGGTGGTATTTTTGGTGTTGGTTTCTTAAGAGAATGGTTGCACATTAGAGATGATAAGAATACCATTGAAGAAGATATACTTATTGTTAAAGATGAAAAAGAAAATAAAGATGCTTATAATGCTGAGCTTAAAACTTTAGAGGCAAGAAATGAAAAATCTAAAGAAGACTACAGCAGAATTGTTGAGTTATATAAATTAATAGCTAGTGAAAAAAAGCTTATAAAATCTACTAAAAAAAATATTAAAAAAGCTAAAAAAATTCAGTATGTAAGAAGAGATGCTCTTAAAAAAATTATCGCTGCTTGGATTATAACTGTTCCAGCCGCTGCAACATTCGCTGGTTTATTATTCTTTATGATTAAAGGAATAATGATATAGGATGAAATTATTTTTATTTAAAATCTTTTTTAGCTACTCCTAAAGCATCAAAAAAATTCATAATTTCTCCACTATTTTTGGCTTGAAAATCTTTTGCATCACTCTCTTTTAAAAAAGCATATTTACTAACACTAGACATTGTACCTCTTATTTTGCTGCCAACAACATAATAAGCAGCGCGTATATCAATAAATTCTAAAGAAACAATATCAACAACTCTAGGATCTTCTAAACTTAACCCTTTAGATAAGTGATCTGCTAAACAGTGAATAGAGCAGTATTGAAAATCTTTTCCTTCTATAGATGAAGCATGACTTGTTTTATAAAATTTTATTAGATTCATTCCACACCTATAGCAAGCTTCTTTTTGAGTACCTTTTTGTAATAAAGTTGCTTTTTCTTTACTAACGGTTTGAAATTTTTTATTTTCACTAGCATATAAATTGAGTACTAATACTAAAATCAATAACGTTACAAGTTTAAACATTCTAATCCCCTTTAATTTTTTGTGCTATAGTAGCAATAAATTGCTACAAAAGTGTTAAAATATACAAAAACTTGGAGCTTTATGAAAGATAAAATAAAAAAATACATTAAAGAGATACTTACATTTATTGTATTAATGACTGTTTTTGCAAATATTTTAAGTTTATACAGAAGTGCTGAGTTAAATAAAATACAATTATCACTAGAATCTGTTACTTTGTTAGATAATATAAAATATGACTTACCCAAGAATAAAGCTATTATACTTTACTTTTGGGGTTCATGGTGTCCTGTTTGTAAAATTGAAGCTGGAAATATTCAAAGAGTATCTCAAAAATATGAAGTTTTAACTATTGCTCTTAAATCTGGCAGTGATGATGAGATAAACAACTATTTAAAAGAAAATAACTTAAATTTTAGAGTTATAAATGATAATAATGGCTACTTAACAAATAAATTTAATATTTCTATTTTTCCTACTATAATTATTTATGATAAAGATAAAAATATTGTTTTTAGTGATGTTGGGTATACCAGTACCTGGGGGTTATATTTAAGAATGTGGTGGGCTAATTATTAATAATCACTTATTGATAATAAAAAAATCCCTATGCAATATCTATTACTTATCTAATCTAGCTCTAACAGACTGTTCGTGAGCAGTTAAGCCCTCTGTACTTGCTATGAGCGCGCACGCTTCACCTATCTCATTTATACCTTTTTTTGAAAAAGAGATAATAGAAGTTTTTTTCATAAAATTTTCAACTCCTAGTGGAGAGTAAAATTTAGCAGTCCCGCCAGTTGGAAGTGTATGGTTTGGTCCAGCTACATAATCACCTATAGCTTCAGGGGTATAATGACCCAAGAAAATTGCACCTGCATGTTTTATAAATGGCAATAATTCAAACGGATTATTTGTAGCAATTTCTAAATGCTCAGGAGCAATTTCATTCATAAGCTTTATAGCTTCATCCATATCACGAGTCACTATAATAGCTCCACGTTCTTGGATTGATTTTCTAGCTATCTTTTGGCGAGGAAGTTTTTGTAACCAATTTTCTATCTCTATTTTAACCTCATCAGCTATACGTTGTGAAGGTGTCATTAAAATAGAACTTGCCATCTCATCATGTTCAGCTTGAGAAAGCAAATCAATTGCCATGTGTGAAGGATTTGCACTCTCATCTGCTAAAATACCTATCTCACTTGGACCAGCAATCATATCAATATTTACATCACCAAAAACCATTTTTTTTGCAGTCGCAACAAAAATATTTCCAGGACCAGTAATTACATCCACTTTTGGAATATTCTGAGTTCCATATGCCATAGCAGCAATTGCCGATGCTCCACCAACTTTATATACCTCACTTACACCACAAAGATGACAAGCTGCTAGTAGAAGTTCATTAGGTTCATTATCAGGAGTTGGTGTACAAATTACTATATTTTCAACTCCAGCCACTTGAGCGGGAATTACATTCATTAAAAGTGAAGATGGATAAGCTGCTTTTCCACCAGGTATATAAAGTCCTGCTCTATCAACCGCAGTAACTTTTTGACCTAAAATTGTTCCATTTTCTTCTGTATCAAACCATGATTTTGGCTTTTGTTTTTCATGATAATTTTTAATTCTATCATATGCTAAAAGTAGTGCATTTTTTAATTTTGGATCAAGAATATCATAAGCTTTTGACATAGATTTTGTAGAAATTTTAAGATCTGCATCATCTATTGGTTTCCAGTTATCAAACTTTTCTATATGTTTTTTAAGTGCTTTATTTTTATCCGTTTTTATCTCATTAATTATATTACCAACAATTGTACTTACTGATGCAATATCCATCTTGCCTCTTTGAAGAAGTTCATCAAATTCAGAATTGAAATTATTACTATTAGAGTTTATAAAAATCATTTTTTATTTTTTACTTCGTCAAACTCTTTTTTTACATTCTCTAACATCTCCAAAAAATTTCTTGTCTCAACAGCTCCCATAACTGGCTGAAACATAGGGTCACCATTTGGAAGTAAAAACCATGAAGCTGGGGTTGCAGGTCTCCATAACTCTTCTGGCATATAATCTGATTCATCACTATAAGTAACTATAGAAACAAAACTATAATTCAATTTTTGAATTACTTTTTTATCTTTAAGCGTTGTTTTTTTTAATTTTATACAATACTTACAGTTATGGTTTGATGATAAGAAAAATATGGGTTTATTTTTTTTCTTTGCTTCTTCTATCCCGCTCTTAAAATCTTTTGCCCAATTAATATCGGAAGCATTTAAATTTAATGTAAAAATAAATAGCAGTACCATAAAAAATTTATACATATTGTTTTACCTTTTTTAAAAGTTCTTCAGCACATTCTAATGCGCTTTTTTGTGTTACATCTATAATTATATCAGCTAAAGCTAAATACTCAGGCAATCGCTCATCATATAAATCTTTTGCTTTTGTTAAATTATTAAGAAGGGGTCTTTTTTTAAGCTTTTTTGCTGCGTTAGGATGAAATTTTATGCGTTTAATAATATCATCAAAAGGGGAGTTTAAAAGGACAACAACACCTATGTCTTTAAGATTTTTTTGTTTATAAAATCCACCACCTGTTGAAATAAGAGTGTTTTTAACATTTTTTTCTAACCATATAGAAACTTTTTTTTCAATATCTCTAAAATACTCTTCACCGTCGTGTATAAATATTTTTTTTATAATTTTATTTTCCATACTTTCAATAATATCATCTGTATCAATTGCAATATACTCGGAATGCTTAATAACTTCTCTAGCAACACTGCCTTTTCCAACACCCATAAAACCTATTAAAATAATATTTTTACGACTCGGCATCTTTTATTTTCCTAAATTTGATTTTAATCTTTATCACTCAATTCCATCAACTGATATACTAAATACACTTATATCAAAATCTGGTTTAGTTTTGATAATCTTTCTATATATCAGTATTGGAGCAATAATATTGTACTCTAAAATTATCATACTTACAATAAAAGTAATTGCAAAAAATGTTAAAAGAGATGGTATAAAAAATGAAACTATAAAACCAATCAATGAGATTATAAATAGTATAAATTGAATTTTTGATAACTTGTTATTTATCATATCATTCATTGTTGGTATAGACATATAACCTTTTGCATTCAAATGAAACCAAACAAGAAAAGGAATTATTTTATATAGCATTCCAATCATTATTGTAAATATAAATCCACCACCAATCAAGATAGAAACTATAACAATATATTTATGATCAAAAAAATCATCAATTACCCAAGCAAATGCACCAAGAGTCATAAATATTGCAGCACTTCTCCAATACCATACCGTTACATCACTAACAGGACGACGACGTTTATTTAGTTTTATATAAATTGTAGTAGCAAATGCCCAAAAAAATGTTGCTATCCATATCTTTGCTATAACACTATAGGCATCAAAAAATATATTTAAAAAACCCCATAAAATCAACCCTATTACTATTAACCAAACAACTTTTTGTTTACAAAATCTTTTAAATCTAGGTGCTACATAAAACATTGGCAATACATGAAATGATACCCCTATTATTAAAACACCCGCAAAACCAAAAATAGCCCACACACTATGAGTATTAACAAAAAAAAGATGAAGTGATGAAAAATTTCCAACACCATATGATACTAAAAGATAAGCTCCAAGTAAGACTATTATAAGTGAAAAAGTCAAGCTTGTTATAAGAGCCCTTACGCTAGCTGTAATATTTCCAACTTTCCTAAAACCAATAGCTATTGCAATTAAAAGTATTAAAAAACCAATACACAAAAGTATAGATGAAATTAATGTTATTTTAGAGTAATCTCCCATCATACCAATTATCATAAAGATAGTACCAAATAATAAAAAAATATATGATAGTTTTGTAACTAAATCTACTTTTGGTATTTTTACTCCAGCTAAAACAGGTAGCATTTGAGTTAATGCACCAAGCATTACAAAACATAAAAAACCTATAGTTAGTACATGAGTAATAACTATTGCATCTATTGAATATCTATTTGATAAAATAGAGGCATCACTAAATAATATTAATATACCTGCAATAATTCCAAAAATAGGTGCAGTTAAAAAAAATATGGTTGGTGCTGATATTGGTGGTGCTTGATCTGCTGATAAGCCATTTAATTCCATATATGCTTCTTAAGTTTGATCAACTACCATTGATTGCATCATATCAACTATACGACCTGATTCTGCACTTAAATGTTGTTGAGCCATAGTATAAAGCATCTGCTCCTCTTTCATATTATGCTGTTGCATTAAAATCATAAATGTTTCAGAATTACCAAAAAATTTATTTTTATCTTTTGATTCAATAGCAACAGCCATCTCTTTTAATAAATTTCTCATTTGAGCATGTTCATGTTTCATCATAGCAGTTGGACCTTGCGTCATTCCTGTTTTTTGTTCAAACTCTAAAAACATTACACGCTCTTCCATTTGAAAATGTCTTTCAGTTTCATATGCAAATTTTTCAAATGCTTCTTTTGCACTTCCCATATCTTTTGCTACTGCATCTTCCATACTTGCAAAAAGTCCATCACAACGCTCGTGATCCGCACTCAAGTATTCTTTAATAGTACTCATAGATTTACACCTTTATTTAATAAATATCACAATTATATACAAAAGTAATAAACCTTGAATTATTACAAATCAAGTTTTTTTAAATAAATATTTATTTTATAAACTACTTTATTTATGTTCCAAGTAATACTAAAGTATTTTTCACATTGTTATTTAAACAGCTTTTTACTATAATATCTTTTTTAATTATAATAGGAAAGACTATGAAAAATAAAAAGTTTATTACTCTTGGTTTTGCTTCTGTTTCGGTCGCATTAATTCTCTTTTTCTCCGCCAACCTTTTAGCATCTTCAAAAGATTCTAGAGAGAATGATATAAAAAAAGAGACGACCAGACTTGAAGCTTTAGCAAAATTTACAAAAGTTATTGGTATTGTTGAACAATATAACGTAGATGATATAACTATAGAAGAGTTAATAAATAAAGCTCTTGGTGGTATGATGAACAATCTTGATGCACACTCTAACTACCTTAAAACAAAAGATTTTAAAAATTTAAAAGTTCAAACAGATGGTGAATTTGGTGGATTAGGAATTACAGTAGGGATGAGAGATGGTGCCTTAACAATTATTGCTCCAATTGAAGGAACTCCTGCAGACAAAGCAGGGTTAAAATCTGGTGATATAATTTTAAAAATTAATGATGAATCTACCTTAAGCATGACAATAGATGATGCAGTATCAATTATGCGTGGTAAAATTGGTGAACCTATTGATATAACTATAGTTAGAAAAGGTGAAGCTAACCCACTTAAAATAACTATTGTTAGAGGCATTATAACAATTGAATCAGTATATGCTAAAACTATTGGTGATGATATTCAATATGTTAGAGTTACAAGCTTTGATAAAAAAGTAGTTGATGATGTAGCTGCTGCAATTAAAAAAAGAGAAGCGAGTACAAAGGGCATAGTTCTTGATTTAAGAAATAATCCTGGTGGATTATTAGATCAAGCTGTAGGGCTTGTTGATTTGTTTGTTGATGAAGGTGATATAGTTTCTCAAAAAGGTAGAAAAAAATCTGATGATGAAGTTTACACTGCCAAAAGTTCTAATACTATTACTGATGTGCCATTGGTTGTTTTAGTAAATGGCGGTAGTGCAAGTGCTTCTGAGATTGTAAGTGGTGCACTTCAAGATCATAGACGCGGTGTTATTATCGGTCAAAATACATTTGGAAAAGGAAGTGTTCAAGTTATACTTCCAATAACTGATAAAGAAGCTATCAAACTTACTATTGCAAGATATTACCTTCCAAGTGGAAGAACTATTCAAGCAATAGGTGTTAAACCAGATATTGATGTTCTTCCAGGTGAAGTTAAAACAAATAAAAATGAATATGCTCTTAAAGAAGCTGATTTGAAAAAACACTTAAAAGAAGAGTTAAAAAAAGTTGATGGAGAAAAGAAAGAAGAAATATTAAAAAAAGATTCAAAACGTATTATAACTCAAGAGATGATGAATAAAGATATTCAGCTAAAAGAAGCTGTTGATATTATGAAAGCACTAATTATTGTAAAAGGATAAAAAAATGGAAAAAAGAGAACTACTTTATGAAGGAAAAGCGAAAAGACTTTTTCTAACAGATGATGAAAACTTAGTTATATCAGAGTTTAAAGATGATTTAACCGCATTTAATGGTGAAAAAAAATCTAGTGAAGCTGGAAAAGGTGCACTTAACAATAAAATAAGTACTGAACTTTTCAAACTTTTAGATTCAAAAGGGATTCAAACTCACTTTGTTAAAATGCTTGATGACAACCATATGCTTCATAAAAAAGCTGATGTTATTTTAATTG
>JAKISR010000044.1 GCA_021648465.1 Sulfurimonas sp. | reverse complement strand
CAAAAGAAGACATAGCTATTTAGGTCATATATCTCCTAATGAGTTTGAAAAAAGATATAATGAAAAGGTTAAAAACAATGTGTTGTTAACTGACTAAATAAGTGTCTCTTAAATAGGGGACACTCCATGTTATATTTTGATTTAAAGAGTTAAAAATAACTTTATAAATAAATCAACAAAATATACTATACTTTTATTCAATTATCCTTAATGTATAATTATACAAATTAAACCTATAAGGAGGGTGGTATAAAATTTATTTTAATTTTCATACTACTAATAGCTAAAATGAATGCAATAAATTTAGAGCCTTGGGCCAAGAAGATAAAACAACTTAGTGACGAAGAAAAACATGTAATAATAAACAAAGGTACACAAAGACCTTTTGTTGGTAAATATACTAACGAGAAATCAAATGGCATTTATACTTGTAAACTTTGCGATACTCCTCTTTATGACTCGAGTAATAAATTTGACTCATCTTGTGGATGGCCAAGTTTTGATGATTCCATAGATGGAGCAGTTAAAAGAGTTCTTGATGAAGATGAAAGACGCACAGAGATAGTTTGTGCAAATTGTGGTGGACATCTTGGACATGTTTTTAAAGGTGAAGGCTATACATCTAAGAACATTAGACACTGTGTAAACTCTATCTCTTTAAAGCTTACCAAAAAACTTGATATTATTGATGAAAAATTGTCACGTGCTTATTTCGCAGGTGGATGTTTTTGGGGAGTTGAGTATTACTTAGAAAAATTAGACGGAGTAAAAGAAGTACACTCTGGTTTTATGGGTGGTCATGTAAAAAATCCAAGCTATTATGAAGTAATTCGGACAAATACAGGTCACTTAGAAGCTGTTGAAGTTATTTATGATTCTAGTAAAATATCTTATAAACGGATAGTAAAAACATTTTTTGAAATTCATGATCCAACTCAGACTAATGGGCAAGGTCCAGATATTGGAAATCAATATCTCTCAGCAGTTTTTACAGATAACCAAAGTGAAAAAGATACTATACAGTCTCTTATGGAAGATCTTTATGAAAATGGTTTTGATGTAGCTACAAAAATACTTAAACAAGATGAATTTTATAAAGCTGATGAAGATCATCAAAACTATTATAATAAAAAAGGGACTCTACCTTACTGTCATGGATATATAAAAAGATTTTAAAAGAGTGTTTATATACTCTTTTTACTCTAAATTATTTTCCTCATTGTAATTTCCAACAGACTTATCTAAAGACTCAACCATCTCATTTTTCCAATCGGTTGCGCTATCTCCTGTTTCATGAGTGTAAACGACATAGATACCAATTATTATCATAATTGCTGCCATAAAAGTATTATTTGTTCGATTAAAAGTAAAAGCAAGTAGTGCTAAAAGTATTAAAGATGCTGGGTATAAAAATCCATCCATTTACATATCCTTTTATTAATTGTAAAAGTATAACATAGTTAATAAATTGCTGTTTTTAAGTGAGTAAAATTAAAGATAGTCTATATATATATTTAAAAATATGCATAGACTTAAGATAGATTATTTTGGTGTTTTGCGAGACTCTCTTTTTCTTTCATTTTCTGTTAAAAATCTTTTGCGGATTCTGATTGATTTTGGAGTAACTTCTAAAAGCTCATCATCTTCAATCCACTCTAGTCCACGCTCTAGTGACATATTTCTAAATGGAACAAGCTTGATTGCTTCATCAGCTCCAGATGAACGAACATTTGATTGTGCTTTACCTTTGATGGGGTTAACAACCAAGTCGTTTGAACGAGAATGCTCACCAATAATCATACCCTCATAAACTTTAGTCTGAACATCAATAAAAAGAACACCTCTGTCTTGGATACTAAACAAAGAGAATGCTAAAGTTTCACCAGCAGTCATAGATGTTAAAGCACCATATGAGCGAGACTCAACTGAACCAGAGTAAGGACGAAATTCTAAAAAAGAATGATTCATAATTCCCTCTCCCTTAGTGTCTGTTAAAAATTGACCTCTAAAACCAATCAATGCACGAGCTGGAATTTCAAACTCAATTCTTTGAAAACCTTGACCCATTGGTAACATTGATTTCATCTCAGCTTTTCTCTTACCAAGACGCTCAATTACTGTACCAGATAACTCTTCAGGAACATCAATTACTAAATGTTCAAATGGCTCACACTTAACGCCCTCTATCTCTTTAACAATAACTTCTGGACGAGAAATTGAGAATTCATAATCTTCACGACGCATATTTTCAGCAAGAATTGTAATTTGAAGTTCACCACGACCTGAAACTTTAAATTTACCCTCACCAACTGTATCAAGTTGCATTGCAACATTTGTTGTCATTTCAGATTCAAGTCTAGCACGAAGTTTGTTTGAAGTTACATGTTTACCCTCTTGACCTGCAAGTGGAGAATCATTTACTGCAAACACAACTGTAAGAGTTGGTTCTTCAATATGCATAGGATCTAATGCAACAGGATTAACAGGATCACAAACAGTATCTCCAACATCAACAGTTTCCATCCCAGCAAATGCAACAATATCACCAGCTTCGGCTTGGTTGATTTCCATACGGTTTAAACCATGAAAACCAATTAATTTAGAGATTTTACCCTTTACTAATTCGCCATCAGCTTTTGCAAGCATTATATTATCACCTTTATTTACAACACCATTAAAGATTCTTGAAATACCAATTTTTCCAACATAGTTATCATAATCTAATGTGAAAACTTGAGCTTGAAGATGATTTTCAGCAGAACCTTCTGGCTTTGGAACATCATTAATGATTGCATCAAATATACATGTAAAGTCTCCATCAGGATCAGCCATATCTATTTTTGCAATACCATCACGAGCAGCAGCATAGATAATTGGGAAATCTTGTTGATCATCAGTTGCACCCATATCAGCGAATAGATCAAACATCTCATCAACAACTCTGTCTGGATCAGCAGAGTCTTTATCAATTTTGTTAATTACAACGATTGGTTTTTTACCTAAAGCTAACATCTTCTTAACAACAAACTTAGTTTGAGGCATAACACCTTCATAAGCATCAACAAGAACTAAAACGCCATCAACCATCTTAAGAACACGCTCAACTTCTCCACCAAAGTCAGCGTGACCTGGAGTATCAATAATATTAATCTTATAGCCATTGTAACGAATGGCTGTATTTTTAGAAAGGATTGTGATTCCTCTTTCTCTTTCTAAATCATTACTATCCATTGCTCTTTCATCATGATGTTCATGGGCTCCAAATGTACCAGATTGCTCTAATAACCCATCAACCAATGTAGTTTTTCCATGGTCAACGTGAGCAATAACAGCAATATTTCTAATTTTTTGCATATTGTTTCCTTATTAAGTTTTATTAATAATAGTAAAACTTGAGGGTAAAAATTTTCGCGATTATACCCAAATAAATATTATAATAATGTAAAAGTAATGATATACTTATAGTAATATTTACACAACAGGTAATAAAGTAAAGATATGATTAAGTATCCAAAAGAATTAGATAAAATTTTTAACAAACTACAAAACTATAGTTCAAAAATTATAATAGTTGGTGGATTTGTAAGAGACTCACTTTTAAATACAGGCTCAAAAGATATTGATATAGAGGTTTATGGAATAAAATCATTTGAAAGACTAGAAGATATTTTAAAAGAGTTTGGAAATATTAGTAGTGTTGGAAAAAGTTTTGGTGTTTGTAAATTAATTTTTAAAAATTATGATTTAGACTTTTCACTTCCGAGAAGTGACAATAAAACTCATGCTGGTCATCGTGGTTTTGAAGTAACTATTGATCCAAATTTAGATTTTAAAACGGCAACTTCTAGACGAGATTTTACTATTAACTCTATAGGTTATGATGTTATAAACAAAGAACTACTAGATCCATTTAACGGTGTAGCTGATTTAAAAAATAAAATTTTAAAAGCGGTAGATGAGAAGAGCTTTATACAAGATCCCCTTAGAGTTTTAAGAGCTGCAGGGTTTTGTGCAAGATTTGAATTAAACATAGATAACAATCTTTTAATACTATGTAAAAAAATGGTTTATAAAAATATGCTTAATGAATTACCAAAAGAGAGGATTTTTGGTGAGATTCAAAAACTATTTTTAAAAGCAAAAAAACCATCTATTGGATTTAAATTATTAAAAAGCTTTGGTGGTGATATATATAGTGAAAATATTTATCTTTTAGATAATATAAAATTAACAAAAAATTCTAAAACAAACATAGTATTAATGTTAGCCACACTCTGTCATAACTATAAAACAGATGATGCGATAGAGTTTATAGAAAAATTAAGTGATGAAAAAGATATTTTAAAAAGAGTACTACCTTTAATACAAAATCACCAAAAAATCAAGATAAAACTAAGTAATTATGAACTCTATAAACTAGCAACTGAAGTTAAAATCGAAGAGCTTTTAATTTTATGTCAAACTATCTATGGTAACAAAATATATAAAACTATAAATAGCATAAAAGAAAGAACTATAAAATTAAATATACTAAATAAAAAGCTAATCCCTCTTTTAAGAGGTAAAAATATTTTAAAATTAGGATTTAAACCATCACTAGAGTTTTCAAAAATTCTAAATAATGCTTATGAAGCTCAAATGAAAGGTGAGTTTAGTAATTATCTTAAAGCAAAAAAATGGTTAAAAAATTATTTAGCGACCCATTTTTGAGCTATCTATCTCTATAACAGTATGAATATTACCACGAGGATTATAATCAGCTACAACTTTCATATATTTAGGTTTTAATTTTCTATTAAGTATTTCATATATTTCATTGGCAGAGTTCTCATGTGATACATATTTATTTCTAAATGAATTTATATATAACTTAATTGCTTTTAACTCTACAACCCATTCATTTGGTGTATATTCTAAGTATATGGTTGCATAATCAGGATATCCGCTTCTAGGACAAAGACAAGAAAATTCAGGAAGAGTCATCTTTATAAGGTAATCTCTTTTATGTTTGTTTGGCCAAATTTCTAAATCTTTTTCTACATCAAATTCATTAACAATTTTTTCACCATATTTCATTTTTATTCCTTAGTTATTCGCTTGTAAATCTGCTAAATATTTACCTTGAATATAGTCGATTTTAAGCTCTTTAGATAGATTATATATATCTTCACTCTCAACCATCTTTATCCATGTTTTAACACCTTTTTCATGTGCCATAACATTAAATCCACTAATTATATTTTTATGTTTTTCTTTATTTATATCTTTTGTGTAAAAACTATCAAACCTCACTATATCTACATATAAATCTCTTAAATATAAAAAACTTGTATGAATAGCGCCTAGTCTATCAATGGCTATAATAATTCCTATATCTCTTAATGATTGTAAAGTTGCGTTATATTTGTCAATTCTTGAATAATATTCATTCTCGTCAAGTAAAAATATAATTTTATTTTTGGCATTTGGATTTTTATCAAAAAGCCCTTTTATATCTCTAAAAAAAAATGCGTTTCTTACAGAAGTTGGTGATATTGATATAGCAAAAATTTCCTTTTTTGAATAATTACACTTTTGTATAATGTTTTTTAAAACAAGCAAATCATAATCAACCATCAACCTTAATTTATCTAAAATTTTCATATACTTCTTTTTATGAATAATCTTATTCTCACCTATCTTTAACTTTATGAAACACTCTTTTATATAATAGTTATCATTTTGAAAAACATCTTGCGTCATAACAATAATATTTTCTGTTTTAATCGCATTTATCACAAAAGATTCTAAATCACTTGGATCCATATCATCATCAATATTTGCTATAGATTTAGAGTTTTTATTTTTATTTTTAAGATCAAAAAGGTTTTCTATAAGATAATTAATATCTTTTGAATGTGTTATATCATTTACTGCACCTGATATTTGTATCTCTATATCATTTATTTTAAGTTCTTCACTTTTTAAATACATTAATTCAATAATTGTTTTATATTTATCTTTATTGCCATTTAATCCTATTAAAAAATCACCACCTTTTACATGCCCTATAGGGAAATTTTTTATACCTTTTTCTTCAAGATATTTAACAATCCATTTTATAACTTCATATAGTATTTTATCTCCATTTTTCATACCATAACGATTATTTATTTTATTTAGGTTATCAACACTAATTAATAAAAGTGTATATTCTTTAGTGTTTTGTGTTTCTTGTTTAAGATATTTATATATATATTTTCTTGTAAATACTTTTGAAACATCATCGGTTATTTTAGTATCAAAACCTTTATATATAAGATATAAGATAAAATATATACTAAAAACTAAAACTAAAATAACTTCAACATAAAAAGAGTTGTTTAAACCTTCTGAAATTGAATAAAAGGTGTGTGAGATTAAAGCTATAGCAAGGGCAAATATAGGAAGCACCATTCTAAGTGCTAACTTAAACCTATATTCTCTTTCTTTTTTTTGTGGAAGTAACATTTAAATATTTAAAAAATAATTTTTATCAAACATCAAGATGTTTAACATCTTTTGCGTGTGTTTCTATATAGTTACGACGAGGTTCAACTTCATCACCCATAAATAGAGTAAATGTATCAGAAGCAAGTTCTGCATCTTCAATTTTAATTTGTAGAAGAACACGATTTTCAGGAGTCATAGTAGTTTCCCAAAGTTGATCAGGATTCATCTCACCAAGACCTTTATAACGTTGAATATAAGCACCTTTTTTAGCATATTCCTTTATGTTTTCTAACTCAACTACAACATCATCAGAAAAATTTAAATCCCATTCTTTAATTTTTCTATATACAAATGAAGCTTCATTGAAGTGAGGTGCTCCAAAGAGTTCATCATTTATAAGTAACTCTTCCATTCCATCTTTTGTTTGAACGAAAACATGGATAGAGTCTTCAGTTATACTTTTTGTTAAAATATTATTACCCATATTAATTAAAAAGTTTTCAATCTCAGTATACATTTTATCCATATCAAGACCTATTAAGTCTGGGTTCTCTATAAAGTGACGAATAAGATTAACTAAAGCATAACGACGCTCTAATGCTTCAAGTGAAACTCTATAATGGTCAACCATTTTAAAGTAAGATACTAAATCATTATGTCCAACACCATCTACATCCAAAGATTCTATACCATTGTCAATAAGAAAATCATTCATTGCGCGATCATTTTTAAAATAAATCTCTTTTTTACCTTTTTTATAGCGATAAAGTGGTGGTTGAGCTAAATATAGGTAACCATTTTCAACTACACTTTTAAAATGTCTAAAGAAAAATGTAAGAAGAAGTGTTTGAATATGAGAACCATCAACATCTGCATCTGTCATGATGATAATTTTATGATAACGAAGTTTTTCTTCATTATATTCTTCACCAATTCCGCAACCCATTGCTGTTATCATATTTGTAATCTCATCAGATTTTAGAATTTTTTCAAGTCTTGCTTTTTCAACATTTAAAATCTTACCTTTAAGTGGTAATATTGCTTGAAAAACGCGATCACGACCCATTTTTGCTGAACCTCCAGCAGAATCCCCTTCCACCAAATATAGTTCACAAATAGAAGCATCTTTACTTTGACAATCAGCAAGTTTACCAGGTAATGTACCAACACTCATAGAATCTTTTCTACGAGTTAATTCTCTTGCTTTTTTAGCAGCTTCACGACCACGAGCAGCCATAAGAGCTTTTGAAACAATTGCTTTTGCTTCTATTGGATTCTCTTCAAAGTATTTAGAAAGAAGTTCATAGGTTTGTCTTTGAACTAATGGTCTTACATAAGTATTTCCAAGTTTTCCTTTTGTTTGACCTTCAAATTGAGGCTCTGGAACACGAACAGAAACTATAGCAATTAGTCCTTCTCTTACATCATCACCAGAAATTTTTACATCTTTTTCTTTTACTGCGCCATTTTTAGAATTATAATTAGATATAACACGAGTTAAACCAGCACGAAAACCTGCTTCGTGTGTTCCACCATTTGGAGTGCGAATATTATTTACAAAAGATGCAAGTTTTTCATCATATGCATCATTATACATAAGTGCTACATCAAATTCTATATCTTCAATTTTTGCTGAAAATGAAAAAACCGATGCTACTTGAGTTTTTTTATTCATATCAGTAACATATTGAGCTATACCACCTTTAAAATGATAAGTTTCACTAATATCTGTTCTTTCGTCTTTAAAAATGATAGTTATAAAAGGATTTAAATATGCTAGCTCCTTAAAACGGCGTGAAAGAAACTCATATTCAAAAGTAGTTATTTCAGTAAAAATACTTGCATCTGGAGCAAATTCTATAGTTGTACCAGTTTTACGAGTTTTTCCTATAACTGCTAAAGCTTCTTGTGGAATACCATCTTTAAAGTTTTGCTCATTAATTTCTCCATCTCTATAAATAGTCATTTTAAGATCACTTGATAGTGCATTTACAACAGAAACACCAACACCATGAAGACCACCAGATACTTTATAAGTATCTTTATCAAATTTACCACCAGCATGAAGTACTGTTAAAACAACAGTTGCTGCACTCATACCTTCTGTTGGATGCATACCTGTAGGAATACCACGACCATTATCAGATACTTTGCAAGTTCCATTTTTTGTTAAAGTTATATTTATAATATCACAATGACCTGCCATTGCTTCATCAATAGAGTTATCAATTACTTCATAAACTAAATGATGTAAGCCTCTATGACCAGTATCTCCAATATACATACCTGGTCTTTTTCGAACAGCTTCAAGTCCTTTAAGAACCTTAATATTATTAGCACCGTAATTTTCCATTAAACTCTCCATTTATCTTTTATATAATTTTAATTAAATATAGCATATTTATATGATTTAAGATATTTTATCTAATATTTACTAAAAAAAAGTTTTATTATAATTATTGTGAAAAAGTGAGGATAAAACTACTCTAAAAAAGTAATTTTATTTATAAATATAATTATATAACTATTGGCATTACAACTGTTTGAAAATTATCTTCATTTAATATAAATGGTAAATTTCCTTCATTGAGACCTAAATTAAATTCTGAAGAATTTATTATATTTAAAAAATCTAAAAGATATTTTGAATTTATTGCTATTATAAACGGATCAGTAAAACCTGTTGGAAAATTTATTTCTGTTTTTGCTTCAATATTATCATCACTCAATGACTCAAAACTAATTAAATTATTTAAAAAAGTTATTTTAACATCTGTTGATATAGTTGTTATCTGTTTTATAGACTCTATCATAAGTGCTTTAGGAAGTGTTAAATTATTTGATATATTTTTAGGAATAATTCTTGAATATTCAGGAAATTTACCATTTATAAGTTTTGTAAAAAATGTATACTGGCTTGAATGAATTATTAAATTTGTTTCATCATAATATAATTCTATATCATCAAAAAATAGTTTTTGAATTTCTACAATAGCTTTTTTTGGAACTATAATAGAGAGTTCTTTATCACTTGCATTTTTAATACTTACAACTGCTAATCTTCTTGTATCAGTAGAAGCAAAATTTATATGGTCTTTTTTAATGTCGATAAGAGCACCATTTAATTCAAATTTAGGATTATTTGTATCAATAGAAGGTGTTATTTTTTTAAGAGATTCTATAAGTGAGTGGGAATCAATAGATATACGAGCTTTACCTTCATAAGAAGGAAATTCAGGAAATTCAGTATAAGAAAAAGTTGGTAATTTAAAATTAGAAAAAGATTGAGAAATATATAACATATCGTTTTTAACTTCTAAAGAAATTTCACCGTCTTTTAAAATTCTAATAATATCTAATAATTTTTTACCATTAGAAGTGACACAACCATTACCAATAATATGTAAATTATCAGTAGACACTAAAAAACCTATCTCATAATCAGTTGCTTTTAGAGTTAAATTAGAGTTAGAAACATTCATAAAAACATGGGATGTAATTTGTGAAGTATCTTTTTTTTCTAAAAATGATTGAGCATGAATTAAAATATTTTCTATTATAGATTTTTGTATTATTATTTTCATAACGAATTTCCTGTTTATATTATAAAATTATAGTATTAGTAGTAGGGGGAAGTGAATTTGTGAATATCACTGTTTTACCTCCTATTTAAGAGTTGTTTAGATGTGATGAACTACACCAGTTATATTCACAACTCTTCACATATATAAGTATATCTTTTTTTTAGTATTTTTTTGCATTTTTAAGATAATGAAGTTATTTTATTTGTTAATTCTTTTATTTTTACTTTAAAATCTTCATCATTTTCTAATAGAAAATTTATTTTTTTAAGAGTATGACTAATGGCTGTATGGTCTTTCATGCCAAAGTATTGAGCAAGTTGAGGCATAGTGTTTTGAGTAAGTTCACGACAAAGATAAATAGAAATTCTTCTAGCATAAACTAAATTTTTACTTCTTCCTTTTGAACAAATTTCACTAGGTTTTATATTTAAATTTTTTGCAACACTTTTAGTGATAATATCAAGAGTCAAATTTGCACGATTTTCTTGAATTTGATCTTTTAGTACATTTTTTACAAACTCTAAATCAATATCTACATGCATAAGTTGAGAATAAGCATGAAGTTTTGATAATATCCCTTCTATTTCTCTAACATTATTCTCTATAACCGTTGCAATATAGTTAATAATATCATTAGTAAGTACAACTTTATTAATTTCACATTTATTTTTGATAATTGCTATTTTTGTTTCTAATTCTGGAGGTTGAATATCAGCAACTAAACCATGCTCAAACCTACTTTGAAGTCTTTCTTTTAATCCTGCTATTTTTTTAGGATGTTGATCAGCTGTAAGAATTATTTGTTTACCAGCTCCTTTAAGAGCCTCAAAAGTATGGAAAAATTCCTCTTGAATACCTTCTTTATTGCTTAAAAATTGAATATCATCTATAAGAAGAACATCACATTGACGATATTTTTCTTGAAATCTATCCATAGTTTTGTTTCTAACATGACGTATAAAATCATTTAAAAATTGCTCAACTGTAGTATATATAACTATTTTTTCTTGATTTTGAAAAATATTACCAGCCGCTTGCATAAGGTGAGTTTTACCAAGACCAACACCACCATAAATAAAAAGTGGGTTATAAAGTTCACCAGCTTTTTCACTTACACTTTTAACAGCGGAGTATGCAAATTGATTTGATCCACCAACCATAAAATTATTAAATGTATGAGAAGGATTTAAAAGTGAATGTATTTGAGTTTTTTGCTCAATTTTTTGTTTTTTTGTTTTAAAAGCAGAGTTTTTTAGAGTAATTTTGACATTAACTTTAGGATTATTTTTTATTTCAAAAAGATGTTTGATTTTATCTGTATATTTACTTTTTATCCAGTTAGATACTAAAGCATTTGGAGCATAAAAAATAGCTAAATCAGTAGTAGATCTTTTTGCATCATAAACTAAATTTTTTATGTATCTATTATATTCAATCTCTTTTATTTCCTCTTTTAATAATGCTAAAACTTCTTGACCTATATTCACATAAAACCTTTAAACTGTTTGTCCTCAACGATTCTTCGAACATCGTTTGCGGTTGTAAAGCTAATAAAGTAAAGAAATTTGCTTTATTTTATACTTTTCATATGCAAATACTATCAATTTTTTGCATAAATATAGTTAAATGTATGTGAATAACTTAAATGTGAATATGTGAATAACTAAATTAATTTTAAAATTTAATATTGGTATTAAGTTTGCTTTAACAAATAAAACTAGATGTATGGAGTGCTAAATGGAAAATATGGCAGAATTTATATTTATTACAATGTTTATGGTAGTCGATTTTGTAAAAAGTTTTATGCCAAATATAGATATTGTATCTGGAATAATTTTATTTGTTTTATCATTGTGTATTGTTTGTTTAATGATGAGAATAATTGAAAAAGAGATAATACTTAAAGGAATGCTTTTATTTACATTAACTTTTGTTTTTTATGCAATTATTAAAAGAGTAGAAATTATAAATGAAGTAACAGTATATATAAGCTCACTTGTTGTTGGTATTTTATTATTACTAACGATGGCTGCATTTACCTCTTGGGATGATGATAGTGAAGAATTTATAAACTAAATAATGATAATTTTAGGAATAGATCCAGGAACTAGAAATATGGGCTATGCACTTATATCCTTAGAAAGAGGAAAGATAGCACTTGAAGAAGCGGGTCTTATAAAGATAAAAGCTGATGAGTTACAGTTTCAAATCCCACAAATGGTTGAAGCATTTGAGTCTATATTTAAAAATCATAAAATAGATGAAGTTGCTATGGAAGATATTTTCTACGCACACAACCCAGCAACTACCATAAAACTAGCACAATTTCGCGGAGCAATTATGCTCACAATTCTTCAACAATTTGGAGGATTTAGTGAATACACAGCCTTACAAGTAAAAAAAGCACTAACAGGAAAAGCTAAAGCTCAAAAAGAGCAAGTTGCTTTTATGGTAAAAAGACTTTTAAACATAAAAAAAGAGATAAAATCTTTAGATATTACGGATGCCATAGCTGTTGCTATTACTCACTCTCAGAGAGTTAGG
Source organism: Sulfurimonas sp. (assembly GCA_021648465.1). Lineage (GTDB taxonomy): Bacteria > Campylobacterota > Campylobacteria > Campylobacterales > Sulfurimonadaceae > Sulfurimonas. The sequence goes on along the minus strand of JAKISR010000044.1, from coordinate 3,684 downwards.
CTGAAGAAGTAAATTATGATGTTATTTGTTTAAATATTTCTATATATTATTTGGAAGTGAATATTTATAAATTATTATTTTATCAATTAAATTTTTTAATGATTCTCTCAATATAAACTTTCTTAATTATTTTATAGATTTTAGCTAAATTTGAATTAAATAGTTTTAATGCGAATTTATACTTCAATGCTCTACTAACGTTGCAACTTGAGAAATAGTTTTCCCGCTAGGCTACTTATTTGTATCATACAAAACCGCTCAAGTATAGTACAATTATATCATAAGAGTACGGTTGTGTATTTTGAGGTTCAAATTATGAAACCGTTTTGCTAATAATGCAAAATGAGTCTGTAGAGAAGTTGAAAAACTAAGCCAATAGCTTGAGTGGAAACAGAGTCGGTAGTAAGCCAGACTAAATTTACAAGTAAAAGTATAGTTTAGTGTACATATCACACAAACAAGAAGTCTGTGCTACCGAACTCTTCACTTAATGGAGGTTCTCATAAACAATTATATCGGAATAGATATTGCAAAAGCAACACTACAAGTTTACATCCCAGATGGAAAAATAGATATTGAAATCAGTAACACACCAACAGCATTAAAAAACTTATATTCAAAGCTAAAAAAGACTTAAAAAAAAGAAATAGAAGATGTAGTATTTATTTATGAATCAACTGGTAGTTATTCAACAATTTTAGAAACTTTTTCTCAAAAACAAAATATCAAATGCTTTAAAGTAGGAGCTGTACAAAGTGCATCATTCGCAAAGACAATAAAAAATAGAAGTAAGACAGATAAAGTTGATGCAAGAATGTTGTCACGCATGAGTATGTTAGCAAAACCAAAAGATATAAAAGTACCATACAGAGATGATAAAGCCCATCAAATACGTTCTTTAATGAAATACTACCAATCATTAATCAAAGAAGAAAATAGACATTCTAATTATCGTGAAGTAGCTAAATACAACAATGAAGATAGCTATGTTTTAAAAAAATTAGAGCAAAAAATAAAGAGTTTAAAAAAAGAACAAAGTACTTTAATTGAAAAGATATTACAAATTATTAAAGATAATGACACCTATAAAAAAGCTTACGATAATATTTTTTCTATCAATAGTGTTGGTGAAAAAAGTGCCATCATTTTACTATATCTTTTTCTTAGATACCCAAATGCTTCAAGGCAACATATTACAGCTCTTTGTGGACTTGATCCTATACATAGAGAATCTGGTACATCACTCAAAAAAAAAGCGAAAATATCAAAGCAAGGGATGTCTTTAGTTAGAAGTATATTATTTATGCCTGTAATGACAGCAGTTGTTAGAAATGAAGAGATGAAATATCATTATGATAAACTTTTGGCAAGAGAAAAATGTAAAAGTTTAGCTCAAATAGCTATTATGAGAAAGATAATTTTACTGGCTCATTCGTTATATAAAAATGATGAAAAATATGACCCAATAAAATATCTAAATCACTTAAGCATCAAGGACGGTATTATGAGGTAGACTTAATATATTTTATGAGTTTTTAAGGCGGAAACTTCTCTCCAAGGTTTTGTTAGGTGTTTTTAAACGGAGATACTTCTTTTCGCTCCAGAATAGAGTCTTGCGGTACTAAAAAGGTTGTACCATCAGCTCTTTCTATACGATATGACTTAGGCGTTTTTTTAATACATTTAACGCAACTCTCATATTCGATGTCGTACCTTCGACTGTAAACAACATCATAAAATTTTCCTGTATCCATCATATTTACCTTTATTTTCCGAGACTAGTGATGAAAGTAATGATTAAACATCTAACGGCGGGGGACTCGTTTAGAGTTCAGCCCCAGCCGTTGCATGTTTCCACTTCGCGGGAACATGCAACTATTTATTCAACGAACACTTTATTCATTTAGCACTATATATGCTAATTAACTATCACAAAAAGTGTTCTATTTAATTTTGGTAAGTTTACCTAAAAATGGGAGCTAAGTCCATTTTATATCATTTGCTTTAAATATTTATAGATTGAAACTTAAGAAAAAAATGTGTGTTATATACTTTTTTAGCCGTTATTTAAACATTATGTGTGTTAATTGTTATATATCCCATTAAAAAAATATAATGTTCCTTAAGCGAAAAATAACAATCTCTTATCTTGCTTTATATCAAATGCCAAAAACCATAATCAGAGTATAATCCGCCACTAAATTAATAAGGCAATATATGAACAATTTACCTGATGGTCACCCAGCGAAAGTATATTTAGAAGAGAATCAACTGATTCGTGGATTGATGGCTAGTATTAACAGCATTGATATTCAAAAAAACTATGAAGAGTTTAAAGAAAAATTTACGAGATTATGTAGAGTAGAGCTTCACTTTGCAAGAAAAGAAAATCAACTTTTTCCATATCTTGAGAAATATGGTTGGACAAGTCCTAGTCAAAATATGTGGGCTTTTCATGATGATATTCGTGCTATATTTAAACAGGCTAGAGGTTTAGTAGAGACTAATGAACTTCAGTCATTAATGATGGTACTACAAAATCTTTTCCACAACCTAGAGCATATCATGCAAGTTGAAGAAGGTAGACTTCTTCCAAGAGCATTAGAGATGTTAAGTGAGGATGACTGGAAAGATATGAGAGATGGGGATGAAGAGATAGGTTGGATGTTCGATGAAGCTCCGACTGCTTATCCTACACATGAAGACAATGAATATATTCACCCATCACAAGACACTAAAAAAAGAAATCTTCCATTTTCACTTGAGGGTAGGATAGATTTAGAACAGGGTCACATGTTACCAGAGCAGATTAACTGGTTACTAAAGTTTATGCCTGTTGATATCACTTATGTTGATGAAAATGATATCGTTATCTTTTATAACCGTGGTGAAGATAGAGTATTTCCAAGAAGTGCTGGAATTATCGGTCGTGAAGTTAAATTCTGTCACCCTCCAAAGTCAGTAGATCAAGTTCTTATGATTCTTCGTGAGTTTAAAGCAGGTCGTAGAGATGAAGCTGAGTTTTGGATAACATTTAAAGGTAAGTTCATTCACATTCGTTATTTTGCAATTAGAAATGATGAGGGTGAATATAAAGGTGTTATAGAAGTGAGTCAAGATGTTACTCACATTAGAGGTCTAGAAGGTCAACAAAGACTACTAGACTGGGAATAAGTTATAATCTGCTTCGTTGAAACTTTTTGAAGTACTTAAGTACTACTGCAAAGTTTCGCCTCACATCTTATAGCTTATTCAAGCATGGCTAACAGAGCCAAAACTTTGTTAGTCTTCTTTTTCAAACTCTTCTTTTTCTTCACCACAATCGGGACAGGTCCAATCATCTGGTAGGCCTTCAAAAGCAGTACCTGGTTTTATTCCATTATCTGGGTCACCAATTTCAGGGTCGTAAACATAATCACACATAGTACATATATATTTTTGCATAAGATATCCTTTTGTTCTAATAATATATAATTCAAACATAATTTTGTAAAAAAGGAGCTTAATGTCAGGCTTTAAAAATGTTAGTGTAGTAAAGGAAGCAAATATCTATTATGATTGTCAAGTGCAAAGGTAAAATACACCAGTAGTGCAAACTAAAAGTGCACCACTTTATTAAGTAAAAAAGATACTATAGCTTCAAATAAATATTTGGAGTAAGTATGATTGATAAAGAGGAATATA
>JAKISR010000043.1 GCA_021648465.1 Sulfurimonas sp. | reverse complement strand
GGGAAACTAGAATTATTTATATCACTTGACCCAGAAGCAAGTAGAGTATTAGAATACAAATACTCTATAAGATATCCTAAAAAAGTACAAATTTTTTATTAGAAGTGCTTAGATTATTCTGTCACTTCCACCATCTATAGCAACTTGAGAACCAGTAGTTTTAGCAAATGGTTTTCCTGCCATGGCACATACTAATTCCGCAACATCATCTGATTTTATCTCTGTTATAAGTACATTGTTTGTTTTATACTCTTGTACACTCATATTATAAGCTTTAGCACGATTTGTTAAAACCTCATCAGTCCAAATAGCTGTATCAAATACTGCGTGAGGATGAAGTGTATTTACTCTTACACCAAATTCACCTAACTCAAGAGCGGCTATTCTCGCTAATTGTGTTTGACCAGCCTTTGCAACTGAATAAGCCGCCGCACCTTTTCCAGGAGCTGGAAAGTTTTTAGAAGCCACCATTACTATTGCACTATCAATTCCTAACTTTAAAAATGGAGCTGTATACTTTATGAGTTTTTGATGTGAAGTGAGGTTGATATCTATACTTTTCTGCCAGTTATCATCACTTAGTACATCAAGATTCTCACTTGGCGTAAAAATACCAGCATTACTTACAACTATATCAATCCCACCAAAACTCTTAACTGCTTTGTATACAGCATTTTTGATATCTTCACTTGATGTTAAATCACACTTTATACCAATAGCATCTTTCTTACAAAAAATAGATTCCACTTCTGGATTGATATCAAGTGCCACAATAGCTGCACCGCGAGAGTTTAGCATTTTTGCTATCGCACATCCTATCCCACTTGCAGCACCAGTTACTAAAGCTACTTTTCCATTAAATTCAGGAGAATTACCACCTTTTTTAAGTTTTGCTTGTTCAAGCGACCAATACTCCACTTCAAATATATTCGTAGCACTTAAAGCTTTGTAACCACCCAATTTTTCAGCTTTTAAAATAGCTTCGAAAGTATGATTATTTATATCTTTTATAATATTTGCTTCTTTAGCATTTCCACCAAAAGAGAGAGTTCCATTTCCGCTTAAAATAGCAAAATTTGGAGCAGGATTTAGTAAAACCTCGTTTGTTTTATTGTTTTGAAAATACTTTTTATATTCTTTTACATAGTTTGCTAAATCAGTTTTAAAGTCATCTCCTAAAATAGCTGGAACTCTTTTAGTTCTAATTACATGATCGGGTGTAAGTGGACCTTGAGTAGCAATTTTTTGTAAGTTTTGTTGTGAGAAATGTATAGCTTCACTAGAATCGTTTAGTATAGATATAGTTGCTTTACCTTTTAGTTTTGACACCTCAGCTCTAATCTTTGCTAACTTTAAAAGCTCTATGTTTGAGTCACTTTCTTTAATGTCTAAAATAGCACCTTTTTCTGCTAAATATTTTTCAGCCTTATCAACTAATTCTATAGTTTTTTCATAAGATTTTTTAGCATTATCATTAAAAGTAAAAAGACCATGATTCATAAGAATCATTCCCTCTAGCTTAGACCAATCAATATCTCTAGTCATATTATAAATCAATTTTGCAAGAACAAACCCTGGCATTATATAAGGGATGATAAGAACTTTATCACCATAAAGCTCTTTTATTTTATCCTCTCCATTATCTGTATTTGTGATAGTTACAATAGCATCAGTATGAGTGTGATCAACAAATTTAAAAGGGATAATAGCATGAAGTATCGCTTCAACTGATGGATTTGGAGCTGATGGATTTGTCATAGCAAGTCTTTGGTACTTAACCATATCAGGATCTTTTAATTCTTTTAACTCTGCCATCTTAAGTAGCATGTTCATCTTAACAGGAGCAAATCCTTCTGCCTCAATGGTAGCTAAATCCCAACCACTACCTTTTACATAAAGTATATCTTCAGTCTCTCCAAAAAGATTAGTAGCAGTAGACTTTACAGAAGTATTTCCACCACCATGTAAAACTAAAGAGCTATCTTGCCCTAGCAGTCTTGATGTATAAACTCTTAAATCTAAATCTATTGTAAACTTACTTGCTTCCTTGTTGTTATATAAACTTGTCATTTTCTCTCTTTTTGTATAAGTATTTTTTTGCTTTATGTTTAATCTATTGCTTATTAAATTTTTCTTGTATTTTATCAAAATCTGCTTCGCAAACACCTTTGTTTGTTATAAGTCCTGTTACAAGCCTTGCTGGTGTTACATCAAAACCGTAGTTAACCGCAGGTGAGTCTTTTGGAGTGATTAGAACTTCACGAATTACTCCGTTATTATCTATACCTTTTATATATTTAACTTCATTCTCACTTCTAAGCTCTATGGGGATATCTTTCACACCATCTTTTATATTAAAGTCAAAAGTTGAAGCTGGAATAGCTACATAAAAAGGTATATCGTTATCTTTTGCGGCAAGTGCTTTTAAGTAAGTTCCTATTTTATTTGCTACATCACCATTTGCACTAACTCTATCTGCTCCAGTTATTACCATATCTACCATGCCACTTTGCATTAAGTGACCACCAGTATTATCCGCAATGATAGTATGTTTTACATCACTTTCAGTAAGTTCCCATGCAGTAAGTGAGGCTCCTTGATTTCTAGGCCTTGTTTCATCAACCCATACATGAACATCTATTCCCCTTTTTTTAGCTTCATATATTGGTGCTAGTGCTGTTCCCTCATCTATTACAGCTAACCATCCAGCATTACAGTGGGTTAAAATATTAATAGTTTTTTTGTTTTTTTGTTTTAAAATATTCTCTATAATATCACAACCATATTTTGCTATTTTTTGGCTTTCAAGAGCCTCTTCATCATTTAGTTTTATGGCATATGCTTTTGCGTCATCTACTAAGTTTTCTGAATTTTTTAAAAGGTTTAACATCTTATCAACTGCCCACATAAGGTTTACTGCCGTCGGGCGAGACTCTCTTATCTGTTTGGCTTTTACTAAAAGATCTGCATAATTGTTTTGGTTTTCCAAACAAGCTATGTATATACCAAAAGCTGCTACACTTCCAATAACCCCTGCTCCACGAACAGTCATATCTTTTATGGCAAGAACAATTTCATCAGTTGTTTTAAGCACTATTGTCTCATATTCAAAGGGAAGTTTCTTTTGGTCTATTACTTCTAAAAACCCATCATCATTTAACCATAAGGCCTTGTATTTACCATGCATTTTTTATAATCTCCACTATCTCATCACTACTGTTAATTTTGTCATACTTCATTATAAATTCTCTTGCGATTTTTAAAGATAGAGTTTCTGCTTCATCTCTTAAAGTTGCATCTTTTATTCCACGAATCTCTTCAACACCAGCAACACCAAAAATTCTTCTTGCCATTTTGCATCCAGCAAATCCAACACTATCTTTTAGTATATTTTTAATAAATCTATTTTTATAATTTTTAAGAGATTCATCATTAAGATAACCCTCTACTAAAAGAGCAGAATCATTACACTCACTCCAAAATTTTAAAAACTTTTGGTTAAATTTATCAAGAGTTTCTTTTATAGTTTGAAGTAACCATTCTTTAAACTCTTCATCTTTTGTAACAATACAGTGATGGATATAATTATTTACTAGATTTGCTAAAAGTGCACCAACATCAAAACCAAAGGGACCCACAAATGCAAACTCAGGATCAATGACATAAGTCTCATCTTTGTTAATCATAATAGAGCCAGTATGTAAATCACCATGTAAGAGGGCATCACTTTGAGTCATAAATTTGTACTTTAAGCATAATACTCTTTCTTTAAATTCTGCATCAGAAAAAAGCTTAGCTGAGAGTGGGTTGTCTTTTGTATTTTCATTATCATTAGTCTCATGCTCCATAAAAGGGAAACTAAATACTAAATCCTCTGTTAGTTTACAAAGTTCGTAGTTAGAGTTAAACTTATCTACTAATTTCCTTTTATCACTACTATTTAATGAAAGAGATGAAGTGTAAAAAAGTGTAGATGCCATATATGTTGAGATATGCTCAGAAAAGTTTAGATACTTTATTTTATTAATTAAACCTCTTCTCATAATTATATGATTAGATAAATACTCCATCACAACCAAGCTCATATCTTCATTTGAGTGATATATTTTTGGTACAAAACTAGGGAATATATTGTAGAATTTTTTAAGTGCTCTTATCTCAAAAGTCATTCTTTTACGATCAAGAGGAAACTCTTCTCCAACGCATCTTAGATAAGGAACAGCTTGTTTTATTATCAAAGCTTTTAAAGGATTTTCAATTGACTTAACTATGTATACATAGTTTAAATTTCCATCACCTATTTCATCAGCTTCTATATCCTCTGATGAAAAAAAATTCATAACCTCTTTTACATTTTTAAGATAATCAATTACACTTGTTTTATCTAATTGCTTATACTGCATATCTACTCTCTTGCTTATGAGTTTTATTGAAAAATTGTACTATAATTTTGATACTAATAAACTAAAGGATTCTAATCTATGGGTTGGACATGTCAACATGATCATAAAGGTTACTGTAAACTTCTAAAAAAAGAGTGTATACCTGGCATGAAAGGGTGTATTATAAATGTAAGTGATAGTATTATCTTTAGTAGTGGTAACTTTGAAGATGATAAAAAAATTGATGAAAAGAAGCAAGAAGAGATTGATTTTGCAACTTTAGCTAAAAGTAATTAATTCCAAAACTCTAATGGATTTGGATGTAAAAAAGTATAGTTTAGTTTTTTAACAATAGCTTCTGAGGCAACCTCTCTTTTTGTCATTCCTTTAAACTCTCCAAGTTCAAGACCAAGAGCCTCTCTATTTTTTTTATGAACTTCTGAACGCAAAGGATGTGCTGGTGCTACAAGATTATAAGTTCCACATGTAATGTTCTCTTCAATTATTTTTTTTGTCATATTTATAACATCATCTCTGTGAATATAGTTAACCATCCCATCACTAAAAGTAGAGGTAACCTTCCATCTTCCAGCAACTCTGTCTTCACCCATAAGACCACCTAAACGAAGTATGAGAGTATTATCTTTTAGATTTACTAATAACTCTTCTGCTTCTCTTTGAAGAGCAATTTTTGTTATCTTTACGCTCTCGTCAATCTTTTTGTCAAACCCTCTGTAAACAGAAGTTGAACTCATTAAAATTAAATTACATACAGGTTTAGTTAATTGTGCAATTTTTTGAAGTGTTTGTAAGTAGTTGTTTTTAGTATTTATAGCAATTATTATAGTATCACTCTGCCAAAAAGATGAAGTATCACTAGTTGAATCACGAGAGAAACATTCTATTAAAAAACTTTTAGATAGTTCTTCATAGAGAGGTTTACCAAGCCAACCACAACCAATAATTCCAATTTTTTTAGACATTTATCATTTAGAATTATTTGTAAAGTAGCTTTTTTTAATACTTAACATCTCATAAAGTGAAATTTTTGGCATAGCTTCATCTATTAGTGCATCAGTATCTGCATATTGACCTTTCATTTTCTCTATATCTTTATATCCGCCTGGCTTAATCTCATTCATTGCTATGCCAATTGTTATAACCCACATAAAAACAAGCATAGACCAAATAGCTTTTTTTGCATTTATATAAACACCTATAAAGTGAAAGATTAAAGAAACAATTATTGCTGATATTATTACTATTGTTAAACCCATTTTAAAAAATACCCCTTTTAGAATTACTTGCGCCTTCAACATTTTGCACGTCTTGTATATTTGCATCTCTAACCATTTTGTCGCTAAAACTTTTTGCACCCATAGTTCCAAGCTTCATTAACCCAACAACAACAAGGAGAAAAAATAGTGCAAGTCCATAACGCTTTAGCGTTTTCATGATTTACACCTTTTCCTTGTCAAGATCAAATCTATCATTTTTTTCACTTTCAATTTGTTCTTCATTACCAATCCATTTAAGACATCTAGATATGTGAAAGTCTCTTTCATAATTAGGATTTGTAAAGAGATCACCCTCTGTATCCCAACCGAGCTTTAGAGACAATAAAACAGATCTTGCAATAGTACGACGCATTTTATTTTCACAAATTATAATTTCACCTTCATAAAAGCTTTCTTTTACTTCTGCTATTCTAGATGTTGTCACATAGTAGTGTGTTAGTATCATAAATACAACAAAACCACCAACTACGGACATTCCCGTTTTAAAAGATCCTTTTGGTACAAAATCTCTTGATGTTACAAATGCAGTAATTGCTAGAAAAAATGCACCAACGACCATAAATGCTAATTCTAATTCTATAAAACGTTCCATTTTAACTCTCTTTATATTTAATGTATTTTTCTTCCCAAGCTTCAAAAGCAGGTGTAAAGTACTCTATTCGTACTTTTTTAAATTCTCTTGAACTATAAAGAGGTATATGATTTTTTGAATCAATTTCTTTTGCCATATCTGCAATTATACCGTTTGTTTCTTCTTTAGTTTTACCATGAACCATTGTAAAAAGGTTAAATGGCCAGTTTTCATATTTTGGACGAAGATAACAGTGAGAAACGGCAGAAAATGTAGCTGCATTTTCTCCAATTGATTCACCTTTTTCACCCTCTTCAATATCCCAAACAACCATTGCATTTGCAGAAAATCCTGCTTTTCTATGGTTTAAAATTGATGCAAATCTTCTCATAACACCAGCTTCTTGAAGCTCTTTTAAAATAGAGAAAAATGTATCATAATCAATGTCAAGTTCATCAATAATATTTTTAAATGGCTCACTCACCATATCTATATCGTACTGAGCACGCTTTACAATTGCATGATGCAGAGGAGTCATCTCTATATTTGTATGGATAACTTTTTTAACTTTTTCTTTTTTTTCATCTTTTCCAGTTGTATTTAATTTAACATTTATTTTAAACAATTTTAAGGTTGGAAGCATAATATAGTCTTCTGCTTCTGTCTCTTTTGCTAAAATTTCTAAGGTATTTTCTAAACCCAATTTAGAATCAGGTGCAACGCCTAGGGTAAACCAAATATTAAAATCATGATTTCTCTCATAATTATGCGAAATTCCAGGATGTGAGTTTATAATCGTTACTGCGGTGTCTATTTTATCTTCAGAAATTTTAAATGCTACTAAAGATGAGATATATCCCAACCTTTTAGTATCAAAAATCGCCGATGTTTGGCGAATAATTTTGTTTTTCTTTTGTTCTTGTAAAATAGAAAGAACTTCATCTTCATTCATATTTAATTCATCTGCTATTGCTTTAAATGGCTTTGCCACTAAAGGAAATTTTTTTTGAATTCTTGATAATATTTCATCTTTCATTATATGCAATGGTCCATTCATTTTTTTTGATTTTGTCGATTGTAATCTAATTTAACTAAATTTAAGTTGATACTTATCAATAAAAGATTTTAAAAAACTATGATATTATGTCATAAATAAATTACTAAAAGAGAACAATTGAGCTATTTTCCTGCATTTTTAAAATTAAATAATAAAAAAATTTTAATAGTTGGTGGCGGATATATTGCACATGAAAAGTTGGAGCATCTTCTAGATTTTACTTTAAATATAACTGTAATATCGCTAGATTTATCAGAAGAGATGAGTAAAATGATAAATGAAAATAATCTACACTTTGAGAAAAGAGCATACAAAACTGGGGATATAAAAGATTATACTATTGTTATTGTAGCAGTTGATGATATTCCTCTTCAAGCGGAAATATTTGCTGAGTCTAAGCAATATAATTGTTTATGTAATTCAGTTGATTCTGTAGATTATTGTGATTTCATTTTTCCATCTTATGTAAAAAAAGATGATTTGACTGTTGCTATTTCAACATCTGGAGCATCTCCTGCTATGGCAAAACATTTAAGAATATATCTGCAAAATTTAATTCCAACAGGGATAAGTGAATTTTTAGTAGAGATGAAAAATTTAAGAAAAACTTTACCAAAAGGTAAAGAGAGAATGAAAATGCTTGATAAAAAAGCACAAGACTATATAAACAGTTGGAGTAGTAAATGAACATAAAAAAAGCGTTGATCTTTGGGTTTTTTACAGCATTTTTAATTTTAGGGGTTGTTTCTTTACAACGAGCAATGCCTGATACAAAAGAAGCACGTATATATGAGGCTATAAAAGTATATACTCCTTATATTTTGGAGAAAAAAATTGGTGGTTTATACATAATTGATAAAAGAACAGGGGAAAAAGAGAGTCCTAGTGCTAAAGAAGTTTTTCACAGACTTGATGAACTTGAACAAAAGTGGGGCAAAGAATATCTTAGTATTGAAAATAATGACGTTTTAATAAAAGGTGAAAATAACCAAACAGTTGCAAGAATTTTTCTAGAAACAGAAGCAGAAAGAATTTTTGTTGAAACTTTTTATGGAATTTAATCTCTAAGTTTAAAAGAGAAATAGAGCGCAAAAAGCAAAATAGCTATTGCGCTGCTATAAAGAATATTATAGTTTAAAAAGTGTAGAACCACCCCTCCTAAAATTGAGAAAAACATCCCCAAAGATACAATATTCATTTGAAGAGCTATATAAACAGGTCTTTTATTTGCTGGTGCTAATTTTAGTATGAGATTGCCAGATGCAATTCTATTTCCGTCGATAGCTCCACCAACTAAAAAAAAGATAATCATATACTCATAAAGAGAAGATGCATTAAATGCTAAAATAACAGCAATAATTTGCATGGAGATTGAAATTTGTGTTGTTAATCTATTTAGCCCACTTCCACTAAGTTTTCCCCATAAAAAATTACTAAGCATCGCTCCAACCATTTGAGTTGTAATTAGAGAACCGATTGCTACACCATCTAAGTCTATTTTTTGTTGTGCGTCAAGTATGATAAATGGTAGTGCAATGAGATATCCATAAGCTAAGAGAAAAGTTTTTATTTGTGTTTGTAAATCACGATCAGCTATTAATAATTTATGTGAGTTATGCAAAAATTTCTTAAATGTCTTCTCCTTTTTAGACACTTCCTCTTTAATGGGTTCATCAATTAAAGAGAAAGCTAAATAGCCAAAACCCATAATAAATGAACTAATTATAAAAAGATATCCATAACTCTGTGGTGCTTCAAAAGATTCTAGTATCCAAGCAGCTAATGCTCCACTAACTAAACCACCAACAGCAGAGAAAAATTGGCGATATGCCATAGTTTTACCACGAAATTTATGTGAAAATATTTTACCCATAATATCTCTAAAGTATATTGCTGCAAAACCAGCAGAAAAAGAGAATATAAATAGACCAATACCAATTGAAGCTAGAGTTATATTTGGATGATTTTCACCAAAAAGAATAATACAAATACCGATAAAAAACCATGATAAAAAGCGTATAAAAAATACACGACGAAGATATGGCAACATTAGCTGGTAGGTTTGTGCATGAAAAGCTGCAAAAAGTTGTACTACAACTGCACCACCACGGAGAAGAGCCGCAAAAAAACCTACAAGAAGTGAGCTACCACCAAAGTAATTTACAATAAGAGGTAGAATTGTTGAGGGTTCAGCAATTGTTGTACCAATTGTTAAAAAAAAGCCATGTAAAATATTTTTTACATGGTTTGAGAACTTATCCATTTAGTTTAATTTTTCAAATGCTTCATCAATACTTTTAGCTTTATCCGCTATAAACATATAAACAGCAGCATTTAGCTTTGCTAATTTTAGATACTCATTTGATGGATTATTTAACTGATTTATAGACTCTTCTAAAGATATTGTTTCTTTAGACTTTGTATAGTTTATACCGTAAAATTCAGGATTGATTTTAAACTCTTCAACAGTATTATCATTTGTTATCCAAAGTCTACATTTAGAGAAAAGTTCAGGAGTTCCTTCATTTCCTTGAATCAGAGCAAATCTTTTATATCTGTGAGCAAAAATTTCTATATATTTTTTAACATATGGCTTATGAAATACTCCGGTTATTGCAAATTCACTATTTGCTACACGAGGAAGTTTTTCAATAGTGTTTAAACCTGTACGAAGTCCTAACCTCATTCTAATTTCACTCAGATTATGCATCTCTTTAAAAAAATTTGTACGATCAAAATAGTGAGCATTAGAATTTAGTTCAATGCTTGAACAAATCTCTTTAACTGTAACTCCACCTTTTGCCGGAGTTAATTTATCTCCACAAATAACTATATTCAATTCAAATTTTTGTAAAACTTTTGCAACTAATGGAAATATATATGGATTTTTTGCTTTCCCATCAAATGGGTATCCAAGCTCTATAGAGTTTTTTATTGTAGTATTTGTTATAAATGAATCACAAACTTCTACTGCCCCTTTAAATTCATCTGTTGTTTCAGGTTTAAGTCTCCAACCAAGCAAAAAAGCAGCTATCTGTTCACTATGAACAGATTGGTTTAAAATTTGTTCCATCATATCTTTTGATTCATCGAAGCTTAAATTTCTGTTGCCTTTTGGTCCAGTTCCCACTGCGTGTATATATTTATTAAAATCCATTCTAGTTCTACTTTTACAATTATTTTATTTATTCGCTATGATATAATTATTTACTTAATACCTAGGTAAAATAAATGAGAGTTAGGAACTTTATATGTCAAAAGTAGTTTTAATAACTGGAGCTAGCTCAGGCATGGGTAGAGCGACTGTTGAATTTTTAGCAAAAAAAGGTTTTATTGTTTATGCTGGAACAAGAGATATAAAAAAATTTAAAAATACAAAAAATACAAAAATTATTCCTATATCATTAAATATCACAAAACAAGATAGTATAAATCATGTGGCTGATACAATACACAAAGAGCAAGGCAAAATTGATATACTTATAAATAATGCTGGTTTTGGAGTAGTATCTACAGTTGAAGATTTGAATGAAGAGCAGATGCAACAACAGTTTAATGTTAACGTATTTGGAGTTTTAAGAGTTTGTAAAAGTATAATTCCTATAATGAGAAAACAAAATAGTGGAGTTATCATAAACATTAGCTCATTTCTTGGCAAAATTGGTCTTCCTCTGCTCACTTTGTATAATTCTAGTAAATATGCTGTTGAAGGTATAACCGATTCACTTAGGTATGAATTAAAAGATTTTAATATTAGAGTTCACTCCATTATGCCTGGATTTTTTGATACAAAATTTGCAAGAGATAACCTTGTAACAAATTTACAAACTTTTGATAAAGAATCACCATATGCAAAAATGGTAATGAATTTAGCACCAGTTATTGTAGAGCAGATAAATAATGGAAATGATGCTATTGAAGTTGCTGAAGTAATTTTAAATATAATAGAAGATGAAAAATTTCTAGCTCGTGTTACCGTTGGAGATAAAGCTAAAAAATTTATACCTATGAAAAAAGAGTTAAGTGATGAAGATTTTGAGAGAAGAGTGATAGAATATTATGGATTGTAATGGATAGTTTTTTCTTTAATATTACTGATACAAGTTATAAAACAACAAAGCTTTTCAAGGATAAAAGAGGGTATATTAATAGAGTAGATATATCAAATGGAATATTTTTTTTTGATATTCATATAGATGGCTTTATAAATAAAGAGATAGTTTTTAAAAATTTAGACAGAATGATAGCAATACCTGTTGTAAAAAAAGGTATGTTTAAATTATATGATAATGTAGAAAAAAAAGAGTATACAACAAAAGAAAATACTATCTCTTTATATGCTTCTTCCCGACAAGATTTCACTATTACAATAGAAAAAAATAAAGAGATAGATATATTTATACTCTTTATTGCAGATTTTTTTCTTAAAAGGTATCTAAGTGCTAATATCAATGAACCTATAGATTTTCTTTATCATAAAATTCAGCAAGAGCTTAGATGTGAGCTTATAAATACTCAATCAATAGATGCATTAAGTCTATACATTATAGACAAGATAATAAATCCTAAAGTAAGTGAGAGTATGAAGAGTGTCATTTGTGAACATAATGTTTTAGAGCTTATGATACATAGATTTAAATTATTAGATATGGTTGATGAACAGATAAAAGAGTATGAGCTTTATATCTCCAAAACAGCAAAAAATATTTTACTTAAGAGTTTTACTTCTCCACCAACAATTAATGTTTTAGCACATCTTTGTGCTACAAATGAGTCAAAACTAAAAAAAGTTTTTAAAAAAGTATATAAAACCACTGTTTATGGCTATATACAAAAGCTTAGACTTGAAAAAGCAAATTTACTTTTAAAAGAACGGTATCTAAACATAGGTGAAATTTCTAAAGAAGTGGGGTATAAACATCAAGGACACTTTAGTAAGGTGTTTTTTCAAACATATGGTGTTTATCCAAAAGACCTACTTAAACAATAAATTCCTCTAGTGCTAAAATAAAATTCTTCTGTTGCTAAAAGAGACTTGATAAAAAACTCTTTTTTTTATAGACTATATTTTATAAAATCAAAGGAGTCTTATATGTTAAAAGTAGTTTTAATTACAGGTGCTAGTTCAGGGATGGGAAAATTAACAGCTGAGCATTTATCTCAACATGGGTATATAGTATATGCAGGGACAAGAGATAAAGATGCAACTGTTCTTGGAAGCTCACTTAAGCATATTTATATTGATGTAACAAAAACAGACAGCATAAATAGTGCAGTTGATACTATCATAAAAAATGAGGGTAAAATTGATGTACTTGTAAATAATGCTGGATATGGACTTTTAGCAACGGTAGAGGATGGAACTGATGAGGAGATGTTTAATCAGTTTGATGTAAATGTTTTTGGACTTTTAAAAGTTACTCGTGCAGTACTTCCTCACATGAGAAAGGCAAAAAATGGAGTTATCATTAACATTAGCTCATTTTTAGGAAAAATGGGGCTTCCTCTTTTGGCTCATTATAATGCTTCAAAATATGCAGTTGAGGGTATAGTTGATTCCCTGAGATTTGAGACACTACCTTTTAATATCAGAGTACACTCTATTCAGTCAGGGCTATTTGGAACAAATTTTGTTGAAAAAGGTTTAGTTGCAAATACACAAACAACAAGTGAGGATTCACCATATAAAGATTTAGTATCTCACTTTGTACCAATTGTTGCAAAAGCTATAAATGAAGGACCATCCCCTCAACCAATTGCTGATGCTGTAAAACATATTATTGAAGATAAAGATGCAGATATTTTTATTCCTGTTGGAGGAGAAGCTGAAACTTTTGTTCCTCTTAGACGTGAGCTTAGTGATAAAGCTTTTGAGGTAAAAATTAAAGAAACTTTTGGAATCTAGTACATTTTGAAAAGTTTCATAAAAATAGCTTTTATAGTAATAATAATATTTATTATAGTATTACAAATATTATCTTATTTGCTAACAAAAAAAGCTGTTACCCAATATACAGATAGTGAGCTAAGAGAAGCAGCACTTTCAAGGAATATGCCAAGTACTCCAGCTACATATGAAGAGCTTCTTAAAGTAGTTGATACTAAAGAAAATCGACTTAGCAAAGATAAAATCGAATTAGGTAAAGAACTGTTTTTTGATAAGAGGCTCTCTAAAAATAGAGATATTAGCTGTGATACATGTCACTTAATAGATAAAGACATAACAAACAATAGAAGCAATAAACAATTTTCTAAAACGCTTCTCTCTAAAGATAAACCTGCAGCTAAAGATTGTGTTGTATGTCATCTCTCAGATCAAAGTGGTACAGATAGACTTGCAACTGCCGTTGGACATAATAATCAAAAGAACCCTTTTCATTTAAATACATTAACAATTTTAAACTCTTCACTTGCTAAATATCAGACATGGGATGGTTCAGTAGACACGGTAGAAGAACAAGCAGGTGCTTCAATAGAAGATTTATATAAGATGAATTTAACTCAAGAAGAAGCGACAGAGAGATTATTAAAAGATAGTAAGTATGTAGATATGTTTAAAGAGGTATTTAAAGATATAAAAAACCCTCAAGCTCAAACCCTTACATTTGAGAATATACAAAAGGCTATAGGTGCTTATGTTAGAACACTTTTAACTCGTAGTAAGTATGATGAATTTTTAGATGGAAACAATAGTGCTATGAGTGAACAAGCCAAAAAAGGTCTAGCTAACTTTATAAATTTTGGTTGCAAGGGATGTCATACAGGCATGAGTGTTGGCGGACAAAATATTCAAAAGTTTCCTGTTAGAGATTACAATAGTATTCTTGATTTAACAAATGTTTTTATTGAAGATGAAAAAGGAAGAGAAGTAAGCGGAGTTAGTTTGAATTTTGACATGCGTCATTCATATCCATTTGAGAATATTGGAGGCTTCTTAGGCATGAATAAGCAACAACTTTTTCGTGTTCCTATTTTACGTAATGTTACTAAAACATCTCCATACTTTCATAATGGTACTGTTGATACACTAAGAGATGCTATAAAATTTATGGCAAAACATCAGCTGGGAATGAACCCATCTAATAAACAGATGGATGAGATAGTGGCTTTTTTTGAATCACTTGAAGGTGATATAGTTGATTACAAAATACAAGAGAGAGATAAATAATGAAAACTATACATATGAAAATATATATTATATTAATGTTTTTAACGGGTGTTTTTCAGCTTAGTATTTTTAATATTAGTTGGGAGTACTTTAGAATTATACAAGCAGTTCACATACTTAGTTCCGCGATAGTCGCCATATTTCTCCTTGTTCCTTATGTAAATAAACATATTTACGAATTTATGATTGTGAAAAAAGCAAAAAGCAAAGATGGTATCATACTTGGTGTTATGCTATTTATGATAACACTTAGTGGTTTTTATCTATTTTTAGTTGGAAACCGAGGTTCAGATATATTAGGAGTCATCTCTTTTAATATTCATCTTTATGGTTCATTCGCTTTAGTATTTATTCTTTTTTTACATGTTAGAAAAAAAATAGACACAACAAAAATACCGTTAGTTATTTTAGCTTTAACTCTTAGTGCTTCTTACCCAACACCATCATACTCCAAGAATGATATAAAACTAACCAATATAGAATTAGAAGAAGGTGTTAGTAGATATTATAATGAAGATTGGACATCTTCAGCAAAGTGTAAATCGTGTCATGAAGAGATATTTAATCAATGGGCAGACTCAAACCATAGACATCTGGTTGATTCAAATCCATACTATATGGTTATGGAAAATTTGGCGGCTGAAGATAAAGGAGAAGAATTTAGACAATGGTGTATGGGGTGTCATAATCCGAGTGCTGTTACAACTAATCAAAAAAGATCTACACATCTGATGAATTCCAACCATATACCTGATCAATTTTTTGAAAAAGGCTCTAGTAGTTTAATAGATGGATTTAATGCACATGGAAACTCAAGGCTTGAGCAGGGTGTTTCATGTGTAGCTTGTCATAGGATTACAAAAGCAACATCTAAAGGAAATAGTTCTTACTCTCTTGATTTAACAAATAGAAAAAAATATATGTTTGAAGATAGTGGCTCTATATCAGGAGAGTGGTTAAGTGAAAAATTTATTAACTCTAATCCTATAGTTCATAAACAGAGTTACTCAAATACAATCTATAAAACGAGTGCTTATTGTGCTTCATGTCACGATGAATTTTTGCCAGATTCTAAAAAAGAGGTAGTATCTACTTTCAAAGAGTGGGAAAAATCACGATTTAATAATCCAAAAGATCCATCTAAACATAAAACTTGTATAGATTGTCATATGACATACTTAAAAAATGATAAGTTTTCACCTCTTAAAGGGACTTCTACTACAGGGGGAGTCATAAAAGATGATGTAAAAGTTCATTATTTTGCAGGTTCAAATCACTTCTTAGCCGGTCTTAAAAATAAAACGCATGAAGATCAGACTATACAACTTCTTCGCACTTCGGCAGAATTAGATGTTAATATAATAAATAATAAACTAGAAGTAGGTGTTAAGAATGTTGGAGCTGGTCATCATTTACCAACAGGAGTTTCTGATTTTAGAGAGCTATGGTTAGATATTACACTTAAAGATAAAGACGATAAAATTGTATTTGAGAGTGGAAAACTAAAAAGTGATGGAAATTTAGCTAATAATGCCAGACCTTTCATGAAAGTATTTGGAGATGAAAATTTTAAACCTATTGGATTATTTTTTTGGAGATATAAAAATCTTTTAAGTGATACTAGAATACCAGCAGGGGAGAGAAGAGTTGAGAAATATAATATAAAGAATGCTCAAAATTTAAAATATCCACTAACAGTTAGTGTAAAACTAAATTTTAGAATTTATCCTCAATGGGTTACAGATATTGTTAAAAAAGCTTATCCAAATCTTCCAGATCCTACTATTGTTGAATTAGAAAAAATACAAAAAGTATTTAAATGATGAATCTTAAATTAGAAAAAATATTACTATTGATATCATTTTTTGGAATATTTAGCACTATAAATGCTTCACATGTAAAATGGAAATATGATTTTGATAAATCACATCAAGAGGCTCTAAAGCAAAAAAAATACTTAATGGTGCTTTTAATAAAGAAAGATTCCGTTAGTAAAGAAACTCTTATAAACTCTTTTATGAATCAACCATATATAGACAAAATAAATGAAGAATTTATTTCAGTATTACCCCAATAATTCCATACCAAATTAGACAACAAGCTTGATTGCTCTATAATTAGGTACTTCAAAGCGAAAAAGTCACACTCAAAGACTTCACCCAACGGGTGTAACTTTTTCCAAAACAAGAGAATT
>JAKISR010000042.1 GCA_021648465.1 Sulfurimonas sp. | reverse complement strand
TATTTTCTTGAACAACATAGTTTGATTGAGCAAGTGAAAGTGATGATTCTATTTTATTAACTTCTGATAATGTTGTTAAACCAGCATCATAAAGTTTTTGTACTTTTTTAAATATCTCTTGATTAATTTTAACATTCTCTTTTGCTGTTGTGAGTAATTCTTTGTTTCTCATAACTTGTAAGTAAGTATCTACCATTTTAAAAGATATGTCATTTACATTTTCTACATAACTGTATGCTGATGAGATAGTTTTATTTGAGTGTTGTTCAACTTGGTAGTATGTCTCAAATCCAGAGAAGATATTTTGAGTAAACTTTAGTGAAGTTTGATATACGCTGAGTGTTGAAGAATCTACTAAATTTCCATCTTCTCTTAAAGTTGTAACGCCGTTATAGCCACTTCTTTCTTGGTTGTTTTCTATACCAACACCAATAGAGAGATCTAGTTTTGGATAGTAACCAGCTTTAGCTCTTGTTATATCTTCTTTAGTAGAATTGTAATTTTTTAGACGCTCTAATATAACTGGATTTGTTGATATAACTTCTTCTACAGTCATCTTTAAATCTTGTGAAAAAAGTATTGACGCAAGACTAAGTGTTAATAATATACTTGTTTTTTTCATTTTATATTCCCGATTAATTAAATCTATTAGTTAATTCTACTTCAATGCGACGATTTTGTGCACGGCCTTCTTTTGTTTTATTGCTAGCTACTGGATCAGCTTCACCTTTGCCAATTGAAGTCATTCTTGTAGCGCTTATACCATAACGAGTAAGTACTTCTTTGACCGCATCGGCTCTTTTTTGTGATAAAATTTGATTTGTTGCTAATTTTCCTGTGCTATCTGTGTAACCATAGATAGTTAAATCATAACCTTTATTTTCTTTTAAAAATAAAGCAAAGCTTTGTAAGTCATCTATAAGGTTTTGATTAATATTAAATTTTCCAGTAGAAAAATTTACTTTAAGTGTAGCAGTTTGCGGACAGCCATAACCATCAACAACAAAATCTTTACTTGTATTTGGGCATCTATCTTTTGAATCGACAATGCCGTCATCATCGCTATCAAGCTCACAGCCCCTATAGTCAACAGAAGTTCCTTCTTTTGTGTTTGGGCATTTATCATCTTTATCTGGGACACCATCTTTATCTTTATCATCTAAAACAAGACAACCAAATTTATCTACCTTTGCACCAGCCGCAGAATTAGGACACCTGTCATCATTATCAAATACACCATCCCCATCTTTATCTAGTGGTTCAGGCTTAACAGTTTTTTTAATTGGTGCCTCTTCAATTGCTATTGGCTGGATATATCCATATTCACCTAAATTTTTTTGAGTTATTTTATTTTCTATTAGCTCTTGAGCATTTAAAGAAAGAGCTAAAAGAGTACTAAATACAATAAATATTGTCTTTTTCATAAGATGTAGTTTCCATTTTTTTAAATTTAAACGAATTATAGCGAAATATAATTAAATTAATTTTATAAGCTTGTAATGCACATATCGGCAAAAAACACTTATGCTATAATCTAATTTAAAAAATATTATGGAAAGTAGTTAATGCAAGCATCAGATGTAAGTTCAATTTTAAACAATAAAGACAAACTATTAACTCAAAATTATTTTGATTTACAAAAACACTTTGAAAAAAAATATGGAAAAGATACTGTTGTTTTTATGGAAATAGGGACTTTTTTTGAAGTATATGAAATTAACAACGATGAACAACAAATTGGCAAAGCTAAAGAGATAGCAGAACTACTAAATATTCAACTTACTAAAAAAAATAAAAACATAATTGAAAACTCTGATAAAAATCCACTTTTAGCTGGTGTGCCTGCTGTTAGTTTTGATAGATATTTAAGTCGTCTTTTAAGTGAGCAAAAATATACTATAGTGGTGGTAAAACAAAAAGGCAATCCACCTAAAATTAGTCGTTATATATCACAAATTGTATCACCTGGTACAAACTTTGAGCATATTGTAGATAATGATGACAACTACATAGTTTCACTTTTAATAGATAAATATAAAGATATATATACAGTAGGTTATTGTGCTATAGATGTAACAACAGGAAAAACTTGGCTTTATGAGACACATGGTACTAGCGAAGATCCATCATATGCACTTGATGAAGTATTTAACCTTTTAAATGTGCATAGGACTAGCGAGGTTATTGTTACATTTTTAGATGGGGTGAATGATCAACGCCATGTTATGAGCTATTTAGAGATACCTGAACATTATCACTATAGTATAAACAATAATAGACCTCGTATTGAGTTTCAAAATGAATTGTTTAAAGAGGTTTATCAAATTCGTTCATTGTTATCTCCAATAGAACATTTAGATTTAGAGCGAAGCCCTATGATAACACAATCCCTTGCTTCATTAATAAATTTTGTGATAGAACATGATTATCACATAGTCCAAAAATTATCATACCCTCGTCTTATAGACAATCGTCGTTTTATGTATCTTGGAAATAACGCACTAGAGCAGATGGGGATAATATCTAAAGATAAACGCGAATTTACGCTACTTAAGATGTTAGATAAAAGCTCAACAGCAATTGGTCGGCGTTTGTTAAAAGAGAGATTATTAAATCCCATAATGGAGCAAAGTGAATTAGAGAGGCGATATAACCTAATAGATAGAGTATCTTCACATGTGAGATACTTAGATGAAACTATGCGTGGAATTTATGATTTAGAGAGACTCTCCCGTAGATTAAATTTGTCTCGTTTACACCCATTTGAGATGAATCATATTTATGATTCAGTTTTAAGTGTTAAAGAGTTGATGCTATATGTAAAAAAACACAAAATTCAAAAAACTCCATTTTCAGAATTTGAGATAGATGAATTTTTGCGCGATATTCAAAAAAGTATCGATTTAGATGTATCTCGTCGTTTTACCAATGCTACAGTTGATGAAAATTTTTTAATGGGTGGAGTTGATGAGGTTATAGATACACTTGTAAAAGATAATTCTGTGATGCTAATAGCGTTAAAAGACATTATCCTAAAGATTGAAGAGTTACTAAAAGCAAATAATGCTGGGAGTTCAAATAAGCTTGTATCTCTTGGGTTGCTTGAAAAAGAGGGTTACTATATCTCTCTTAGCAAAAACAGATACTCAATGATAGAAAAAGAGTTTAAAAAAGATGAAAATTTTAAAGAGTTTGTGGTTAAAAAACTTACAAATAATGTAAAAATAACCTCTGAATTTACAGATAATTTATCAGATAAAATTATGAAAAATCGTCGTAAAATTATAGCCCTTGTAAAAGATAGATACATTCAGCTTCAATCTCTTTATCAAAGGCGATATTCACTTCTTTTTGATCGCATAATATCTTATGTAGCTGATTTGGATGTTGGGGTTAGCTCATCTAAAGTGGCACAGTCTCATAATCATGCAAGACCTATGATAGTTGAAGTAAAAGATGAAGATAACTTCATACAGCTTATGCAACTTCGTCATCCACTTATAGAGATGCAAGAGAGTGGTGGAATATATGTTCCAAATGATATAGTTATGGGAAATCGTGAGTATATGGATTTACCACACCCAACCACTGTTATGCTTGATGTAGATGTGCATGATGGGCATGATATTAATGGTGTTTTGCTTTATGGGATTAACTCTAGTGGAAAATCATCCTTGATGAAAAGTATAGGGATAGCTACACTTATGGCTCAAAGTGGTTTTTTTGTATCTGCTTCAGTTATGAAATTTTCCCTTTTTGATTCACTGTTTACTCGTATAGTCTCGCGTGATAATTTAGCTAAAGGTCTTTCAACTTTTGCAGTAGAGATGCTTGAGATGAAAAATATATTTAACCGCGCAACTCTTCGCTCACTTGTTCTTGGTGATGAAATAAGTCATGGAACAGAGACGCTCTCAGGTGTTTCAATAGTAGCATCAGCTATCATAAAACTAGCAAAACTTCGCTCACTGTTTTTATTTGCAACACACCTACACCAACTCTCAACTATGAAAGAGATCACAATCCTTGATAATGTAGTTGATTTGCATCTAAGTGTTGAATATGATGAGCAAAAAGATTTACTTGAATTTAATAGGATTTTGCAATCTGGCAGTGGAAGCAGTATATATGGACTAGAATTTGCAAAATCCCTCCATATGGATGATGAATTTTTGGATATTGCGAATAAAATTCGTAAACGATTAGCAAAAGATTTTGATGAATTAGAACTGCTTGTAAAGAAAAAAACCAGTAAATACAACAATAATTTATATATAACTAAGTGTGTGATTTGTGGAGATAATGCTGATGATGTCCACCATATAAATAATCAAACTTTAGCAAATAAAGCAGGTTTTATAAATCACTATCATAAAGATTCTAAGCATAATTTAGTGCCATTATGTAAAGAACATCACAAACAAATTCACGATGGAAAAATTAAAGTAGATGGTTTTGTAATGACTTCAAATGGGTTAGAATTAAAGTATGAAGTACAGATGACAAAGGAAAAAGTTGTTGAGGTGAAAGAACCAGAGATAAATAAACCAAAAGAGGACAATAGTTCAGATTTTATTTTGGATGATTGGGATTAGGTAAGTAAAAATGTATAAATTAATATTGATTTTATTTTTAAACAGTGCTTTATTTGCAACATATACAAACTGCAAATTTCAAAATACAAATTATGAAGATATATGTAATAGCTTAGTAAAGCGTGGAGTTTCTTATGAGTATATAAATAAATTTTTACTCTCACCCGAGAAAACAAAAAATTATGATGAATTAAGTTGGAAATATCTACATCCAGATAAAATTTTAACATATATAAAAAATGAAAAAAAAGCAAATAAAACTTTGCTTTCTCACATACCAAAAATACTAAAACATCTAAAAAAATATGAGCAAGTATATGATTACACAGAAAAAAAGTTCGGAGTAAATCGTGAGATAGTAGCAGCTATTCTTATGAAAGAGACAGCATTAGGTAAAATAAAACTAAATCATGATGCCTTTAAAGTTTGTAACACAATGGTTGTAAAAAATAGGTTAAAAACTCCAAGAGATAAGTGGCTTATGAAAATGGGAAAGTCAAGTATGGTATCCATAATACAATACTGTTATAAAAAAGGTCTTAGTGTTGATAGGTGTAACTTGCCAAGTTCTTATGCTGGAGCAGTGGGAATCCCCCAATTTATGCCAAATAGTTTTGTATATGCACAAGGTTATAAAACAAAAATGCCAGATTTAAATAAGATGGAAGATGCTATAGTTTCAGCAAGTAATTTTTTAAATAAGAAAGCTTCATTTGATAAACTCATAGAGTGGGACAAGCTGTCAAACATAGCGCAAATAGAATCTCAGTGGTATAACTATGAGTTAAAATATGATAACTCATCGCTAGTATATGAAATAAATAAGAGAGATAACACAAAAAATGAATGTTTTTTATGTAATAAAGAAGAGCATATCTACTTGAAAAAATATGTTAAAAAAATATTAGTTTACAATAACTCTTCAAACTATGCAATAGGTGTTATACGCTTGGCTTATGAGAGTTATGTTGGCTTATAAGAATCAAGTTTATTTTACTTTAGTTTTATATTTTTTAGTCTCAAAGAGTTAACAATAACAGAAACAGAACTCAAACTCATAGCAATAGCCGCAATCATCGGTGAGAGTAAAATCCCAAAAACAGGAAATAAAACACCAGCAGCAACAGGAATCCCAAGTGTATTGTAGATAAAAGCAAAAAATAGATTTTGTTTTATATTTTTCATCACTTCACGACTTAGGGTTTTTGCTTTTGCAATGCCGTGTAAATCTCCTTTTACTAAGGTTATCTCTGCGCTCTCTATAGCTACATCAGTTCCTGTTCCCATAGCAATACCCACATTTGCTTGTGCTAGTGCTGGTGAGTCGTTTATCCCATCTCCTGCCATAGCGACAATTTTACCTTGTGATTGAAGCTCTTTAATTTTGTTTAGTTTATCTTCAGGTAGGCACTCAGCGATATAATCACTCAGATTTAACTTAGCTGCAACATATGAAGCTGTATTATTATTGTCTCCTGTCATCATAATAACCTCTACGCCTCTATCTATTAACTCTGTAATCGCTCTTTTGCTACTCTCTTTTATAGCATCATAGATAGATACATATCCTAAAGCTTTACCATCAACTGCTATATATGAAACAGTTTTTCCAAGACGCTGCTCGGTTTCTATTTTAGATTTCAGATCATCAGAAACGACAATATCAAACTGTTGCATAAGTTTTAAATTTCCTAAAGCAACTTTATTCTCATTTACACTGCCAATAACCCCTTTTCCAGCAACAGCTTCAAAATCATTAACTTCTATCAACTTAACACTTTTTTCTTTAGCGTATTTTACAACAGCTTCTGCCAATGGATGCTCGCTATATTGATTAAGAGATGAGATTTTTTGCAATAAGTTTTCTGCTTCGCTATCATCTAAAGCAAAAACTTTTTCTACGGATGGTTTACCTTCAGTTATTGTTCCAGTTTTATCTGTAATCAAAACATCTACTTTATCCATGGTTTCCAAAGCCTCTGCGTTTTTTATTAAAATACCACTCAAAGCACCTTTTCCCACCCCAACCATAATTGACATTGGTGTAGCTAGACCTACAGCACATGGACAAGCTATAATCAATACTGCTATTGCATTTACAAAAGCATATACAAAAGCTGGCTCTGGACCAAAATTTGACCAAATTATAAATGTTATGATTGAAATTACAACAACGATAGGCACAAAATATTTAGAGACTGTATCTGCTAGTTTTTGAATAGGTGCACGAGATCTACTTGCGTCATTTACCATTTGAATAATTTGAGAAAGAAGTGTATCAGCTCCAATTTTTTGAGCCTTCATAATAAAAGACCGTACCCCATTAATAGTTCCAGAGATGACTTTATCTCCCTCTTTTTTACTCACAGGAATAGGCTCTCCAGAAATCATAGACTCATCTACACTACTGTTGCCTTGTGTAATCTCTCCGTCAACTGGAATTTTATCACCTGGTTTTACTCTTAAGAAATTACCTACCTCTATATCGTGTATAGAGATAACTTTATCTACACCATTTTCGACTAAAATAGCCTCTGATGGCGCTAACTTTAAAAGTTCCCTTATGGCTCCACTTGTCTGAGAGTGGGCTTTAGCTTCAAGTAATTGACCTAGTAACACTAAAGTTAAAATGACCGCCGCAGCTTCAAAATATAGATGTACAGTTCCAGAGGAAGTTTTAAAATCATCTGGAAAAATATCTGGAAAAAACATAGCTCCCACACTAAATAAGAATGCAACACCAGTCCCTAGCCCTACAAGAGTAAACATATTTAGATTCCATGTCACAACAGACTGATAAGCTCGCACATAAAATGTCCAACAAGCATAAAAAACAACTGGTATAGTCAAAATCAACTGTACCCAATTCCAACTCTGCTGACTCATCACATCCGCCAATGGTTCACCTGGTATAAATTCACTCATAGCTATAATAAAAACAGGGATACTAAAGAGAGTTGCTATTTTCATTTTTTTAAGCAAATCTTGATATATTTTCTTTTCATTCTCCTCGCTTGGGTCTATAGGAACTAAATCCATGCCACACTTAGGACAAGAGCCTGGTTTGTTTTGTATTATCTCAGGATGCATCGGACAAGTGTATTGTGTAGCTTGAAGAAGCTTAGTTTCTTCTATCAAATCCATACCACAAACAGGACAAGACCCAAATTTATCATAAGTTTTGTCATCCTCACAATGCATAGGACAATAAAAAATACCATTTTTGTTTTCTATAACCTTTGAATATTTTGAAGTGCAACAAGAAGTTTCATCTATTGAAGTTATAATATCACCAGTTTTTTGTTTAGTTTTATGATGTTTGTGTTCTTCATGTTTGTGTACATGGTGTAAATTATTTGTCATCTCTATAGTATAGTCTAGTCCAGCATCTACAAAAGCTTTTTGAAGCTTTTGTACAGAAATATGAGAACTCATTCTTATTGAAATTTCTGAATTTTTCAAATTAAACTCTGTATTTATTATCTCTTTTATGTTGTTAAACGCATTATTTATTTTAACTTGAGAACCCTCACATGACATACCTGTTATTTTATAAGTATGATTCATAATATACTCCTGTATGTTGTATAGGGTAATTATATATTTTTATTGTGTAGAGAGTGTGTAAGCATCTTAAATTTTAGATAGAGAGCTTAATGCCAACGGGACAATGGTCAGAGCCCTTTATATCTGTTAATATAAAAGCATCTTCCAAATTTTCACATAAATCAGTTGAGATAAAAAAGTAATCTATTCTCCATCCAACATCGTTTGCTCTAGCATTAGCACGATAACTCCACCAACTATAACAATCTTCTTTATTTCCATGAACATATCTAAAAGTATCAACATAATCATTATTTATTAATTTATCTATCCATTTACGCTCTATTGGTAAAAATCCAGATTTTTTAGAGTTAGCTTTTGGATGTGTTAAATCTATCTCTTTGTGAGCTGTGTTTATATCTCCACAAATTATGATTGATTTACCATTATTTCTTAATTTTTTACAATGCACTAAAAAATCATCATAAAATTTCATTTTATGAGCTAATCTCTCATCATTTTTTTGACCATTTGGAAAATATACATTAAAAAGAACTATATCACCATAGTGAGTCTCGATAATTCTACCCTCACTAAGAGTGTCTATATTTTGACAAGTAGAATTATAATCATTTTGTAAATTACTCCAAGTCATAGTCCCACTATAACCTTTTCTATTAGCTGAATTCGTTAAAATATCTTGATATTTTTTATTAAATAAATCATCAGGAACTTGATTCTTAAGTGCTTTAATCTCTTGAAGACATAAAATATCAGGTTCACGCTCATCTATCCATTTAAGTGCTTCTTTGGCACCTACAGCACGAATTCCATTAACATTCCAAGATATTATTTCTATTGAGTTTGACATAATAAAGATTCCATTTGTGGGAGATTGGTTGTTTTAAATATTCCCAAGAAAGAACTTGGAAATTATGAAGAAGTTAATTAAACGAAATTAACTTCAGTAACATGATGCTTAAGACCAAGTTCTTCAGATGTACATCCAAGAGCGAGTCCTATCATCTGTTGCATATGTAAAACAGGAAGAGATACTTCACGGCCAATAGCTTCAGATGAGCTTTTAGTTTGAGTATCAAGCTTTAGATGACATAGTGGACAAGGAGTTACCATCATATCTGCATTTTGGTCAGTTGCACCAGCTATAGCAGTTCCTGCTAAAACAGCTGCTGTATGAGGAGCCTGTAGCTCAACATGAAAGCCACAACATTTATTTTTTTCTTCATATTCAACATTTACACCACCACAAGCAATAATTAAATCATCAAGCGAAGTAGGGTTATATGGATTCTCTTGTTTCTTATGAGTTTCATTATGAAGTTCTGAAGGGCGAATATTGTGACAACCATAAAATGGTGCAATATTAAATTTATTTAGAGGTTTTACTACCAGTTTTTTTATTTTATCAAGACCAAAATCATCAACAATAGCATATAAAAAGTGAGTTACTGCAGATGTTCCCTTATATTCAAGCCCAACCTCTCCAAGCTTTTCATTTACTTTAGCTTTTAACTCTGCATTATTATCTAGTCTATTTTTTGTCATTGCAGTATTTAGTTGACAAGTATTACAAATAGTAACCATAGTAAGCTCATGTTTTTCTGCATAAGCAATATTTCTAGCATTTAAAACTAAAGATAAAAATTCATCATAATCTTGTAAGTGAGAAGCTCCACAACATGAAGCTTCTGTTAATTCTATAAGTTCTATATCTAGTTTTTTTGCAACTGCCATAGTTGACATCATCTGTTCAGGAGTACTTTGTTTAGCAGTACATCCTGTAAAAAGTGCGTATTTTAATTTTCCCATGTTACTACTCCTTATAATTTTATATTTGATGATGATCTTACAAGTTTTTGTATCTCATCAAGATTATCAGATTTTGGCATGTTCCAAGGCATAGCAATTTTACCTTTTTTAAACATTTTAAGAGCAACAGGTATATGTTTAATAATTCCTGCACGCTCAGAGTAAAGTACTAATTGTCCTTCATCTAATACACCACGTTTAGCGATAGAATGTAAGAAACCAACAGCATGACGAGTAGCAATATTGTCTTTTGCAACACCTTTTGTAAATGCCATTTGGTGTAGTGAAGTTATTTTTTCAATTGGATTAATATCTTTTGGACATACTTCAGCACATTCAAAACACTTAACACAATCCCAAACCCCTTGCTTTTCTTCATTTACAGCTACTAGTCTCTTATTGTTGTCATTATCGCGAACATCTGATTCAAAACGATAAGCAGCGGCAAATGCAGCAGGACCAAAAAAATCTTCATTTACTTCTACAACTGGACAAGCATAATGACATGCGCCACACTGTATACATAAGTCAGCTTCATTTAACTTTTCTGCATCATAAGGAGATACCATATTTTCACATGTTGGTGCTTCATCTATATCTGCTTGTAAAAAAGGAGTTACACTTTCATGTTTTTCCCAGAAATCTGCTTTATCGATAATCATATCTTTTACAGCTCTTTTTGTACTTAATGGCTCAATTGTTAAATCATTTCCAAAGTATTCAATCATAGTTGTCATGCTTTCTTTACAAGCAAGTGTTGAGCGACCATTAACTTTAATAGCACAAGCTCCACATATACCATGACGACAACTACGACGGTAAGAAAAACTACCGTCATGATCCCATTTAATTCTATTTAATATATCTAAGACTACTTCTTCTGAAGTAACGTCCATATTGTAGTTTTCATAATATGGAAGATAATCTTCATTTGCATTAAAACGAAATACTTTGAAGTTTACTTTTTGTGTAGTTACTGTACTTGTACTCATAAGTTCCCCTTAGTATGTTCTAGCTTTAAGCTCATGCTTGCCAAGTGTGACATCCATGTAATCAAGTGAGATATCACCATTATCATTCATATAACCCATTGTATGTTTAAGAAAATTTTCATCATCACGAGTATCAAAATCTTCTCTAAAGTGAGCACCACGACTCTCTTTTCTAGCAATTGCACTCTCAACAATAAATCTAGAGTAATCAATCATATGACCAAATTCTATAGCTTCTTGAAGTTCAGTATTAAATATATTTGATTTATCTTTTATACGAATATTTCTAAATCTTTTTCTAAGTTCTTTTACTTTTGCCACAGCAATTTCTAAAGTATCATTTGTTCTAAATGCACCTGCATTTGCTGTCATGCATTGCTGTAGTTCTTCTCTTAGTACAGGAACAGTTTCATTACCATTGTTATTTAACATAAAGTCAATCTCAGCTAAAGCGGTATTTGCGTCTTCTTTAGTTGCAACGCGTAGCTCAATATTATCGACCTCTTTAACCATTGTTTTGCCAACATAACGACCAAAAAGTAGAGCTTCAAGAACTGAGTTTGCACCAAGACGATTTGCACCGTGAACCGATACACATGAACACTCACCAGCAGCATAAAAACCTTCAACAAATTCTGTATTATTTTTACGAACATTTCCTGCAATATTTACAGGAATACCACCCATAGAGTAGTGTGCAGTTGCAGAGATAAGAATAGGTTCTTTAATCATATCTAAACCTAAGAAAGTTATAGCTAATTCACGAAGTTCAGGTAATCTCTCCATAATTAAATCTTTTCCAAGATGAGTTACATCTATAAAAACAGCATCTTTTCTAGGTCCAACGCCACGACCCTCTCTAATTTCGTTAAGAATTGCACGAGATACAACATCACGCGAAGCTAATTCTAGTGCGTTTGGAGCATATCTCTCCATAAATCTTTCACCCTCAGAGTTGAAAAGTTTTCCACCTTCACCACGAGCAGCTTCAGATATTAAAACACCATTTCCAGATAAACCAGATGGATGAAATTGTACAAATTCCATGTCTTCTAATGGAAGACCATGTCTTGCTACAATAGATAGTCCATCACCAGTATTTGCATGTGCATTTGAGTTAATTTTAAATGATCTTGCATAACCACCAGTTGCAAACATTACAGATTTTGAATTAAATATTGCCATTTCCATATCACGAATATTAAAAGCAATAACACCAGATACTTTGCCATCTTTATAGATTAAATCAGCAACATACCACTCATCCCAAAATTTTACACCAACACGGTAAGCTTGTTCATAAATAGTTTGTAAAAGTGTTAGTCCAGTTCTGTCTTTTGCATAACATGCACGAGGAGATGATTGTCCTCCAAATGGTCTTTGAGCAATTTTCCCATCAGGAGTTCTACTAAAAGCAGCTCCCATTTTCTCAATCCAGCGAATAGTCTCTGGAGCATTTTTACATAAAAATTCAACAGCATCTTGGTCAGCTAAATAATCAGATCCTTTCACAGTGTCGTATTCATGAAGTTCCACACTATCTTCATCACTAAAAGCAGCATTTACTCCACCTTGAGCAGCACCAGAGTGACTCCTAAGAGGATGAAGTTTTGTTATTACAGCAACTTTTTTACCAGCATTTTGTAACTCTCTAGCAGCGGCACAGCCAGCAAGCCCAGATCCAACAATAATGGCATCATATGTATAAATAGAGATACTCATTTAGATTTCCTTTATATTGATTAAAACTTAAATAAGACAAGATTATACAGTCCTAAGCCTTTGCTTAATCTAAAAAAACTCACGAATATTCCCTATAATTCATCTTCTGCTAAGTCTCTAATTTGAGAAATTTTATTTGAATCATTTTTTTTAGAGAATAATAAAACTTTTTTTGACTTTCTAAGTGCTTCATCTAATGACATATTATTAGGTTTAATAATTAATCCGCCACTTATAGTTATAGTTATAGGTCCTGTTTGGGAAGATTTTAACTTTAATTCATTAATGCTTTGACGGATAATATCTATATCTTTAAATGATTGCTCTTTTGAAGGTCTTGATAAAATAACTGTAAATTGATTATAGTCTGTTCTTGCTATTACATCAGCAGATTGTTCATGTAGAGACATGGTAAATGCAACTTTTTTTAGTATGCTTTGCGTGAATTCTTGTGAATATACTCTATTGGATTTTGAAAAATTTTCTATTTCAAGTGTTGTTACTGATGTAAAATTACTCTCTTTTAGAGATTTTTTCTCTCCATATGAATTAATTAAACCTTTTAAATTATTAATTCCTGTGATAGGATCAAGCATTGTTGGGTTATCAGATGTTACAACTTTTCTTTTCATCCTTAGAGCAATTGCATCTATCTCTTCAGAAAAAGTAGTATGGTTTTTTTTGTCAATATTGTATAAAAATAACAAATCTTCATATATTAAAGCAAGTCTTTTTCTATACCACATCGCTATTAATAAAATTACAATAAAGGCAATAAAAGTTATCTTATTATGGATGTTATGTTTAATTTTATTATACTCTATACTTTTAAAGATAATTAAATTCAGTTGCTTATTTAAGTTATAAAAACTTGTTTCAAACTCTTTTTTCTTGATCTCTTTTTTATCTTTATTTTTGTAATATGCAAGAGCCTTGGTATTAAATTTTGTTGTAAGTGAGCTTAGTTTATTTAAATCACCTAAGTACTCTTTAGAGTTTGATAATATGTATTTTTCCATAAAATTATACTTGTATAAAGTTTTTAATTTTCCTATTTCATAATGAAGTTGAGTACCATTGCCTGTAAGTTGTATTAGTATTAATTCAGAATCATTTGTTGATAATTTTCTAAGATTAGAAATAATCCTTTTTTGATCATTAAGATTATCAATTTTTATATATGAATTAGTATGTTCAAACGATAAAAGCGCACCAAGTCCAGCAAAAACTGCCGCTAGTAAAAGAAGTAGAGACAAGTTGCTAAATATTTTTTTTATGGAGTGTTTCATGCGACAGTTTTCCTAATAAATGATATAATATGATTGTTATTTTATATATATTGGTGTTAAGACTAACTTAAGCCATCTTAAGAAGCTTTATTGAATTTAGAAAATTATTTTATATCACAATTTAAAAATAGTAATATTGGTGATGATGGTGCAGTTATAAAAGACTCTGTATATTCCAAAGATGCTTTTTTTGAAAATGTTCATTTTAAAAAAAAATGGATGAACCACTATCAAATAGCATCAAAAGCTATGTCAATTAATATTTCAGATGCTATTGCTATGAATGCTAAACCAAAATATGCACTTTTAAGTGTAGCAATGCCAAAAGATATAACAAAAAATCAGATGAAAGATTTAGTACAAGGTTTTGAAGATTGTGCAAAAAAATATGGGGTTGAGATAATTGGTGGTGATACAATAAGTAATACAAAACTTGATATTACAATTACAATAGTTTCACATACCTCTAAAGCACTTTATAGAACAAAGATAAAAGAAAACTATTTACTTGCATATACAGGTGAGTTGGGAAAAAGTAAAAAAGATTTAAAAAAACTTATAAATTTGGGCAAAATTCATAAAAAATCTAAATTTGTTGATATTAAATTAAGAGATAAATTTATATCACTATCACAACGATATCTAAGTTCTGGTATGGATATATCTGATGGTCTTTTTTGTGATTTGCAAAAATTATCATCTATAAATAGAGTAGGATTTAAATTCAGTACTTATATTTCTAAAGACATAGGGTGTAGTGGTGAAGAGTATGAAATGTTAGTGGCTTTTGATAAAAGATATAAAAAAGCTGTTTTAAGACGAGCAGCTCAAAGCAGAACTCCACTTAATATTTTTGCTACAAGCAGTAGAAATAAATATACAAATAGATGTAAAGCACATCATTTTTAAATAATAGGATTATAATTATATGGATAGATTTTATTCACTAAAGCACTCTGCTATTGATTTTCATTTTAGACAAACACCAAGAGATTTTGTTGTTGAGGAGTTACCCTTATATGAGTTTTCAGGAGAGGGTGAGCATTTAGTTTTATTAGTTAGAAAAAAAAACTTATCAACGCTGGAGTTGGTAAGCATAATTGCTAAATATTTAGGAATTAAAAATAAAGAGATAGGTTATGCTGGTTTAAAAGATAAACATGCGATGACAAAGCAGTACATTTCATTGCACAAACAATATGAGCAAAAAATGGAAATTTTTTCTCATGAAGGTGTTAAAATATTATCAAAAACTTATCATGTTAATAAACTAAAAATCGGACACTTAAAAGGCAATAGATTTTTTATAAAACTTAAAAAAGTAAATCCAACTTCTGCACAAAAGATTGATGAAGCACTTAAAAGTATCTCTAATTTTGGAATGCCAAACTTTTTTGGTTATCAACGTTTTGGGAATGATGGTAATAATCATATAAATGGTGAAAAAATTGCAAAAGGTGAAAAAAAAGAGCGTAACCCAAAAATAAAAAGATTACTTATTAATGCTTATCAAAGTCATTTATTTAATTTATGGCTAAGCAGAAGATTAGAGATTAATATTCTTGTTCAAAATTTTGAAGTTAAAGAGTTAGAATCACTTTTAAATATGTCTAATAATGAGCTAA
Source organism: Sulfurimonas sp. (assembly GCA_021648465.1). Taxonomy (GTDB): domain Bacteria; phylum Campylobacterota; class Campylobacteria; order Campylobacterales; family Sulfurimonadaceae; genus Sulfurimonas. Next base: position 1,426 of record JAKISR010000042.1, on the reverse strand, counting down.
AAAAAATGAAGCTACAAAAACACCCTTTTAAGCTTATGAATGGTGATATTATGGAGCATTATCCTCATGGCAGACTTTTTGATTTTGATGGTAGCGAAGAGGATGTTTTGAGGTTTAATGATAGAGGAATCTCCCCAACTGGATTACTATGTGGAAAAAAAGTTAGAACAGCGACTGATAGTGCTTGGATAGTTGAAAAAGAGTATGACGATGAGATAAATGCTGATGGAGCAAGAAGATATGCTTGGGTGTTTCCTGAAAATATTGAAGGTAGATTTAAACAAGATGAAGCTCATTATGAACTAAACTTTTCACTTCCAAAAGGTTCTTATGCAACAGTTCTTATAGAAGAGATAGCAAAACGAAAAATAAATAATTAGGATAAATAGATGAGTAGACACATAACTTCAGCAATTTCACAAGCTTTCGCAAAATTTGCAAATAAAAAGTTTTCAAAGCCGATTCAAAATTTTATTAACAATGGCTACGTTAAGTTGATGGGATTGGATATGAGTGAGTTTCACTCTCCTAAGACTTATAGCAGTCTAAATGCTCTTTTCACAAGAAAGTTAAAAGAGGATAGAAGTTATTCTTTAGATGCAAATGATTTTATTTCACCTTGTGATTCGTGGATATCTGAGTGTGGAGATTTAGATAGTGAATACGCACTTCAGATAAAAGGTATGAGATATAAAAGTGATGACTTCATAGGTGCTGAGTTTACACAAAAAGAAAAAAACATAGTACATAATGGAACTTTTATAAATTTTTATTTATCTCCAAAAGATTATCATCGCTACCATATGCCAATAAATTTGAAAGTTTTAAAAGTAGTACACATACCCGGAAGATTTTACCCAGTAAATGTTCCATCACTTAAAAGAAAAATAAACCTTTTTATAGAAAACGAGAGAGTAGTCTTGCATTGTGAGACAATATCTAAAAAAAGATTTTTTATGGTTCTTGTGAGTGCTCTTAATGTTGGTGTTATGCAAGTTGGTTTTGAACCAAAAATCAAGACTAATGCTGATGCAGCTAATAGTAGTGTTTATAACTATGATGATCTACATCTCAACAAAGGTGATGACTTTGGATGTTTTGAGATGGGTTCAACTATTATTATCTTAGCTGAAAAAGATTTTTTAGAGTTACATATAAAAGCAGGGGATAATGTTAAATATGGAGATACAATCGCAAAAATATAATGCTTTATTCGTTGTTCCATAAAGTAAGTTTGATAAATATACCTTAAATATGGTGGGACTGTTCAAAAATCTGTGTCAATCAGGTAAAATAACAAATACCCAAGGAAACACAGATGAAGATAGAAATAGATGTAGAGCAGTTTACTCATGATATGAAAGCCGGTAAAAGTATCGGTGGTAAAGATGGAGCTTTAAGCTCTTTAATTAAACAACTTATGCCC
>JAKISR010000095.1 GCA_021648465.1 Sulfurimonas sp. | reverse complement strand
CAAAATTTATAAAACCTCTTCATTCAAAACTAAGAGCAAAAAACAGCATCTCTTATTCTGGAAAAAGCAAAGAGTTTAGATTGCTAAATCCAAGAAATTTTAAATTAAATAAATTTAAAAATAAAGAAATAATTTTAGTAGATGACATCATTACAACTGGCTCAACTCTAAATCAAGCTATACAAACTTTGCAACAAAACGACAAAGAGATTCTTTTTTGTTTAACTTTAGCTGATGCAAGTGTAAAATAAGTTAAAAAAACTTTTTAAAGAGTTTATTTAACTCTTTATTGACTTTTTCACCTGCTTTTGATTTCATAAATTTTTCTAAATCTATTTTTACTTTTGGAGAATTTATATCTCCACTTAAATTAGCCGTTATAATATTTTTCTTAGCTTGAAAAGTGATATCTGAATCAATTGTTTGTTTTTTTGTATCTATTTTTGCTTCTTTTGCTTTTATGGAAGCTTGTTTTGAACGAAGATCAAGTGAAGCTATAATCTTTTCTTTATTTATAATTGCATTTATGTCACCGTTAAAGCTCTCTCTATACATATCAAATTTTGTATATTTTTTTATAAGATTAAATGTTTTATTGTTAGCAAAATTTCCATCTACTACACCCCCTGTAAAAATACCTTTAGATGAAGCTAGGTCATATTTTATTTTAGCATCAAGAGTTGCTTTAAATATTTCTGGGTACTTTAACATATGTAAAAGTTCCATCGTTTGTACCGACTTTAAATCAGCACTAAAATCATCATTATGAAGTTTTACATCAATAATTCCACCTGCAACTTTAGTATGCATTGTAAAATCTAAATCTTTTGCTTTTGATATCTCTCCGTTTGCAGTAATTGAACCTTTCATATCTTGTTGTAAAATAAAATATAGTTTATCAAGATTTGAAATATTTACTATATAATCACTCTTAAGTGAGGCATCACTTATATTAAATCTAGCTCTTTTTACATCTAAATTTGCTATGTTTGAATTAAAGTCAATTTTTGTATCTGCTAAATCTTTATCAAGTGTAGTCGTAGTATTTGAATTAAAAGTTATTCGAGGCATTGGAGATTTAAACTCATACGCTTTTGTTAAATATTTTGAATTTAAAAACCCTTTTTTAATAACAGTACTCACTTCACCTTTTAAACTATCACTCTTTAGATTACTTATATTAGCTTTTAAATCCAACTCTCCGTCTGTATAATATGGTTGATTTAACATATAAAGTGCTTTTTTTAGTTTTAACTTTTTTATACTAGCCTCTACACTTAGAGGTGCAAAATCTTTTAGAAGTAACTCAAATTTTGTATCTGAAGAGGCTACATCACTTTTGCCATTTACAACTAACTTCTCTTTTGTTCCCTTAACAGTTCCGTCTAATCTAAATTTTCCTCTTAAATCACTTCCTATGATAGGTTTTAAAACAGCTAACTCTTTTATGTTTAGTGAGTATTTGATATCACTTTTAAATGGTTCTGGAATTATTTTTCCAGATGAGAGTATTTTGAAGAGGTTTGAGCTTAGATTGTATTTATAATCAACATTATCACCTTTTAATGTTGCGTCAAGATTCATAGTAAACGATGTGGATGGAATAGTTACATTGAAATCTCTCTTCATCAATTTAGAGTTTAATTTTCCATTTTTTGTCTTTAGTAAAATATCTCCATCTAACATATGTGGTTTAATGTTTTTAAAATTTATATCAAGGTTTATATCTGCACTTGCATACTGATTTTGAGAACCTATATAGAGTAAAGATGATAATTTTGCCTCTTTTGTTTTTGCAATTATTGAAGTTGGATTTAAATCAGTTAACTCTATATAATAAGTTGTATCACTTTTGGCAACATCGCTTTTACCATTAATTTTCATAAATGCCATATCCCCGTTTATTGAACCATTAGTTTTAAGCTCACCTTGTAATGGGGTGACTGTCAATGGTTGAAGTGATTCTAGTTTTTTTAGTTTTAAGTCATAAACAATGTCAAATGATTGAGCAGATAAAGAATAATTTCCTTTAAGTGAGAGAGTATTATTACTATTTAACTCTAAAAATATCTCAAATTGACTCATGCTTAAAGAAAAAGTTGTAAGTTTAGAGTTTAATTTTGTATTTTCTTTTATTTTTGATTCTATAATAGGTTTAATTATTCCATTTCCAAAAGATGTGAAAACAACTACATAAGCAATTGCTATCAAACTAGCAGCTATACCAACTAACCAAGCTAAAAATTTCATATTTTCTCCAATATTTTATATACTCGTATAATACAATAAAAAACAAAAAATATCTAAAATTATATACTTGATAGTTATGGACTAAATGAAGTTACGTAAAATACCTAAACTTATACTTGACATTGTTACACTCAATATGTATAATAGTGTTATATATTTAGAAAAGGAGTAATTAAACAATTATGTCTAAGCAAACTGATGAAAAATTACAAGATGAACCTCTTAAAGAGGAAAACTTAAAAATAGATTTAAATGAAGTGGAGGCTGAAGCTGAAGCAGTTGAAGATGAGTTTGATTTATTGCAAGAAGAGTTGATGGCTCTAAAAGACAAATATGCTCGTGTGCATGCTGATTTTGATAATATCAAAAAAAGACTTGAACGCGAAAAATATACAGCAGTTGAATACTCAAACGAAAAATTTGCTAAAGATATGATTCCTGTTATGGATGCACTTCAGATGGCACTTACTTCTACTGCAACTGTTACAGACCCCCAAGAGCATTTGGATAAGTTAAATGAGGGTATTGAGCTTACACTTAAGCAATTCACTACATCT
>JAKISR010000094.1 GCA_021648465.1 Sulfurimonas sp. | reverse complement strand
ATACCAAAAAGTGTAGTAAATGCTGTCATTAAAACTGGACGGAGTCTTAAAAGAGTTGCATCTTTTAGTAAAATCTTTAGCTCTACATGTGGAAACTTCTTTCTTAATTCATCTATAAAACTAACAAGTACAATTCCATTTAGTATAGCTATGGCAAAAATAGCTAAAAATCCTATGATTGCTGATACTGATAGATAAATACCGCTAATGAGTAGAGCAATAATCCCACCAATAAGACCAAAAGGTACATTTAATAAAATTAGAACTGCTTTTGAGAGAGAGTTAAAGGCAGTATATAGAAGTAATATAACCAAAATTAAAGTAATTGGAATTATTATCATCAACTTATCAGTCGCCTCTTTCATGTTTTTAAAGTCACCAGCCCAGCCTATATAATAACCTGTTGGCATATTGACTTTATCTTTTATGATTTGATTTGCTTCATCAACAAAAGATGCTATATCTCTACCATCAACTTCCATAGATAGCACCATATAACGGCTTAAATTTTGTCGTTTTATAAAAGATGCCCCTTGCTCTACTGTGATATCACATATCTGATCAAGTGTTACTATTTCACCATCATTTGCTCTTATAGTTACTTTTTTAACTGATTCTATATCAATCTTTGCATCTTTTATTTTTGCAACTATGCCAAATCTCTTAATTCCCTCTATCCTTTCACTAATGGCTTCTTCTCCAATACCATTTCGAATCACTTGCATAACTTCCGCAACACTTATGCCATATCTTGCAAGTGATAGATAATTTGGTGTAATTTTAATTTGAGCTTGACCAAGTTGAGTTTCAACTTCCATCCGTTTTAATCCATCAACTTTTGCAATTTTTTCTTGAATCTCTTTTGAGATGCTATCTAAAACTTTTTGGTCACTTCCAAAAATTTTAATAGCTAGTTCTGATTGTACACCCTCTAACAACTCTTCTACCCTCATAGCAATTGGTTGAGTTGGTACAAATGCTACATGAGTAAAACTTTTCTCCAAGTCTTCATTCATTCGGTTTGTTAGAGCTGGAAGGTCTTTGATATCATCTTCTAATACTAAAAGTATCTCCATATAGTTGGCTTGTGCAGTTTCACCTTTTTCACTTCTTCCTGCCATTGAGAGAACTGATTTTACATCATTTGGATAATTTTTAAGTATATGTTTTTCAATGGCTGAAGCAGTATTAATAGATTGAGTAAGGGCAGTTCCAGGAATTGAAATGACTCTATACATTATAGATTCTTCATTTAAATTTGGCATAAACTCTCTTCCTTGAAGTGTTAATACATAAGCTAACACAACAAATATAGCGCTAATACCTACAAGAAGAAATTTTGCATGACACAGAGCAAACATGAGCACAGGAGTATATACAGATTTTAATTTTTTCATTATTAAGTTATCGCCAGATGCAGTAGGTTTTAGTAATAAATATGCCAAAACAGGAACTAATACAAGAGCAACAAGTAAAGAACCTAGCATTACAAAGACTATATTTAGTGCCATAGGCGAGTAAAGTTTACCTGCTAGTCCATCAAGACTAAGTAGTGGTATAAATACAGCTGCTATTATAAGTACGGCAAATGTTACGGGAGTTGCTACCTCTTTTGCAGAATCTGCTATGAGTTTTAATTTTGGAGCATTTGGCTCATCGTGGAGCTTCCTAAAACTATTTTCGACCACAACAATTGTCCCATCAACTATCATACCAACGGCAATTGCTAAACCACTAAGACTCATAAGATTTGCACTAATACCATAATAGTCCATTAATAAAAATGCAATAAGCAAAGAGATAGGTAGAGATATGATAACAATAAACGCACTTCGTAGTTCAAATAGAAATAAAAACAGCACAAATGCAACCAAAATAACACCCCAGAGCAGAGCAGTGGTCATAGTGCTTATTGCTTTGTGTGTAATCTCTGTTCTATCATATATAGTACTTATCTCCACACCATCTGGCAAAGCAGTGTTTACTGTTTCAATTTTTTTGTGTATTAACTCTACAACTTTTGCAGCATTTGTTGCTGTTCTTTGAAGCACCATACCAATAACTGATTCTTCACCATCAATACTTATAGCTCCAAATCTTGGTGCTGAACCCTCTTTTACCACTGCTACATCCCGTATGGTTACAGCTTGTCCTTTGTTAGATTTCACGACAGTGTTTCGTATATCATCAAGACTTTTATAAAGACCAGCCCCACGGATTAAATACTGTTCACGATTAAATTCCAAATATTGACCACCAGCTGCAAGATTACTTTTTTGTAAAGCATCTACAATGTCTTTATAAGTTACACCAATGTTTTGAAGTTTTTTTGTGTCAATTTCAACATTGTACTGCTTCTCATATCCACCCCAACCGATAACTTCTTCAACACCACTTACACTTTTAAATAGAGGTGTGACGATATAATCTTGCATCTGTCTAATCTCTCTTAGTGTATATTTGCCAGTGGTATCTTTTATCTCATACCAATAAACTTGCCCAAGACCTGTTGTATTTGGTCCAAGGGTTGGTTTTCCCCAACCTTGAGGTATATCAACAGACGCTAATCTTTCACTCATAAGTTGTCGCAAAAAATATATGTCCATATCATCCTCAAAAAAGACTGATACATAAGACAAACCAAAAAATGAATTTGACATTATCATTTTTACTCCAGCCATACCAGATATGGCTGATTCTAATGGATAAGTTATCAGTTTTTCTATATCTTCTGCAGAGTTTCCAGGACTTTCTGTATAAATAACAACCTGTTTAGGGGTGATATCTGGAAATGCATCTATAGGGATATTTTGATATGCTTTAAACCCAAATGC
>JAKISR010000041.1 GCA_021648465.1 Sulfurimonas sp. | reverse complement strand
TTCTCTTGTTTTGGAAAAAGTTACACCCGTTGGGTGAAGTCTTTGAGTGTGACTTTTTCGCTTTGAAGTACCTAATTATAGAGCAATCAAGCTTGTTGTCTAATTTGGTATGGAATTATTGGGGCTATACAATCATGAAGTTTAAATAAGCCAGCTCTATATCCTATTTATTCATTAACAGTTGTAACTTAATTAAAAAAATCTACTTATAAAATGTAAGGTAAGTTTTTAAATGCTAAACTTTCAAATATAATAATTATAACCAGGTATGTGCATGAGTATTTTTGATTCAATAATTTTAGGTATCATCGAAGGAATTACAGAGTTTTTACCTATCTCCTCAACAGGTCATCTTATAGTTGCAAGTAAATTTTTAGGCATTGAGCAAAATTCCGTTACAAATGCTTATCAAGTTATTATCCAATTTGCTGCTATTTTTGCCGTTATGTTTAACTATAAAGAAAAAATTAGTCTTAAAAAAATTGATTTATGGACAAAAATTTTTTTAGCTTTTATACCTATTGGTGCTATTGGGTTTATTTTTTCTTCGCAGATAAAAGAGCTATTTAGTATAAATATTGTAGCAATTATGTTTATAATCGGTGGGGTTGTCTTTTTAGTGGTTGAAAAGTTTTTTATACAAGAGAGTCGTCTTTTAATTGATGATGTTGAAAAAGTAACCCTTAAACAATCGATGATAATCGGATTTGCTCAAATTTTTGCTCTTATACCTGGAACAAGTAGAGCAGGTTCTACTATAATTGGTGCATTACTTGTGGGATTAAGTAGAAAAGCAAGTGCAGAATTTAGCTTTTTACTAGCTCTTCCTGTTATGTGTGCTGTAACTTTTTATGACTTATTAAAACATTATAGTGAGTTTACTGATGCAAATTTAATAAATCTTGCCGTTGGTTTTGTAGTTTCGTTCATAGTAGCTTATATAACTATCAAATTATTTTTAAAATTTTTAGAAAACTTTACATTTGTAATTTTTGGTATCTATCGTATTGTGTTTGGGGTATTACTTTTAATAATTTTTAATTAAAAGGGAATATTATTTGCTAGAACATCCTTTAATAGATACATTTTATTAGGATGATTCATGCAAATTTTACGAAAATATAACTCTATATTATACGCCTTTTTAAATAAAATCGAATTCTCTTTCTATACTCTAAGTAAAAAATTCCTATAAAGTTTGTAGAATTATTTTTGCAAGCTTAAGTGCTTTTGCACGATGAGATAAATTATTTTTTGTCTCATCATCTAATTCACCTAAAGTTTTATCATGTTCAAGTGGTATAAACATAGAATCATAACCAAACCCACCATCACCCTTTGTCTCACTTAAAGCAGTTCCGTACATCCAGCCATGAACTGAGCGTTCAATATTTTTTGTAACTATAGCAATAGCCGCCGTATAATGAGCAGGTGAAGATTTAACATCTTTTTCTTTTATATCATCAATTAACTTATATAGATTATCTTGATCATTTGCATTTACACCTGCATGTCTTGCACTATAAATACCTGGTTTTCCATCAAGAATATCCACACTTATTCCACTATCATCTGCTATAACTATCACATCTTCATCATCTAAAGATTTATAAACAGCTCTAGCTTTTATAAGAGCATTGCCTTTAAAAGTATCCGCATCTTCAATAATCTCAAATTCATCTATAAGCTCACTATATGCAATAACTTCATACTCTTTATAAAGTGCTTTTATCTCTTTCACTTTTCCTTTATTGGATGTAGCCAATACTAATTTCACATGGAATCCTTATAATTTACTTTAAGCATAAGCTTTTTTAATTCATAAAGTTTGCGTAAACAATCTTTTATATATAATTACGCCATTATATAATATTTAAGGTACATAATGTTTAAAAAAGTCCTCCCTCTCTCGGCAATTCTTTCACTTAGATTTTTAGGTCTATTTTTAGTTTTACCAGTTATCTCTATTTACGCTCTTGATTTAGAAGGTTCAACACCACTTTTAGTTGGTGTTGTTGTTGGTGGGTATGCACTAACTCAAGCAATTTTTCAAGTTCCTTTTGGAACAATGAGTGATAAAATAGGTAGAAAACCTACTCTTTTAGTTGGTCTTCTTATCTTCCTAGTTGGTTCTATTATTTGTGCTTACTCAACTGATATATATACTCTTATGTTTGGTCGTTTCTTACAGGGTGCAGGTGCTATTGGTGCAGTTATTACAGCTATGATTTCAGATCTAGTTCCTGAAGAAGTTCGCGGTAAAGCTATGGCAATTATGGGTGGTTCTATCGCTTTAAGTTTTGCTATTGCTATGGGTCTTGGTCCTGTTCTTGGTGCAAACTATGGTTTGGATTTTCTTTTTATTATTACAGCTGTTTTAGCGATTTTGGCTATTTTACTTCTTTTTACAAAAGTACCAACACCTCCTATTATCAAACACACCTATCATGCAACAACAAGAACTTCTGATATCATTAAAGACCCTAATCTTTTAAATATGATTATCATCAATGCAATGCAAAAAGGTTTAATGACTGTAGCATTTGTTATTATCCCAATTATTCTTACAAGTACTGATTTTGCTTGGGAAATATCAGACCTTTATATGGCTTATTTACCTGCTATGATTTTTGGTTTAGTTGCTATGGGTCCTGCTGCTGTATTTGGTGAGAAATATAACAAACCTAAAGAGATTTTCTTACTCTCTATTGTTCTTTTTATCATAGCATTTTTAATTATGGGTCTTACAACTTCTAGCACTATTTTTATCGTTGGTGTTGTAATGTTTTTTATAGCATTTAACATGATGGAGCCTCTTGTTCAATCAATGATTACAAAGTTTGCAAAAGTACATCAAAAAGGGGCAGCACTTGGTGTCTCTAATTCTGCTGCTTATTTTGCTACATTTATCGGTGGAACCACTGCTGGTTTAATGCTTGGCATAAGTGATAGAGAAACTATCGGTATCTCTGTAGCAGTTATAGCAACTCTATGGCTTTTATGGACTCTAAAACTTAAAAATCCAACTAAGCACTCTTTTTTATATCTTGAACAAGATAGCATTGATACAGCCAAACTTAGAAACCTTGAAGAGAAACATATCGCAGAATGGTATATAAACGATAGTGAAAAAATAATTGTTATTAAGTATGTGACTGGTGCCATTGAGGAAGAAGAATTAAAAACTAAAATATCTAAGTAAAACATAGTATAGTTTGTTGATATTATGAGCAAAAAACAAATTACACTAAAAACAATTTTTAACTTAATTCTAGATAAAAAACCCTCTCTTATTTATGGGCAAATAATCACTTTAATGGCAATTGCTGTTAGTATTCCTATCCCTATGATGCTTCCTATTATGGTTGATGAGATTCTTTTAGACAAACCTTCATATTTTGTAAATAGCATTAACTATTTTATTGGTAATACTTCTGCATTTTACTATATAGCTATAGTTACATTTGCGGTTATTTTTTTACGTTTTGTTTATTATGCTCTAAATGTAGTAATAACAAAAATTTTTACTAAAATTTCAAAATATGTCACTTTTATGATACGACAAAAACTTATAAATCATCTTAAAATAACTTCTATGAATGAGTATGAAACACTAGGAAGTGGCGCAATTACCGCAAATCTAATTACTGATGTGAATACTCTTGATGATTTTATTATCTCTAGTGTTAGTAAGTTTATAACTTCTATTTTAACTCTCTTAGCTGTTGGAGTAGTTATGATTATGATTGACCCTATTTTAGGAATAATGATTCTAGTCATACAACCTCTTATAATTTTACTAAGCAAAAAAATGTCTAAAAAAGTTGGTGTGCTTAAAAAAGAGGAAAATGAAGCAATAGAAAAATTTCAAAATAGTGTTGGCGAAACATTAGAACTTTATGGTCAAATAAAAGCTAGTAATAAAGAGAATTACTTTTTTAAAAATGCAATTACAAGTGCGAAAGAGATTCAAACAACTTCGAATAAGTATAGCTTTAAAAGTGTAGTTTATGAAAGACTATCTTACACCATCTTTTTAATTATGTTCGAGCTTTTACGAGCAAGTGGTTTAGTTTTAGTGGCATACAGTGATTTGAGTATAGGTATGATGTTTGCCATGTTTGGCTATATTTGGTTTATAATGACCCCCGTTCAAGATATACTTACTATGCAGTACAGCTACTCCTCTGCTATGAGTGCGTTAAAAAGAATAAACAAAATTCTTACACTTAAAACAGAACAAAGTGGTGAGAAAATTATAAAATCAAACAATGTAGATATTTCACTAAAAAATTTAAGCTTTTCATACTCTAACAAAAAAAAGATACTTAAAAATATCTCACTAGATATCAAAGCAAACTCTAAAATAGCACTAATTGGAGCAAGTGGAAGCGGAAAAACAACTCTAGCCCAAGTTATGTCAGGATTTTATGAAAAGAGTGGAGGAGAACTTAGTTATAACAATATTGATATTGATAATATAGATAAAACATCACTAAGACAAAAAATATTTTTAGTTCTTCAAATGCCAATTCTTTTTAATTCAACTCTTAGATTTAATATAACTATGGGAGACAAAAGCATCAGTGATAAAGAGATAAAAGATGCTCTAAAAATCGCTCAACTTCAAGATATGATAGATGATATGAATAATTGTCTTGATACAATAGTTGGTCATCACGGCATAAGGTTGTCAGGTGGACAAAGACAACGCTTAAGTATAGCGAGAATGATAATAGCAAACCCAAGTGTAGTAATATTTGACGAATCAACCTCAGCCCTAGATGTTCACACAGAAGCAAAACTCCACAGTGCCATAGCACCTCTGTTAAAAAATAAAACGATTATAACCATAGCCCACAGACTAAGCACAGTAAAAAATGCTGATACTATTTATGTTTTAAATGCTGGTGAAATTGTTCAAAGAGGAACACATGCAGAACTTGAAGATGAAGAGGGGCATTATTTAGAGTTTGTTCGAAATCAACTAATTTAAGGGCACCTCTAAAAATTTTTATTATTAAATCTTTTTAAATAACATGATTTTACTACACAAAGATTGCACATAAATTCTATATACTTTTAAAAATACAAAGATTAAAAGGATTAAAAATGAAAACAATACTAAAAATAGTTGTACTTGCTCTTTTAAGCATAACACTACTTCAAGGTGCAGCTTTTGAAAAAGTTGCAAAATCAAGAACTACTAATGTTACTATAAGTTCAGAAAAACCCATTATTTCTGGTAGCAACAAGATAATTCTCTCTTTATCAAATAAAAAATACCATGATGCAAAGGTTACTGTAAAAGCATTTATGCCAGCAATGCCAGGTATGCCTTATATGGAAAGTAAAAATGCTACTGAAAAACTTGGCAATGGTAAATATGAAGTAAATATTCACTTTCCTATGGCCGGAACATGGCAGCTACATATCTTTATAACACCTAAAGAGGGTAGAAAAATTAGGGTTAAAAGCTCTGTAAATATCTAAAGGATTTAATAATGAAGTTTTTTATTATTTTACTTTTACCAATCTTTATAAATGCCTCCTCACTTGAGTTGCTTATAGAGAATGCGAAAGCATCTCACTTATCATTAACTGCTATAGAACATAAACTAAATTCAGTTGATGATGAATACGAGATAACAAAAAACTTCTCAAACCCTGTGCTATCTTTGAGTATAAGTGATATACAACTTGGTGATATAAGCAATCGTTCAATAGAACCAATGCAGTTTACTGCACTAAATTTTAAACAAAAAATCCCATATTTTGGAAAAAGATATGCCAATGGAAAAAAAGTTTTAGCAAAAAAATATAAGGTATACATGACTCTTCAAGAGGCAAAAGTTACACTTGTTAGAGAGATTAAGTTATCAGCTTATGCTATCTGGGAAGTGGAACAACAACTTAAAATAAATGATGAATATCTGGATTTAATAAACCAAAATATTGAATTATACGATGCTTATAATATAAGTAGCACATCTGCACATATGGGTCTAATGTCAGCTGAACTCACTCTATCACAATTAAAAATCAAAAAAAGTAAACTATCTGCCATTTTGGAATCTTTATACAAAAAAATCTCTTATTTAAGCAATCTAAATGTAACACAAATAAATTTAGATATGCAAATAAAAGAACCAAAAAGCATATATTACTATCTTGATTATATATCTTCAAATAAAACTTATAAAATTAAAGAAGCATCAATTAAAGTAGCAAACGCAGATATAGCTATAAAAAGATTAGATAAAAATATTGATCCCTCTCTTCAAGTTGGTTATTACTATCGTGATAATTTTAAAGATTATGTAAATATTGGTGTTAGTTTCTCTTTACCAATATATGGAACTGAAAATTCTAAAGAGCAAATTTCAAGAAAAATGGCACTATCTTACAAAAGTGAAGCGATTGATTTTAAAAATCAATTAAACTCTAGAATTTTTGATATGCATGAAAATTTAAAAGATTCGTATAGAATTTATAATATTATAAATAAAGAGAGCCTACCACAGATAGAACATATGACTGATTTAAGTTCTACATCTGTAAAAAATGGAGCAGAGCTTTTTGTATATACCTACATACTAGAAAAACAATTAATCTTAAATGAGCAAAGTATAAATTCTGTTGCCGCGTATTATAAATCTATAGCTAATCTAGATGCCCTTATAGGAGAAATGAAATGAGATTTTTACTAATTATAAGTATTTTGCTTACACTATCTTTTGCGAAACAGGTAACTGTTGAACAACTCTTTAGTGTACAAACCATAAAAGTGAAAAAAATAGATATTGCTAAAAAAATAAAAAGCTATGGCTTTGTAGCAATTGATGAATCAAGAGTTTACGATGTTACCCCAAGATTTGGTGGATATGTAGAGAAACTTTATGTAAATGCTACCTATGATATAGTAAAAAAAGGTGATAAATTAGTAAAAGTTTACTCTCCAAAAGTTTTAAAAGCAAAAGATGATTACTTAAATACTATTAAGTATACAAAATCTAGACCAAATAAAATTATGTTAAAAAGTTCAAAAGAAAAGCTCTCACTTTTAAACATATTACCAAGTGAGATAAGTAGTATTAGCAACAATCGTAAAACTTCACCTTTTACTACTATAGTGTCCCCAGCAGATGGTTATATTTTTAAAAAATCTATAAACAATAATTCTGCATTTAATGAAAAAAAATTACTTTTTAGAATTGTTAATCTTGATAAGGTTTGGGTGGAAGTTAGAATTCGTCAAGATCAATTAAATGATTTAAAAAATATCAAAAAGTTTATAGTAACTACCGCTACTTACACAAAAAAATTTCAAGCAAAAAAAATTCAACTATATCCAGAACTTAACCAAAAAGAAGAGAGCTTTACTCTAAGACTTGAGATTAAAAACTTTAAGCATCTCTTAAAACCAGGTATGTATGCAACTATTAAAATGCATTCTGCTGTACAGAGTTATTTAACTCTACCTACAACGGCTGTAATACGAAAAAATAGTAAGTTTTATGTATTTGTTGTAGGGGAATATGAGGGGGAATATGAACCTTTAGAGGTAAATATTGAAGTTTTAAATCCAAATACTTACATTATCAAAAGTGGTCTTAAAAATGGTGATGAAGTTGTAAATAATGCACTATTCATGATGGATAGTGATGCACAAATAAATGGGTTATATTAGGAATTTATCATGATTGAAAAAGTAATATTATTTAGTACCAAAAATCGTTTTTTAGTATTAATGGCAACAGTTTTTCTTATTGGGGCTTCATTTTGGAGTGTGAAAAATACTCCTCTTGATGCTATTCCTGACCTCTCTCCTCCACAAGTAATCGTTCAAGTAAATTGGGCAGGGCAAAGTCCTGAAATCATAGAAGACCAAGGAACTTATCCTCTTGTATCACAGTTTCTCTCTATTGCAAATATTGAAACTGTTAGAGGTTATTCAACTTATGAAAATGCCTTAATATATATTATTTTTAAAGAAGGAACTGATCTTTACTGGGCTAGAACTCGTGTACTAGAACAGTTATCTTCTATAAGCTCACAACTTCCTAGCTCTATGGAAGCAAATCTAGGTCCTGATGCAAGTGGTGTTGGTTGGGTTTATCAATATGCTCTAACTTCAAAAACAAAAAACTTAAGTGAGCTTAGAACTATTCAAGATTATTATTATAAATATGCTCTTTTAGGTGTTGATGGTGTTAGTGAGGTTGCTTCCATCGGTGGTTTTGTACCAACTTATCAAGTGACTTTAAAAAATGACACTTTAGTTCGCTATAACTTAAGTGTTAAAGATATTGCAAAAGCTTTAAAAGCTAACAATAATGATACAGGTGGACGAATCGTTATACAAAATGGTTTTGAATGGATGATTCAAGCAAAAGGTTATATAAAAGATTTAGATGAAATAAGAAACTTAGTTGTTACAACAAAAGCTAATGTTCCTGTAACTATAGGTGATTTAGCAAGAGTTGAGTTAGTTCCAGCTGCTCGTCGTGGTATAGCTGATTTAAATGGTGAAGGTGAAGTTGTTGGCGGAATAGTTATGCTTCGTTATGGTGAAGATGTATTTAGCAGTATAAAACGTATTGAACAAAAGATGAGTGAGCTTAAAATTGATGATGTAGAGGTTGTAGAAGTTTATAACCGCTCTGATTTAATCCAAAAAGCTGTTAATAATCTAAAGGTTACACTTATAGAAGAAAGTGTCATCGTTGTTATTATCATTGCTCTATTTTTAATGCATCTTCGCTCTTCTTTTATAGTACTTATAGTTTTACCACTTACTATTGGTGCTACATTTTTTCTTATGAAGCTCTTTGGTATTGGCTCAAATATTATGAGTTTAGGTGGTATTGCTATAGCAATTGGGGCTATGGTTGATGCTACTATTGTTATGATAGAAAATGCTCATAAAAGTATCGTTAAGCAAGAGATTATTAAAGGTGAATCATTAACCAAAGAGGAGAGGTTTAAAACTATAACAACATCTGCAAAAGTTGTTGGTCGCCCTATATTTTTTGCACTCTCTTTAGTTGTTGTATCTTTTTTACCTATTTTTGCTCTCTCAGGTCAAGAGGGTTTACTTTTTACACCTCTAGCATTTACAAAAACATTTGCTATGGTGGTTGGAGCAATATTATCTATAACTTTAGTGCCTGTTTTAATGCTTTATTTTATAAAGGGGAAAATTTTAAGTGAAAATAAAAATCCATTAAATCGTTTTTTTATTTGGCTATATCATCCTATAATAGTTTATGGTCTAAAATTAAAATATCTTATAATTATTATAGTTATTGCATCTCTTGGCTATATGTATCCACTATATAAAAATCAAAAATGGGAGTTTATGCCTCCACTAAATGAACAATCTCTTATGTATATGCCTGTTACTCCTTATGGGATTAGTGTAGATCAAAGTAAAATATTAACTCAAAAAACAAATGCAATTATCAAAAGTTTCCCTGAAGTTGATACAGTATTTGGAAAAGGTGGTCGAGCAAATAGTGCAACTGACCCTGCCCCACTTGGAATGATAGAAACTATCGTCACTTTTAAACCTCAAAGTGAATGGAGAGAGGGGATGACTCATAAAAAACTTATGAATGAGATGGAAGAAGCTCTACAGGTTCCAGGACTTGTTAACTCTTGGACCTATCCCATTAGGGGACGAATTGATATGCTACTTAGTGGTATACGAACACCTCTTGGCATCAAGCTTTACGGTCAAGATGCAGATGGGTTACAAAAATATGCAAAAAAGATAGAGAGCATATTAAGAACTTATGATAAAACATCATCTGTTTTTGCTGATCAAGCAAGTGCTGGATACTATATAGACATAAATTTAGATGAAAATACACTAGCAAGATATAATATTACAAAAGACTATATTTTAAATTATGTTTCTTTGGCTATTGGTGGTATGAAAGTCTCAACACTATACAAAGGACTAGAGAGGTACCCAATCACTTTGCGTTTTGAAGAAGAGGAAAGAAGAAGTATACAAAGTATCCAAGAAATAGATATAAAAACACCACTTGGGTTTGTGCCATTAAAAACTTTTGCCACTGTAGTTTACAAAGAAAGTGCTTCAGTCATTAAAAGTGAGATGGCATCTCCTGTAACTTTTGTATACATTACTCCAAAAGATAAAGTTAGTGCAACAGAATATAAAATTGGAGCAAAAAAGTTACTTGAAAAGATCAAGTTACCAGCAGGATATTATATAGAGTGGGCTGGACAAAGTGAATATTTAGATTCGGCAATGCAAAAAATTATTTGGATTGTTCCTGCTGTTTTAATTCTTATTTTAATTCTTATTTACATGGCATTAAAAGAATTAGTTCCAACACTTATAGTATTTTTCACTCTGCCTTTTGCTCTTTTAGGTGGGCTTTTATATATAGATATACTTAATTTTAATATGTCTATCGCTGTTGTAGTTGGCTTTTTAGCTTTGCTTGGTATTGCCGCTGAAACTGCAATCATTATGATAGTTTATTTACAAGAGGCCCTAAGTGAAGCAAAAGAAAAATATAAAGAAAAATTTGGATTAAATGAATTAAATGCCGCTATATATGAAGGGGCAGTTGCTAGAGTAAGACCAAAACTTATGACAGTTTTTGCAATACTTGCTGGACTTTTACCAATTATGTATATGGATGGTGTTGGAAGTGAAGTGATGCAGCGAATCGCTGCACCGATGATTGGTGGGGTCGTTAGTTCAGCTGTTTTAAGTCTTTTAATTATCCCTATACTTTTTGAGATATATGGAAAAACTAAACTAAAAAAATAATCTTATTTTTTATTAGGTAAAACGTACATATTATAATAACGGCCTTCAAATTTTGGTGGTTTTTCCATAGTTCCTAAATCTTCAACCATTGGCCAAACTTTTAGAAGTACAGCTTTTCCAGCTTCAGGATTTGCCATTTCACGACCTCTTAAGAAAACACGAAATTTTACATGAAATCCTTTTTCTAAGAACTCTCTTGCGTGTTTAATTTTGTAGGCTACATCATTTTCAGCAATTTTAACAGATAGTTTTATCTCTTTTACAACGATTTTCACCTGATTTTTTCTTTGCTCTTTTTGTTTTTTCTCTTCTTGGTATCTATACTTACCATAATCCATGATTTTTGCAACAGGTGGCTTTGCATCTGGAGCTATTAAAACAATATCCAAATTAAGCTCATTTGCTTTTTCCATAGCTTCGTCAATAGAAATAATTCCTAAAGATTCTCCTCCATCTACATTACAACGTACTTCATCAACTTGGATATCGTCATTCATTATGACACGGTCTTTTCTACTCAAAAATTCACCTCATTTATTTTAGTTTGTATAAGCTTTAAGAATTCCTCTTGGCTTAAATTATATTGCTCTCTGGCTCTTCTATCACGAACTGCAACAGTTTTACCTTCAACCTCTTCATCACCTACTATAATTAACATAGGTACTTTTGTCTTTTCTGCTGTTCTAATTCTTTTGTTTAAAGAATTATTTTTAGAATATATCTCACTATCAGCATTTATATCGA
Organism: Sulfurimonas sp.; assembly: GCA_021648465.1. Classification (GTDB taxonomy): domain Bacteria; phylum Campylobacterota; class Campylobacteria; order Campylobacterales; family Sulfurimonadaceae; genus Sulfurimonas. The sequence goes on along the minus strand of JAKISR010000041.1, from coordinate 5,835 downwards.
TAAGTTTATCTGCTAATTCCTTTGCATACTCATGATGAGTATCGGCAATTGGAACTATCGCAACTTGTGTTGGAGCGATAAACATTGGAAATTCTCCAGCATAATGTTCCGTTAATATACCAATAAAACGCTCAAACGAACCTAAAATTGCTCTATGAATCATTACTGGTTGAATTTTGTCATTATCTTCACCATTGTATTCTAGTTTAAAACGCTCTGGCAAATTAAAGTCTAATTGTATTGTACCACATTGCCACTCACGCCCAATTGCATCAGTTATCTTGATATCAATTTTAGGACCATAAAAAGCTCCACCACCCTCATCTATCTCATAAGCAAGGCTATTTTTATCCATTGCATTTTTAAGAGCCTGTGTAGAAATTTCCCACACTTCATCATTTCCAACCGCTTTTTCAGGTTTAGTAGAAATCATCATTTTATAATCAAATTCAAAAGTTGACATTATTTTATCTACAAAATCAACAACTTCTACAATTTGCTCTTCTATCTGATCAGTACGACAAAAAATATGTGCATCATCTTGTGTAAATTCACGAACACGAAAAAGTCCATGTAATGCACCTGTCATCTCATGGCGATGCACTACACCATACTCAAAATATTTGATGGGTAAATCACGATAAGAGTGTAACTCATCTTCATATACTTTAATATGACCAACACAGTTCATAGGTTTTACGCCAAACTCTACATCATCAATAGTTGTAAAGTACATATTTTCACCGTAATTTTGATAATGACCTGATGTTTTCCATAAATCTGAACGAAGCATCTCTGGACCACGAACAGGCTCATACCCACGCTTACGATGTGCTTTAAATAAAAGAGACTCTAATCTTGCACGAAGCCGTCCACCAGCTGGAAGCCAGATAGGAAAACCAGCACCTACTTCTTCACGGAAAGTAAAAAGCTTCATAGCCGCACCGATTTTACGGTGATCACGCTTTTGGGCTTCTGCAAGCATAGTCATATGATTTTTAAGTGATTCTTTATCTGCAAATACAATTCCGTAGATACGAGTTAACATCTCATTTTTAGAATCACCTCCAAGATAAGCACCAGCAATCTTAGTTAGTTTAAAATATCTGATAAGTCCAATACTTGGCAAGTGTGGTCCACGACATAAATCTTCAAACTCACCTTGTTTATAGATAGAAACAGTGTCGTCTGATATACGTTCCATTACAGCAAGTTTTAGATGATCATCTTTAAATTTCTCTTTTGCTTCACTCATCGTAATAGAGTACTTTTCAATCTCATACTTTTTCTTAGCAAAAGACAACATTTTCTTTTCTATCTTTTTTAAATCTCCCTCACCTATTTCAGATTCTGTTTTAAAATCATAATAGAAACCCTCTTTTACAATTGGTCCTACATAAAACTTTGTGTCTGGATATAGTGACTTAATAGCTTGAGCCATTAAGTGTGCTGTTGAGTGGCGAAGAACTTCTAAAGAGTCCTCTGAGTTATCAAGATGAATTTGCTCACCCTCAAACCCTAACTCATGAGCAGTTTGTAAATCTATTATCTGCTCTTTATGTTTTATTGCAATTGCGTTCACTTATACTTTTCCTTGATTATAATTCAGTTTTTAAAACTGCCCCATTTGAAGCATTTGAAACTAATAATTGATATCTTTTAAGCCATTTAGATTTAACCTCATTTTTATAAGGTTTCCATAAAGCTTTTCTTTTTGTTAATGTTTCTTCATCTACATTTAACTGTAGTAAATGTCCATCAGTATCCAGCTCTATCTCATCACCATTTTCAACAAAAGCGATAAGACCACCCTCAGCAGCTTCTGGAGAAATATGACCTATCGATGCACCTTTTGTTGCACCAGAAAAACGACCATCTGTAATTAGTGCTACGCTATCACCAAGTCCCATTCCTTGAATAAGTGCAGTTGGTGCTAACATTTCTTGCATACCAGGACCACCTTTTGGACCTTCATAACGAATAACTACAACATTACCACTTTTTACTTTATGACTCATGATTCCAGCAATCGCTTCTGATTGAGAGTTAAAACAGATCGCACGACCTTTAAACTTACGCATATTTAATTCAATTCCAGCAGTCTTAACAACAGCACCCTCTGTAGCTAGATTTCCAAAAAGAATAGATAGACCACCAACTTGAGAAAATGCATTTTCATTTGTATGGATAATATCTTCATTTAAAATTTTTGCATCTTTAATACGTTCTTCTAAGGTTTCACCAGTAATCATTCGTGCATCAAGATGAAGCAAACCACCACGACGACTTACTTCTTTCATAACCGCATTAACTCCACCAGCGTCATCAATATCTTTCATATGAACAGTTGTTAATGATGGAGAAATTTTTGCGATATGTGCTACTTTGTCAGCTATTTCATTTATTTTTTCAATAGGGAAATCAACATCTGCTTCTCTTGCTATAGCCAACATATGAAGAACTGTATTTGAACTTCCACCCATTGCCATATCTACGACAAAAGCATTATGAATTGCTTTTTCATTTAAAATATTTTTCATGTTGTTTTTAGGATTATCTTCTAATGCTAATTCAACAATTCTCTTAGCAGCTTTTTTAACCATAGCTACACGCTCAGGTGTCATTGCAAGCACTGTTCCATTTCCTGGAAGTGCTATACCCATAGCTTCACAAAGAGTATTCATAGAGTTAGCTGTAAACATACCAGAACAACTTCCACCTGATGGACAAGCATTACACTCTATTTCGTATAATTCCTCATCAGTTATTTTACCTTCAGCATGTTCACCAACAGCTTCAAATGCAGTAGATAAATCGATTGGCGTACCATCAGCTTTATGACCAGCCTCCATTGGGCCACCTGAAACAAATACGGTTGGAACATTAACACGAAGAGCACCCATAATCATACCTGGAACAATTTTATCACAGTTAGGAATACATATCATCGCATCTAGTTGATGAGCATTCATAACAGTCTCTATAGAATCTGCTATAACTTCACGAGAAGGTAAAGAATAAAGCATACCTTCATGACCCATAGCAATCCCATCATCAACACCAATAGTGTTAAATACAAATGGAACTCCACCAGCCTCGCGAATAGCTTCTTTTACAATTTCGCCATATTCATAAAGAAAAAAGTGTCCTGGAATAATGTCTATATAGCTATTTGCTATCCCTATAAATGGTTTATCAAAGTCTTCGTCTTTTAGGCCTGTTGCACGAAGTAATGAACGGTGAGGAGCCTTATCAAACCCCTTTTTTATGATGTCACTTCTCATTAAAATCCTTATAGATAATTGTTGTTTTTATTATAAACGCGATTATACCATTTTTTTTCAAATTTTTTTATTAAAACTCTTTACAAACAAAAATAAAATGGCTATAATTCCGCTCACTTAAAACTTAAGTGCGTTTTTAACATGCGGGAATAGCTCAGTGGTAGAGCACGACCTTGCCAAGGTCGGGGTCGCGAGTTCGAACCTCGTTTCCCGCTCCATATAATTTATTGTTAAACTGTGAATTCATATTCATTATGCCCAGGTGGCGAAATTGGTAGACGCAGGGGACTTAAAATCCCCCGGTAGCAATACTGTGCCGGTTCAAGTCCGGCCCTGGGCACCACTGATAAATATGAAAAAGATACTGGTGCCATCGCCAAGTGGTAAGGCCGCAGCCTGCAAAGCTGCTATCCCCAGTTCAAATCTGGGTGGCACCTCCAGTTTTATAATATTTTTATCAAAACAACGCGTGGATCTTTGGCAGAGTTGGTCGAATGCACTGGTCTTGAAAACCAGCGAGGGTCACACCTCCCAGAGTTCGAATCTCTGAGGGTCCACCACTTCTTAATCTAATGCAATCCAAACACTGATCTATCAACCAAAAATAAGACAATATAATTCCCTAAGCGACTATTTCCTTTTTAAAATTTTTTAAACTCACCTCATTTAAAGCCCATAAAAGTGTCTATCATTCTAATTTTATTAAGAATGTATAGTCAAACTTTTTATTTTTATTTTTATTAATTTATTAATAGTACAAACACACCAATTATTACAGCGATTCTTGAATATTTATCTTGTGATGGATGTGGACGATATTTCTCTAGTTTATTAGTAAAATATTTTGTTATATCTAAAAATGCTATCCAACATTGAGCACCTATTGATGAAACAAATATCATAAGAGATAAAAGTTTTATCATCTCCATTGTTGAATCTATCATTTTACAAAGCTTTTTAGATTATTTTCAATATTTGTTACATCGTTACTATCACTATAAGTTTCAGTTTTCTTGTTTCCACTTGGGTACTTTGTTGTTTTTTGGTTTTCTTTCATAGTAGTCCTTATATGAGCGAAGTGTAGCATATAAATTATAGATTAGAAGCGATAACAAGAGGTCATATAGAACTTAAAAGTGTTATTTATTTAAACATATCTGACTCAAACACCTGACCACTATATTATAAATTTATAATCCATCATATTTAAAATCTCCAAAGTTTTAGTAACGTCATATATAGCACTATGATATTGTTCATCATCAAACTCAATATTATAATATGCACAAGTCTCAATAAGCTTTGGATTTTTTAGATTACCTCTAACATTAGTAGCTTTAACAATTTTTTTATTCTTTTTCATGGTACAAAAATGATTTTCAAAGAAGAGTAAATTTCCAATGTGTCTTAACTCAAAAGATATATTGTGAGCGACCAAGGTTTTAGTATTTTTACAAAACTTTATAAAATCTGTATCATCTTCAAAATACTCTTCATAATCTACATTTTTTCTTAATCGCTCTAATCTATCAGGAGAAAGTTTATGTACAGCTAGAGCATGTGGGTTTACTTCATACTCTGAAAAATAGTAACGGTGAAAAATATCTAATATTTTATACTCATTACCTATACGCTCAACACGAAAAGCAGCCACTTCAATTACATCATGAATATTTGCCGAGTTGGTTTCAAAATCTAAAATTATCATTTAGTGTTCTCACTTATTAAGAATATACCAGTTTTTATCATTGGTCTTCACTTTTTCTTTTTTACCAGTTGCATCAATTAGTTGTTTAAAAACTGTAACTTTTTTCATCATTTTATTTATAGGTTCTATCTGAGATAAATTAACATCGAGCTTAGTTTTTGGTTTTACTGTTTTAGTCTTGTTGATTGGTTCTATTTCAATCCAGTTTTTATCCGCATAAAGATTTATTGTTAAAAAAATTAGCAGTAGCATAAGTGAGATTATTTTCATAATGACATCATATCGATATTATAGTTATAAACTAAAAAATTCCTGTACAATATCTTATTGCAACTAATCCTCAGTGCCAAATGTTATGGACTAATACACGGCTGATTCATACAAAGACACAAATATTGCTTAAATCAAAGTATGACAGAATTTAACATACGAAAAGAATTAAAAACACTAAAATACAGACGAAGAGGACAAGTACAACAGCATAAAATAGATGTTTAATGATTACTATAATGGCTACAATGAGTGGATATCAGGGATATAGGGCGATAGGAGACTTCGCACAAAGATATAAAAAGCGACTTAATTAAAAAAAACGGAGGGGCTTAAAAGCTCACTTTTTTTGATTAAGTCCCAAATAAGACCTTTATATGGCTTGCGTCTTTTTATAGCCATATCAAGAGCATCATTAACAAGTGAAACTTTCATAGTATCATCCATTGTCAAGTGCAAAGGTAAAATACACCAGTAGTGCAAACTAAAAGTGCACCACTTTATTAAGTAAAAAAGATACTATAGCTTCAAATAAATATTTGGAGTAAGTATGATTGATAAAGAGGAATATAC
>JAKISR010000040.1 GCA_021648465.1 Sulfurimonas sp. | reverse complement strand
CAAAAGAAGACATAGCTATTTAGGTCATATATCTCCTAATGAGTTTGAAAAAAGATATAATGAAAAGGTTAAAAACAATGTGTTGTTAACTGACTAAATAAGTGTCTCTTAAATAGGGGACACTCCAATTTTCACTAACTAAAACAATCGAAAAATATATCAGAGTCAAGCTAAAGCAAGACTGGTCGCCAGAACAGATAGCAGGTAGAATGAAACTTGATACTGGTGTATCAGTAGTTCATGAAACAATTTACAGATATATTTATACTAATAAATATAATGGTGGAAAACTCTACAAATCACTTAGACATAAAAACAAGAAATATCATTGTAGAAGTAATGACTACCGTTCTCGTGGTACTATTATTGACCGTGTCATGATAGGTAAACGACCAAAGATAGTGGAAAGAAAATCTCGCATCGGAGACCTTGAAATAGATACAGTTATTGGTAAAGGTCACAAAGGTGCATTAGTTACAGTAGTTGATAGAAAATCAAAGTTTGTACTTATCAAAAATGTTCCATCCAAAGAAGCATCTGTAGTTACTAAAGCTCTGATTGAGATGATACAACCTATAAAAGCTATCACTCATACAATCACTAGTGATAATGGTAAAGAGTTTGCATATCATAAACAAGTATCTGCTGCACTTGATACAGATTTTTACTTTGCAAATCCATATCAGTCATGGCAAAGAGGACTTAATGAACACACCAATGGTCTAATCAGAGAATATTTTCCAAAGAAAACAGAGTTTAAAAATATCACAGATGAACAAATTGTTGAAGTTCAAAATAGGTTAAATGCTAGACCAAGGAAAGTTCTTGGGTACAAAACACCGGCAGAAGTATTTTTCGATACAATTACGAAATCTTATGTAGCAGTTTAATCAGGTGTTGCACTTACTATTTGAATTGGCGAAATGAGTAAGAAATTAGCTAGTTAAATTAGGTGGAAATTGCACTTGATGTTAGAATTGGCGTTATATTTATATTTTTCTAACTTTTTATAAGCTTCTATTGCCCCTTTAACCTCTGCAACTTCTAAAATAGTTCCTAAAACTGGCTTGCCCTCTAAAATAGCTGTAATTTTATCTTCACCCATAAAATTACCCTCTATTTCAAGAGTACCTGCTAAAGTTTTTATACGGTTTTTTCTACGAAGTTGTGGAGTTATGATGTTTTTTTTATCATGTTCTATTCTGGTAAGCTCCTCACTTATAGATGAGATTATATTTACCATCTTAGAGGTATAGTATATGGTGGTTTATAATTACTCATAATATCAACCTTTACTTTATTGAAGCTATCAGATTCCCTATAAGAAGATTCCATCCATCTATGAGGACAAAGACAAGTATTTTAAAGGGCAGAGCTATCATAATAGGTGGTAACATCATCATACCCATTGACATAAGGATAGAAGCAACAACCATATCTATAACCAAAAATGGTAAAAAGAGTAAAAAACCTATCTCAAAGGCTGTTTTTAGCTCACTTATGACAAATGCAGGGATAATTATAGATAGTGGAACTTCCTCTACGCTTGCGGGATTTTCCATACCTCTTATTCTTAAAAATAGAGCTAAGTCTTTTTCTCTTGTATTTCTAATCATAAAATTTTTAAATGGCAGAGCTGTTTTATCAAATGCTTCTTCATAACCAATTTTTTCTTCTATATATGGTTTTATACCAGCTTCATAAGCTTTTGTTCCAACTGGTTCCATTACAAAAAAAGTTAAAATTAAAGCAAGCATCACTAAAAGTTGAGTTGGTGGAACTTGTTGTGTTCCTAGAGCTTGTCTTAAAAAACCAAAAACTATAACAAATCTAGTAAAAGTTGTCATAACTAAAATCATACTTGGTGCTAAAAAAAGTATGGTTAAGAGTACTAAAACATTTAATGAACTAACAAGTTGTTGTGGTGAAGATGGAGCTGATAACTCAAAATTCATAGTAGGAATTTGTACTGTTTCAGCTCCTAAACTAGAGAGTAGTCCTATAGCTAATAAAAATAATCTTAACATTATTTATCTACTGCCTTATCTAAAACATTCTTTTTAACTTTTGATTTATCATCAACCTCTGCACTATAAAAATGTAATTCAACTCTACGATTTTTTTCTCGTCCACTTTTTGTTACATTGGTAGCTTTTGGAGCAAATTCAGCAAATCCTGTTGCACTTATTCGCTTTGGATCAACACCATCTAAAAGTAACTCTTGTAAAACTGATATAGCTCTAGCAGATGAAAGTTCCCAATTATCTTTAAATGAGCTATCTGCACCTGGGGTTTGATTATCTGTATGACCTTTTACTCCAACTTGTGTTTCATTAGGTAACTCTTGAATTATTAAAGCTATTCTTTTTAAGAAAAGCAATGCATCATCATTGTTAATAGTTGCACTTCCCACATCAAAAAGTAATGCTGCTGGAAGTTCTATAACAAAGCCCTCTTGTGCTTCTTCAAGTGAAACTGCTGGACCTTGACCTTTACCTATCATCTCATTTGTCTCAGCCACAGCTTGAGCTACTCTATTTACCTGTTGAGAAGTTTCATCTTGTGAATCTATAGGAGTTGATTGTTGCATACGTTTTTTTGATATCTCTGTTTTTGTTCCACCTTCAAGAACACTCATAGCACCTGAGAGAGATCCTATAGCTTCAGATATTTTTTTTGCGTCCATACTTGACATAGATAAAAGAAGTACAAAGAAACATAAAAGTAGAGACATCAAATCACCAAAAGCTGCTAACCAGCCAGGAAGACATCTCTCACAAGGGGGACACTTTGTTTTTCTTGCCATTAGTTAAACTGGCTCACACGCTCTACTGGAGCTAAGTAACTAAGAAGTTTTGCTTCTAGTGCTCTTGGTGCATCACCCGATTGGATTGACATGATTCCTGTTAAAATCATCTCCTTAACCAAAGTTTCATCATCATTTCTAATACCTAAGATAATTGCAATTGGTGTACCAAGAACATTACCAATAATAGCACCGTACATTGTTGTAAGTAAAGCAACTGCCATTGATGGACCAATTGCCGATGGATCAGCCATATTTAAAAGCATTGCAACAAGCCCAATAAGAGTACCAACCATTCCCATTGCACCAGCTAGTGCAGCCCACTGGGAAAACATAGAACCATTAACTTTGTGTCTGGTGCTAGTTTGCTCCATCTCTATCTCTAAGAGTTCACGAATATTATCAGGTTCATTTCCATCAATAGCCATAGATAAGCCTTTTTTCAAAAACTCATTTGACTCATCATTCACTTCGCTCTCTAAGGCTAAAATACCGTCTTTTCTAGCTTTAGTAGCAAAAGAAATAAGTTTTTTAATTAACTCTGCCTTATCTTCTTCTGGTGGCTTAATTGCTATCATAAACACTTTTGTAAATGATTTCATTTGTGATGGTTTAAAAGAGATTAGTAAAGCACCAATACTACCACCAACAACAATTAAAACAGAAGGAATATCAATATATGCACCAACACCAACACCCATACTCATAGCACCCATAAGAAGTGCCATGATTAAAACAATACCAATGACCGTACCTAAATCCATTCAAATACCTTATAACAAAATATTAGGCTTATAATACCACAAAAAATATTAGCCCGAACACTAAAAGAGAAATTTTTCTTATTTTATTTCAAATATAAGAGCTTAAAGGGTATAATTCATTCAATCAATATAAAGAGTATAAATGGATAAAAATAAAATAAGTATAATTATTCTAGCTGCGGGTAAAGGTTCTCGTATGAAGTCTCCTAAGGCAAAGGTTCTTCATGCTATAAGCGGGAAACCTATGCTTTATTATATAATAAAATCATCTCGCCAAATAAGTGATGACATTTCAGTAGTTATTGCTCACCAAAAAGAAGTTGTAAGAAAAGAAATAGAGAATTATTTTGATGACATAAATTATATTATTCAAGATACTAATAAATTTCCAGGTACTGGTGGTGCCATGAAAAATGTAACACCAAAAAATGAAAAAGTTTTAATTTTAAATGGTGATATGCCATTAATAACTTCTGATTCTCTTAATGTTTTTTTAAATACTGATGCAAAAGTAATTATGTCTATCTTTAACCTAAAAAATCCAAATGGATATGGTCGTGTAGTTATTAAAAATAAAGAAGTTCAAAAAATAGTAGAACAAAAAGATGCTTCGGTAGATGAACTAAATATCACAACAGTAAATGCAGGTGTGTATGCTTTTTCCAAAGATATTATCGACAAATATATTCCAAAACTTACAAATGACAATGCTCAAAATGAGTACTATTTAACAGATATCATATCATTAGCAAGAAAAGATAAAGTGAGTATATCTCCTTTGCTTGTTGATGAAGAAAACTTCAAAGGTGTTAATTCAAAAGAAGATTTATCAGATGCTGAAGAGATTATGCAAAAGAGAATAAAATCAACTATTATGAAAAATGGTGTAATTATGCAACTACCTTCAACTATATATATTGAAGAAAGTGTAACATTTGAAGGTGAATGTATAATTGAAAATGGATGTAGGCTAACTGGAAATACACTTATAAACAACTCACATATAAAATCTGGCAGTGTTATAGAAGACTCAATTGTAAAAAATTCAGACATAGGACCATTAGCACATCTTCGCCCTGCTTCTTATGTTGAAAATTCCCATATAGGTAATTTTGTAGAGGTTAAAAAAAGTTCCCTAAAAGGGGTAAAAGCTGGTCACTTAAGTTATATAGGTGATGCTCAAGTTGAAGATGGAACAAACATAGGAGCAGGAGTGATTACATGTAATTATGATGGCATTAAAAAATATAAAACTATTATAGGTAAAAATGTTTTTGTAGGAAGCGATACTCAATTAATTGCACCTGTAACTATAGAAGATGACGTTATAATCGCCGCTGGAACTACATTAACAAGTGATGTTATCAAAAAAGGTTCTTTGGCAATTAGCAGAACTAAAGTTAAAACTATAAAAGATTTTTACTATAAATTTTTTAATATAAAAAAATAATTTTAAAAAAGGATGATATAAAAATGAAGTATTCAATCTTAATAACATTGATTTTAATTTTTTTAAATTCAAGTTATTTGCAAGCACAAACGATGCAAAAAACACCAGGGTATAAGCCTGAAACAAAAAAAGAGGTACATCAACATTCTAAAAAAGATTCTCATACATGTGTAAAATGTCATGATGTAGCTGAGGGTAAAAAATATGTTCATATGCCAGCTAAAATTGGTTCATGTACAACTTGTCATAATATTTTTAATAAAGATAAAAACTTATTAAGAGTTGAAGACAACCCTGGTATGTGTGTTATGTGCCATCCTAGCAAACGATTACTTCTTTTAAAAGATGAAAATGTTCACCCATCAGTAAAACAAGCATGTACTGGTTGTCATGACCCTCATGCTGGAGATATTAAATTTAGATTAAAACATGATAAAAGAAAAGATTTATGTATGAGTTGCCATACTGAAAAAAAAGAATGGGCAAACAGTGTAAAAAATAAACATGGTGCAATTTTCATGGAAGATGGTGGATGTTTTGCCTGTCATGATCCACATGGCACTTCTAGACCAAATATGCTAAGAGTAGACACAACAAAAGAGCTTTGTTTATCGTGTCATAATAAATCTCTAAAAAGAGAAGAAGATGGTGTTATGTTACCGAATATGGCTAAGCATTTGGAAGAAAACACAAAATGGCATGGTCCTATTGTTGCAGGAGAATGTACAGGATGTCATAATCCACATGGCTCTGATAATTCAAGAATGTTAAATGCCCCATACCCAAAGAAAAGTACTACAAAATTTAAACCAGAAAACTATATTTGTTTTAATTGTCATCAAAATGAAAAAATAACTAATAAGTCCACTGTAGAGTTTACTAATTTTAGAAAAAATAAGAAGAATTTACACTTTATTCATGTAAAAAAATCATCTATAGTATGTGGGACATGTCATGAGTTTCATGGTGTTAAAGAAGACACTCCTCTTCTTAAGAGCAAAACTCATTTTGGTAATGCAAAGTTTAATCTTAGATTTATTAAAGCGGAAGATGGAGGTTCTTGCAATCCTATATGTCATGGGAAAAAAGAGTATAAAAGAGGGGAGTTTGAACCAAAATTAATTAAAGCAGACAAAGTTAAAAAATAATTGTTGTTATTTTAAAAATATCATGTTAGAATGATAAAAAAAATTACAGATAGGACTTTATATGGATTTTATAAAAGCTATTGAAATTGCCAATAATATATACTGGGTAGGTGAATATTTAAAAAATGATTCTTTTCAGTGCCACCCATATTTTATAAAAAATGGTAATGAGTCAATACTAATAGATCCAGGTTCTATATTAGAATTTAATACTGTTGTAAATAAAGTTAATCAAGTATCAAATCTTAAAAATGTAAAATACATAATTCTTCACCATCAAGATCCAGACTTATGTGCTTCTGTCCCTATGTTAAAAGAATTAATAGCACGTCCTGATTTACAAATTATAACTCATAGTAGAATTAAAGAGCTAATTAAACATTTTTGTCTTGACATTAAATATTACGAAGTTGATAAAAATAATTTTGAACTATTAACATCAACTGGCTTAGAACTAAATTTCTTAACTACACCATATTGTCATTCACCAGGTGCTATTGTTACATATGAGGCTAAAACAAAAACTCTATTTTCTAGTGATTTATTTGGCGGAATAACAGAGTCGTGGAACTTTTTTGCTGATAAAGATTATTTTAATGAGATAAAAAGTTTTCATGAATCTTATATGCCAAGTAAAGATATACTTAATTTTTCTCTATCTAAAATAGAAAAACTAGATTTAGAGCTAATTGCTCCGCAACATGGTTCAATTATAAAAAAAGAGTTTATTTATGATTTAATTAATAAAATGAAAAAGTTAAATTGTGGTCTATATATAGATAAAAAATATAATAATGAATTAATAGAAATAAAAGAAAAAGAGAATTTTTTAAATACGGTTATTGAATCAAATAATAATGCAATAATTTCAATAAATAAAAATCTAGTAATACAAATATATAATAAATCTGCTCAAACGATGTTTGGGTATACAAAAGAGGAGATGATTGGTAAAGATGCACTAAATAAAATAATTCCTGCTAATTTACGAAAAGCACATAGACTTGCAGTTATTAATTTTATTAAAACTAAAAAATCTATTGGTATAATTGACAAATATCATAATATATCTGCCATAAGAAAAAATGGAGAAGAGTTTCCTATTCGCATAGGTTTTGGTGTAACTATTATAGAAAATGATATAGTTATTGTTGCAAATATTGTAGATATTTCATTACAAAAAATGCAAGATGAAAAGCTATCACAACAACATGAAGCTCTACTTTATCAATCAACTCATGACGCTTTAACAGGATTACCAAATCGTTTATTATTTTTTGAACGCTTTGAACAAACGATAAAAAAAGCAAAAAAAGCAAAAATACTATTAGCAATTCTTTTTCTAGATTTTGACCATTTTAAAGAAATAAATGATTCGTTAGGTCACGCAATTGGTGATTTACTGCTAATAGAAATATCAAAAAAACTACTAAATTTATCTCTTATAGAAAACAATTGTGTCTCTCATCTTGGCGGAGATTCATTTAGTATTATTGTAGAAGCTACAAATAATATTAATAAAATTACGGATACTGCAAATAGCATATTATCACTATTTCAACAAGTTATTTATGTTCAAGAACATGAATTTTATATTACTTGTAGCATAGGAATTAGTGTTTATCCTAAAGATGCTGATACTGCTCAAACACTTTTGCGTAATGCTGATTCAGCAATGTATAAAGCAAAAGAAAAAGGACGAAATAATTATCATTTCTATACTGCAGATATGACTGAAAGAGCTCATCAAAGAATATCAATAGAATCTCATCTTAGAAAGGCCTTAAAAAACCAAGATCTTATAGTTCATTATCAAGCACAATATAATGCTAGAACAAATGAGCTTATAGGTATGGAAGCTCTTGCTCGTTGGTTTGATGCAAAAAAGGGAATGATTTCACCAGATAAATTTATACCTGTTGCTGAAGAGACTGGATTGATTATAAAAGTGGATAGATTTATTATGCTAAGCGCAATGAAACAAACAAGCAGGTGGTATAAAGAAGGACTTAATCCTGGTCGCATAGCATTAAATATATCTGTAAAGCATTTACAAGCAGAAGATTTTTTAGAAAATTTAAAATTAATGATAAAAAAGAGCAACTGCAAACCTGAATATATAGAACTTGAGGTTACAGAAAGTCAAGTTATGAGTGATCCAGAACATGCTATTGAGTTACTTAAAGAGATAAGCAATATGGGAATTAAACTCTCAATCGATGATTTTGGAACTGGCTACTCATCACTAGCTTATCTTAAACGCTTACCAGTAGATAAATTAAAAATTGATAGATCTTTTATCTCTGATCTACCACATGACGATGAAGATTCAGAAATTGTAAAAGCTATAATAGCAATGTCAAAGAGCTTAAACCTTGGTGTTATTGCTGAGGGTGTTGAAACAAATGAACAAAAAGATTTTTTACTCTCATGTGGATGTTCAGATATTCAAGGCTATCTGTTTGCTAAACCAATGCCTGCTGACGAAGTTATAAAATTATTAAAAAAATAATTAAAAGTTTACTTAATTTAAAGAGTGTATAATTATTAATATTGAGGATATAAATAATGAATATGATTAATATCTCAAAACAAAAAATACTTGACAATAAGAATAAAGTATTTGCATATGAACTCATTTTCCAAGATTCTCAAAATCAAGAAACCAGTTTATCAAATAGTGTTAGAGAAACTTCTCAACTAATAATGAGTTCTATATCTAGTAAAGAGTTAGATAAGCTCTTAGGTAGAAATACCATGGCTCTTATCAATGTAGATGAAGATAATTTATTAAAAGATATTTTGGATGTTTTAGATAAAGATAGATTTATTTTAAATATATTAGAAGATATCAATTTAACCGAAAAAGTTATTTCAAAAATTATACAGTACAGAAAAAGAGGTTTTAAACTCTCACTTGAACACTTTGATTCAAGTGCACAGATGATTAAAAAATTTAGTAGATTATTTAATTATATAGATATTATAAAAATGGATATCACTCTTTCTCAGCCTGAAAATTTAGAAAAAATTATGCAAAAATTTAAAGGTACAAGAGTAAAACTTTTAGCTCAAAATATTGAGTCAAAAGAGGATGATAATAAATATAAAACAATGGATTTTGATTATTTTCAAGGTTACTATTTAGATCAACCTGAAGTGATAGAAATTATTGGTTCAAAAGAACCTGCACAATTTATAATAATTCAATTAATTAAAATTATAAAAGATAATAATACTACTGAACAGTTAGAATTTTTTATAAAAAAACAACCAGACTTATCTTTTAAGCTTGTCCAGTTTTTTAATAATTCTAAAAACTTCAATGTAAAGATAGAATCATTAACTCAAGTAATCACTTTAATGGGTAGAGATAAGTTACTTAGATGGTTATTGGTATATTTGTATTCTGAAGTTTCTCAAAATCCAGCTTCTCAAACCATACTTGAAATGGCTATTAAAAGAGCTGAGAGAATGGAAGCAGAAGCTACTTTTGAAAATAAAGACAAAGCTTATTTAGCTGGGATGTTTTCAATGATTAGCTCTATATTTGAAACAGACATTAAAGAATTGATGAACCATATTAAAATGGACGCTAATATTACAGCTCTTGTTTTAAACAAGAAGGGAATATTTGCTAGTAGCTTACTAAGAGCAGAAGAAGCAGAAAAAATTTACTTAAAAAAAGTGATGATGGATAATTTTGATAAATTAAATACAACTGATTTAATTTATACATTAGAGTATGGTGGAATTAGTATAGATAAAAATAAAATATAATAACTTATAAGCCTTTTATGATAAAATAATACAAATATTATAAGGTTTACAATGTTTATTCCATCAGATTTACTAAAAAATAAAAAAATTCTTTTAGCTGTTACTGGTTCAATTGCTATCTATAAATCATTAGAGTTAATTAGATTGTTTGTTAAAGCTGGAGCAGAAGTAAAAATTATAATGAGTGAGGAATCTAAAAAATTTGTTACTCCACTCACTTTTGAAACACTTTCTTACAATAAAGTACTTGATAATACAACTGAATCTTGGGCAAATACTCATAATCATATTAAGATTGGAGAATGGGCAGATTTATTTTTAATAGCTCCTGCCACTGCAAATACTATAGCAAAGTTAGCAAATGCAATAGCTGATAATATACTACTTCAAACCGCTTTAGCATATCCAAATATAAAACTTATTGCACCATCTGCAAATACTAATATGCTAGAGAATCCTTTAACAAAAGCAAATCTTAAAATGTTAGCAATCGCTAATTATAAAATTATAGAAACACAAACAAAAGAGTTAGCTTGCAAAACAATCGGTAATGGTGCTATGGCTGAACCACTAAATATATTTTGGCACTCTGCAAAAGAACTTTTAAAAGATACATTCTGGGAAGATAGAAGAGTTATAATTACCGGTGGTAGTACAATTGAAAAGATAGATGATGTACGTTATTTATCTAATTATTCAAGTGGGAAAATGGCTTCTTCCTTAGCTACTGCACTTTATTGTAAAGGTGCTGATGTAAATCTAATCTCTACAAAATTTGATTCTGATTTACCAGAAGATTTATATACAATTGATGTAGAAAGCTCAAGTGAAATGCTTGAGTATTTATCAGATTCTATTAGGGTTGCTAAAAAAGGAAAACTCTCTAAAGCCACTCTTATGAGAGATGAACAGATTCACCTGATTCAAAAAAAACCATATCTTTTTATGATTGCAGCAGTTAGTGACTATATACCAGCATACGCACAAGATGGCAAATTAAAAAAAGAAACTCTTGGTGATACATGGGATTTAAAACTAAAACAAAATATTGATATATTAAATCAAATTGATAAAACAGATATTACAACTATTGGATTTAAAGCAGAAATGGACGAAAAAAACGCAATAACAAATGCTTCAAAAATGATAGATGAGAAAGATGTAGATGCAGTTTGTTTAAATATTTTAAAAGATTCTTCAAGTTTTGGTACAGATACAAATAAGATAGAGTTTATTCTTCCTGATAAAATAGAATCAATTCCAGAGTCAGATAAGCTAAGTGTATCTTTTAATATTTTAGAGTATGCAAAGAGTTTATGAATATATCACAGTTAAGCTCTTTAGCAAAACTTCTTACTACTAACCCAAATGAAGCAAAAGCAGCTATAAAATTAGCAACTGTTAATATTTTAAAATCTTTAGGTAATTCAAAATATACAATACTATTGGATAATAAAACACTAACAGCTCAAAGTGAAAAACCTCTAAGCGAAGGGGTAAAATATTGGGCACAAATGACAAATTTAAAAAATTCTACACCAAAACTCTCACAGCTTTTAAAACAACCTTTACTTCTTAAAAATTTACAAAATTCTTATGTGGAGTTTTCCTTAAAAGATTTACAAACTATTTTAAATTCTAAAAAACCACAAAATATACTAAAACAAGATTTATTACAAAATTTAGCAAATTCAACATCAAAAGAGGAATTTATAAGTAATTCAACACTATTGTTGTCTCTTCAGAATCAAACAATGACAATTCCTATAAATTATCATAATTATTTTTCTATTTTACAATTTAAAAAAAGGTACAATAAGAAATCAAAAAAGACTCAAATAGATTTTTATGCAGCGCTTGAATTTTTAGGACCAATATCTGGTATATTACTTTTTAATAATTCAAATGTATCTATAAATTTAAACGTTGCGTTTGAGAAAACTAAACAATTTTTACAACGTGATATAAAAAATATATCTTACAAAGTTGATATATCTGTTGTTGGTGAAATTGAGCCTCTTTATAATACAAATATAAACTCTATATTGGACATAAGTATATGAACAAAGCAAGACATATAGCAATTATAATGGATGGAAATGGTCGCTGGGCTGAACTTAAAGGAAAAAAAAGAGTTCAGGGACATGAAGCTGGAGCAAAAATAGTTAAGGAGATAACAACATTTTGCTCAAATGCAAAAGATATAGAAAGATTAACACTTTATGCCTTTTCAACCGAAAATTGGAAAAGACCTAGACTAGAAGTTGAGTTTTTAATGAAACTTTTAGAAAAATACTTAAAAAATGAGCTAAATACATATATTAGAAATAATATTCGTTTTGAGCCAATAGGCGATTTAAGAGCATTTTCAAAATCTTTACAAAAAACTATACAAACTATACAAGAAAAAACTGCTCATTGTGATGGTTTAGTTCAAGCACTTGCTCTTAATTATGGTGCGCAAGATGAAATAATTAGAGCAGTCAATAAAATAAAAGATTGCGATGATGGTATAACTGAAGTTATGTTATCAAATGCTCTCGATAGCAAACATAGTGTAGATTTACTTATAAGAACAGGTGGAGACCACAGACTATCTAATTTTTTGCTTTGGCAAGTTGCTTATGCAGAGATATTTTTTATTGATACTCTTTGGCCAGATTTTAAAGTGGAAAGTTTAGAAAAAATTTTAAAAGATTTTAAAAAAATAGAAAGACGATTTGGAGGAATAAAATGATTGAACTTGCTATAGCTTTTATATTTGGTATTGCTGTTGGCTCATTTTTAAATGTAATAATTTTTCGTATTCCAAAAGATGAAAGTGTGATTTTTAATGGTTCTCATTGTACAAACTGCAAAAACAAACTTAAACCTTGGCATAATATACCAATATTATCATGGTTATTTTTAAAGGGGAAATGCTCTTTTTGTAACTCTAAAATTTCAATACAGTATCCCTTAATTGAACTGTTTTCAGGTTTGTTATTTTTAACTCTTATTTATAAATTTGGTTTTTCTTACCCAATTATTTTTATAACTCTTAGCTTTTTTATGCTTCTTTGTCTCTCGGTTATTGATTTAAAATATAAAATGGTTCCAGATTCTCTTAATCTTTTAGCAATATTTTTTGCAATTATTGGTGCTTGGAATATTGAAGGTATTTTTACAAACTTTCAAAATGCTATACTTTTTGCAGGGGGCTTTACATTACTTAGATTCTCACTATCATACTATTTAACATCCTCAGCACGTAGGTATGCAAATAAAACTATAACACCTTGGACTAAAAATTATCATACTTACCCATTTATAGAGGCAATGGGAGAAGGTGATATAATGGTAGCTGCTACCATGGGTGCTCTTTTAGGAATAAAACTCGCTCTTGCTGCTATATTTTTATCAGCTATTTTAGCACTCCCTATTATGCTGATTTTAACTTCAAAATCAAAAGAACCAATTACCATCCCCTTTGTTCCTTTTTTAGCAATAGCTACATTTATAGTATATATATTTGATTCTCATATTTTAACTTATATAGAAGCACTGTACTAATGAATATACTACAAAAATATGTAAGAGAATCTCTTTCTGTTATATTTTTATCAATTTTTTTACCACTTTTTTCTATAGCTTCTATAGTTTTTCTTATAAAACTAGCCACCTATACAGCAATTATACAACTCTCAATCTGGGAAATGGCTAAACTATTTTTCTTTATAGTTCCCGAACTTCTTTTTTATACTTTACCTCTTTCATTTTTTATAGCAGCGACTTTAACGCTATTTAAGTTATCAAATGACAATGAAATAGTTGTACTCTTTGCACTTGGAATTAAACCGATAGAGATATTAAAAACTATGTTTAAACCTGCTTTATTTTTATCTATTATACTTATCTTTAACTTTTTTATATTATTTCCACATGCTAAAGTTCTCTCTAAAAATTTTATATCATATAAAAAAAGTGAAGCAAAATTTAATTTATCTGCCTCTGAATTTGGACATAGATTTGGAGAATGGTTATTATATATAGGAACTGAAAATTCTGATGAAACTTATTCTGATGTTATTTTATTTAATAAAAATCAAGAAGAAGAGGTATTAATTGGTGCAAAAAAAGCACAAATAATAAATAATGATGGTATTTTAAGACTTAAACTCACTTCAGGAGAGGGGTATAGTTATTCTAAAGAAAAATTTACACAGATAGATTTTAAAATTATGTTTATAAATGATACTATGCAAACCTCTTTAATTAAATATAAAACACCAATGGAGTATTGGTTTTCTAAAATAGCATCTAAGAAAAAAAATAAAATGTTAATGACAAATATTTTACTTAGCCTCTTCCCCATTTTAAGCCTATTTTTAGTAGCTAGCATTGGGATAGTGCATGTTAGACATCAAAAAGGAAAAGTTTATCTTTTTATCTTTTTAGCTGTATTAGTTTATCACTCTATTGCTTTAGGATTAAGTAGTACTTTAACCCCATTTACTATTCCTATTCTTATTATTTCTTGGTTAGTTACTACATATATAATTTATAAAAAATATATAGTCTCAAAGTTTTAATAAATAATGAGATGTGCTTTGATGATTAGCTACGATGGTAGCACTTACCTAGGCTCACAAACTCAAAAAAACTCATCAAACACTATACTTGGAAACCTTGAACATGTTTTAAAAAAGATTAACATAAATTCAAAAATTTGTGCAAGTGGAAGAACTGACAAAGGAGTTCACGCCACTGGACAAGTTTGTCATATAGATTTACCACTTTTTTGGAATAATCTTAAAAAATTAGAAAATGTTTTAAATGAGATGCTTCCAAAATCTATAAAAATTAAAAGTATTAAAGAAGTGAGTGATGATTTTCATGCTAGATATAGCGCAAAAAAAAGAGTTTACAGGTATATAATTAAAAATACTAAAAGTAACCCCTTTGAAGATGACTTTATAACTTTTATAGATAATATAAACCTTAAAGAAGTACAAAAAAACATTAAACTATTTTGTGGTGAACATGATTTTAAATATTTTATGAAAAGCGGAAGTGATACAAACTCTACTATTAGAATAATTTATAAAGCTTTTGTTTATAAGTACAAAGATTATATAATTTTAAATTTTGAAGCAAATGGTTTTTTAAGAGGTCAAATTAGACTTATGGTTGGAGCACTTTTAAAATTAAGTGATAACGAGATTTTAGATCAACTTGAATGTAAAAAAAACTATAATATAAAACCTGCAAAATTTAATGGTTTATATCTCACAAAGATTAAATATTAATTTATAATACTCTTAATTTTAACCCAAAGAGTTCCAAGATACTCATGTATTGCAATTGCTGAGCGGCTAATTGAATCATTACTTGGAGCAGTTAAATAACCATTGATTTCTTTTTTATAAAAACTTGTAGGTGCAGCAATTGGATTTAAACCTAAAGATTTAAATAATATCATAGCCCTTGGCATATGAGTTGCTGATGTAACCAATACAAAAGACTCACTACCAATAAAATTTTTTGCAAAAATAGCTTCTTCTTTAGTATCTTTTGGTTTTTCACCTATAATAATATTTTTTTTATTCACACCTAGGTTCATAGCTAGTTTAGCATTCATCTTTGCACTTGAAATATTACTATCACTACCATAACCTGTAAAAATAAGTTTTGAATTTGATGTTTTAAAATGGATTGTTATCCCCTCTATTACCCTTTTTATTCCTGCTCCATCTAATCTTGAACTAATAGGTTGATTTTCATCATTATTATGCCCTGAGCCAAGGACATGAATATATTTTATATTTTGTTTATAATCATATTTCTGATATTGATTTTCTAAGTTTTGTATAAGATAATTTGAAAATGCTGAGTTTGAAAATAGTAATAAAAAACAAAAAGATATAGCGATAAATATTTTTGCTAGAGAATTTTTATTTAAAAATAAAAACAAGATACCTAAAGCAAAAAATGATAAAATCAAACCAAAAGGTTCAATAAAATAAGTTATAAGATTTTTGAAAAAAAACCCTATTTCCATTATTTAACTCCTTCGTAGATAATATTATTAATCTCATCAACAACTTTTTTATCCCAAAGTAATTCTCTATGAGATAAGTTTTCAAGCTCTTTGTACAAAGTTAAGTTTTTAACACTTTCTTTTAAGTTTCTAGTATTATGTACATATATCACTTCATCATGTTTACTAGCAAATACATATGTTTTAGAATCAATATTTTTCACAAATTTATTTATTTCAAGTTTATGTTTTAAAAACCAAGGTATATAGCATCCATATTTATTTTTAATAAGTAGTGCAATTGATTCAAATGGAGATATTAAAAATACTCCTTTAACATAAACTTTACTAGCAATATATGAAGCAACACCTGAACCCAATGAAAAACCCAAAATATAAAAATTTCCATAATTTCTCTCAATTATTTCCGCAATTTTAAGTCCATCTTCTAACATATTTTTTTCATTTAATACACCATCACTTTTACCATATGAACGATAATTAAATGCTATTATTCTTGTGTGTGGATAGAGTGTAGAAAGTTTTTTTATAAGTCCCACACTATCTTGTGAGCGACCACCAAAAAAAAGAAGTGTTGAGTCTGTATCAGCAAGCTTTCTATGCATTTGCTCTGGTTCATACACAACACCTTCAAGTTTAGTACCATCATCTGCAATAATATTTAAAATCTCAAAATCATCATCTAACTCTTCACTTCTACTATATGTGGGAGAAAACATCATAAAATGCTGCATATGATAAAATACAAAAAGTAAAACTGCAAAAGTAAAAAATAAAAATAGTGCGTACATCATAATGAATTATAGTATAATTCGGACAAATATTATAGGATTTAATGTGCAAGTATTTGGAAAATTTTCAACAAGTCTTGATTTAGAATATATAAAAGAACAATATTTATATATTCCAGAAAATAATGAAGTAATTAATGTATCTAAATTAAAACAGATGCTTATAAAAAAACGTAAAAATGTTTTGGGAACTATCTTTTTATATAATCCAACAATTACCCCTGTTGGCTTTAATAATGATTCAACTTTAGAGTCTCAAAAATATGAATTTAATGATGAATTTACAGAACTAGAATTTGATAAAAGCTGTGGGCTTTTTTCATCTGCTATTAAAGATGGATATAGAGGAAAACTTATAGAAGTAAAATATCTCTTTTCGCTTAATAAAGCAAATATTGAACCAACACCTATCTTAGAAGAGTTTGATGCTGATTTAGACAGGTATTGGAGCAATCAACTCACTCGTTATGATAAACAACTAAACTATCAAGATATACCAAATATCAGATTAAGTGGAAAATTTGTTTTTTTTGCTTCTGGGAATAAATATGATAGACATCATAAAGCAATAATTATTTATGCTAGAGCATTATCACAGCAAGTAAAAAAACTTGGTAAAAATATTGCTTTTATGCATGATAATAATTATGATGCAAATGAGAGTCAAGAAAGAGCATATTTTCTACCCACTATTGCAAATGGAAAACTTAAAGATATTAGAGCAAATGCATTTAAAAAAGCTTTTTCAACATACCCTCCAACAATAGTAAAAATTGGATGAGCAAATGTAAATATATTTTTAAGAAAAAAGCAGTTAATTATATACTACCCCAAGAAAATCAAACAACTTTTTGTAAAGTTTAATTCTCAAAAGAGTAAAATTAAACAATAAAAGTGAGGGTATAAATATGAGTAGGAAAATGGCTAAATTTTCAACACAGTTAAAA
>JAKISR010000039.1 GCA_021648465.1 Sulfurimonas sp. | reverse complement strand
TATATGTTTAATTTAGTATAAGCTTAAAGCAAAAAATGATTTTTTGTCCAAATAACATATAAGAAACTGTTGTTTTAAGATTTTTTTTAAAAAACTAATCTTTATTTAAGTTAATTTCAAATAATATGAGTGTTAGATATTCATTTACTTACTTAAATTTAGGAGTTAGCTATGACAGATAGAATTGAAAGCGTTAAGAAGCTTTTTACATCTAAAAGTGCTCGAATTGATACGAACATGGGTGATACTCATTACGAAGAACTGTTTGATAGGTGCCAAGCTCGAATAGAGGAGCTAAAAACTCAAACACCCAGAGAAAATCGCTTAGATATAGATGATTTACTTAAAGACCAAGGTGTAAACCGCCGTGATTTTATGAAATGGGCAAGTGCGGTAACTGGTATGCTTATGTTGCCATCTTCTTTTACTCCACTTGTTGCTGACGCTGCACTTTTAATGAACAGAGCTCCAGTTATCTGGATAGAGCTTTCAGACTGTGCTGGTAATACAGAAGCTATTCTTCGTTCAGATGGACCAAAAATTGATGAACTTCTTCTTGATATTATCTCTTTAGAATTTAATGAAACAATTATGGCTGCATCTGGTCATCAAGCTGAGGCACAACTTGAAGATGCGATGCATACATTTAAAGATAAATATCTTTTATTTGTAGAAGGTGCAATCCCTATGGGTCTTGATGGACAATACGGTACTATCGGTGCTCATGCTGAAACTTTTTATGATCATCTTATAAGAGTTTCAAAACATGCTGCCGCTGTTGTAGCTGTTGGTTCTTGTGCTACTTTTGGTGGTGTTCCCGCAGCATCTCCAAATCCTACACAAGCAGTAGGAGTTATGGATGTATTAAAAGGTAAACCTCTTATCAATATCCCTGCTTGTCCTGCAAATCCATCAAATATGGTTGGTGTTATTATTCACTATATCTTAACTGGTCAGGTTCCAGAGTTAGATTCACTTCTTCGTCCTAAGTTTGCATTTGGATATCGTATCCACGATAACTGTGAAAGACGCGCTCACTTTGACGCTGGAGAGTTTGTTGAGGAGTGGGGAGATGTAGGAGCTAAAAACAACTTTTGTCTTTATAAAGTTGGGTGTAAGGGTCCTATGACATTTAACAACTGCTCTATCATTAGATATAACGAGGGTGTTAACTGGCCTGTTGGTGTTGGTCGTGGATGTATTGGTTGTTCTGAGCCAGATTTTTGGGATAAGTATGCACATGAACGCCCAATAGCAGATGCAAAAATTAAAGCACCAACTGGTGGAGTTGAAAAGACTGTTGATGAGTTTGGTTTAGGACTCTTAACTGCAGCAGGTATCGGTATAGGTATCCATGCAGCAGCTAGTATTTTTGCTGGTAAGAAAGAAGATGGGGGAGAATCGTAATGGCAAAAAAACATATCATAGTAGATCCAATCACAAGAATTGAGGGTCACTTAAGAATAGAAGCGGTAATTGATGAGAACAATACCATTGTAGATGCTTTTGCATCATCAACACTTTTTCGTGGAATAGAAACAATACTACAAGGTCGAGATCCTCGTGATGCTGGTCTTTTAGCTATGCGTATCTGTGGTGTATGTACAGGTACGCACTACCAACGCTCAATTGAAGCAGTTGAAGATGCATTTAAAATAACTATCCCTAAAAATGCTCGGATAGTTCGTAATCTTATTCAAGGTGCTCTTTATCTTCATGACCACTTAGTTCACTTTTACCATCTTCATGCTCTTGATTTTGTAGATGTAGTTTCAGCCCTCTCAGCAGATCCTGCAAAAACATCCGAGGAAGCTGTAAAATGGGCAAAAGTTGCTGGAACAAACCCTTATATAGAGGGTGCAGGGCAATATAAAGAGATTCAAGACAGAGTTGCTAAGTTTGTAAAACAAGGCCGTTTAGGTATTTTTGGAAATGGTTATTGGGGCAACAAACATTATAAACTTACACCAGAACAAAATCTAATCGGTGTTGCACAATACCTAAAAGCTCTTGATATTCAAAGAGATATGGGGAAAATGCAAGCGATTTTTGGTGGTAAAAATCCGCACCCGCAATCTATAGTAGTTGGTGGAGTAACTTGTGTTCAAGATATTCAAAACCCTGCTCGTATTGCACTCTTTAAGACACTTTTAAAAGAATCTAATAAGTTTATAAAACAGGCTTATCTTCCAACTGTATATATGGCAGGTACTATGTATGCTGATGAGGCAACTGATTCATCTGCGACATTTACAGCACATACAACTGGCAAAGGTGTTGGTGGCACTGGTAGTGGAATACTAAACTTTTTATCTTATGGTGATTTTAGATTAGATGATACTGATTTTTACAAATCAGCTCTTTTGTTTCCATCAGGTATAGTTTTAAATGGTGACTTAAGTAAAGTTCATCCATTTGACCCAGAAAAAATCAAAGAAGATGTAACTCACGCTTGGTATGAGGCTGATGGACCCCAACATCCATATGAGGGTACTACAGTTCCCAAATATACAGGTATGGAGAAAAAAGCTGACGGCATGAGTTATCTTAAAACTGATGAAAAATACTCTTGGATTAAATCCCCTATCTACGATGATGAGAGAATGGAAGTTGGACCTCTTGCTCGTATGGTAATTGGTGTAGCTGGTGGTCATGAGTTAATTACAAAATATGTAACAAACTTCCTAAAACGAGGTAATTTTCCAACTACAGTCCTTTTTAGCACTATTGGTCGCACGGCAGCTCGTGCTATTGAGACTGAGCTTATGGGCGATGAGATGATGAAATGGATTGATGAGCTAGCAGCAAATGCAGCAGGTGGTGATTTAAGCACATGGACTGATTTTGATTTTGATAAAGTGAGTGTAGATACAAAAGGTGCAGGTCTTGCGGAGGCTCCTCGTGGTGCTCTTGGTCACTGGGTGAAGATTAAAGATGGTAAAATATCTAATTATCAAGCAGTTGTTCCATCAACATGGAACGCAGCTCCAAGAGATTATAAAGGTCGTCTTGGTGCTTATGAAGCAGCTCTTATTGGTACAAAAGTATCAGATCCAGAGCAACCATTAGAAATTATCAGAACTATCCATAGTTTTGACCCTTGTATCGCTTGTGCTGTGCATGTAGTAGATACTAAGGGTAAAGAGCTTGGTGTCTATAAAATAGATACGCAATGTAGTATCTAAAGGGGTTGATATGAAATCTGGATACAAACAAGTTAAACGAATGACTGGCATGATGCGTTCTATTCATTTAGTAAATGTTCTATCAATGATAGTAGCGGTTATAACAGGTTTATATATTGCTGACCCTTATTATCAAGCTTTTATTGCTGAAGACGCTGTTGATAAGTATGTAATGGCTTGGAATAGATGGGGACACTTTATGGTGGCAATTATTTTTGATGTTACCTCTATTATTGTTGCTTATCTATTTTTCTTTTCTCGCTTTGACAAGCCTTATTTAAAAATTCTTCCTACTGGAAAAAATATTAAAGAGTTTTTAGAGGTACTTTTAAACTTACTTACACTTAATCGTCGTAAGAAATTTGATTCTACTCATAGTGATAGTTTTAATACAGTTTTTTTTACAGTATTTCATCTATTATTATTATGGATGTTGTTTACAGGCTTACAACTATATGTACATATTTTCCCACATGGGCATAGCTCTATTGGTGAATGGTGGCCTTGGATGTTACACTTTGTTACAGATTGGACTTTACCTGTTTCATCTTGGATGATTGGGAGTACAGCAACTGGAACAAACATTATGGATGTTAGAATATCTCATCACATAACAATGTGGTTACTTTTAGCATGGGTTATGTTTCACATCTACTACCAAGTATGGCGTACAATCTTCTGGAAAGAGGGTGATATCTCTATCGCTGTTGGTGGAGATAAATTTGTTAAAGACAATAAAAAAATGAACTAATTCCTCTCTTAGTACCACTTGCGGTACTAAGAAATTTCTTACAATAAAAATCTATGCTTTACAAAGGTAAATAATGGCATTCGTTCTTGAAATAAAAAACACCTCTCAACAAAATTATATTAAAAATTATATTATTAGTATCATTAGAGAGTTTGGTATCAATGCTGATGTAGTTCATGATAGTGAAAAAATGCTCTTTGCGTTTGAATCAAAACACACAAAGTTACAAGAGTGTCTTGACTCAATTGCAAAACATCTTCCCGCTTCTATTTTTTTAAAGGGTTCTTCAAGCTACACTATTGATGATGAACCATCAACTCTTCCAAAAAAAGAAAATGAGTTTACTCTAAATCTTGGTCTTTGTCCATCTTGCCAAAAAGAGATGTTTGATGTAACTTCAAAGCGCTACTATTACCCTTTTAGCTCATGTTCTTGCTGTGGAGGAAACTATAGTTTTGTAAATGCTTACCCTTATAATAGGTCAAACTCTTCATTGAGGTTTATAGTTGCATGTAAAGTTTGTCAAAGTGAGATAGAGAGCGTTGGGCTTAAAGAGCAACATCATCTAAATAGTTGTCACGATTGTGGTATTGCCGTAAAACTTACAAATAAATCTACTCAAAGATATGCAAATGATGCAGGAAGTTTTAGAACAATGTTTGAAGTTACTGCTAAAGCTATAAAGGACAATAAAAGGGTATTAATTAAAACAACTATGGGCTACAGAGTCTTTTATAAAGCTAAGAACTTAAACAATAACTCAATCCTTATGATGATAAATGCAGGAAAAATTACTGATAACTTATCTCTTATTACAGAGGAATTTAATGCTCTATTGAGCATAGAAAGACCAATTCTTAATGTAACACTTAAAAATGAAGAGCTAAAGAGTTTAGCAGGGGCTAATACTGCATATGTTAAGTATCCAGATGATGGTTTTTGTATACTTTTAGGGGTTGAATTGCAAAAATTAGGTTTTGAGTTTATCTCTTATGAGGATTGTGATGAGAGTTGTGATGCTGATATCAAGATGGATTATGACTTAGAGATAAATTCACAAAGCGATATGAGGTTTTTTATAAACAAAGATATGCAATTTATAGCAGAGGGAGAGAGAGTCTCTTTTCCATCAAAGAACCTTTATGTAAAAAATATTTTAAGCGTAAGTGATGATTTTATAGGGATCCCACAAGATGGGAAAATATTTTTTGATACGATGGAGCATTTTGATTCTGTTAATGTTGAAAAAGCGAATGTTATAGAGGGGTTAGATGAGAAATATCACTCTTTACAATCTACTTTCATTAAAGAAGAGGCATCTTTCATGTCTGTTATTGCAGAGCATAATCTTTTTGAAAAGAAGTGTGTTGGTGCCTACTTTGATGAAGTTCCATCTTTTTTATACTATGATGGAAAAAATGTTTTAAGAATTGTACCTCCAAAAGAGTTTAATGCTTCAAATATACTTCAAGATATATCTGATCTACGCGATGGTTCTGATA
The DNA here is from genome assembly GCA_021648465.1 of Sulfurimonas sp. Taxonomy (GTDB): domain Bacteria; phylum Campylobacterota; class Campylobacteria; order Campylobacterales; family Sulfurimonadaceae; genus Sulfurimonas. The sequence continues at coordinate 12,387 of JAKISR010000039.1, read as the reverse complement.
AACTTCTTACAAACTTACAGACAAGGATGCCTGAGATTTATAAGAAACTTGAGGCCCTCCAGATAAAAGAGAGTGTTAAACTTTTTGATGCAGTTGCTATACTTTTAGATTTAGAAGATGAGTCTATGAGGGGTGTTACAAAAGAGGCGATGAAGTTTATTGGAAAAGGTGGCATTCAGATAGATACACATGTAAAAGATAATCGTTTTGATTATGCTGCTTTTCTTGCAAGTATTATCTCATACCAACTTGCAGGAGTAAGCACTTCTATACTCTCATACTCAATTTTTGAAAGTTTTGGAGATTATTTTAGTGAGATTATTGGTGAACTTAAAGACAAAACAAAGGCTACAGAGATTATTCTTTGTGGGACACATTTTTCAAATCAGTCACTATTTTCACGAATGCAGAGAAACTTAAAGATGACACCACCCCATATGAATATTAATTATCCTATCGGGAGACAAAATGTTGTAGTGGGAGGCGTTTATCTCTAAGTTAAGATTTAAGCTTCAAATTAGTGGTATTGTTCAAGGAGTTGGCTTTCGCCCCTTTGTTTTCAAAATAGCACTTAAAAATAATCTCTGTGGCTATGTCAACAATAATGGAAGTGGTGTTGTAGTAGAGATTGAGGGAAACTCTAAAGATATAAGTAATTTTAGAGACGAATTAGAGTCTAAAAAGCCACCTCTAGCAAGAATAGACTCTCTTGTATCAAATCAGTTAAAACCATTTGGATATAAAGAGTTTTTAATTATAAAATCTGATACAAATAAAGTATCAACTATGTTAAGCCCAGATATCTCAATGTGTGCTGATTGCAAAAGGGAGATGAATGACAAAAATAATCGCAGGTATAAATATCCCTTTATAAATTGTACAAATTGTGGGCCAAGATACACAATCATAAAAAATCTACCTTACGATAGAGATAAAACATCTATGTCTGAATTTTTAATGTGTAGCGAGTGTGAAAAAGAGTATAAAAACCCGAACGATAGACGATACCATGCACAACCTATCTCATGCTTTAGTTGTGGACCAAAAATCAGCTTAGTTAGCCTAGATGGAGCTCTTGAGAAAAATTCACAAAAAGCAATCAAGCAAATATGCAAACTCATAAGAAAAGGTGAAAGTGTTGGAATCAAAGGACTTGGTGGTTTTCATATAGTTTGTGATGCTACCAATAAAAATGCCGTGAAAAAATTGCGTTTAAATAAGCATAGATTAACGAAACCTTTTGCGGTTATGTTTAAAAATATCTCTTCAATTAAAAAAGTATGTTCCCTTACAAAAAAGGATGAAAAGTTAATACTATCACATGAACGCCCTATTGTGATAGTGAGTAAAAAAGATCAAAGCCATATAGTACAAGAGATAGCTCCTAACATAGATAAGATAGGTGTATTTTTACCATATACACCACTTCATGAGTTGCTTTTAAAAGAGCTAGATACTCCCATAGTTGCGACAAGTGCTAATCTTAGTGATGAGCCGATTATAAGGGATGTAAAAGAGTTGTTTCAAAAGATGCCACTTGTAGTTCAACATGTACTAACCCACGATAGAGAGATTTTAAATTCTTGTGATGATAGTGTTGTACAAAGCATAAGCGATGAGAAAATAATGCTACGCATGGCTAGAGGTTATGCTCCCAAAAGCTTATATTTGAAAAAAATAATTTCTAAAAAAATACTAGCACTTGGAGCGCATCAAAAATCAACAATTACTTTTGCGTTTGATAACAATATTATTATCTCTCCCCATATTGGTGATTTAAACTCTATAGAAGCATTTGAGTATTTTAACAGAACGCTAGAAACTCTTAAGAGGGTTTATAAATTTGAACCGGATATCATAGTATGTGATAAACATCCGATGTATAGCACTACTCTTTGGGCAAAAGAGTACACACAAAAATATAAAAACATTGAACTAATCCAAGTGCAACATCATTATGCACATGCACTAGCTTGTATGGCTCAATACTCTTTAAATGAAGATGTTTTAGCTTTTTGTTTTGATGGTACTGGTTACGGTGATGATGGAAAAATATGGGGTGGTGAAGTTTTTATTGCAAACACTCAAAGTTATGAGAGAGTTTATCACTTTAAAGAGTTGTCTCTTTTAGGGGGAGAAAAAGCTATCAAAGAACCTCGGCGAGTTGGCTTATCCCTCTTATATGAGTATTTCTCCTTGGATGAAATACTTCAAATGGACTGTAAAATTGTAAATTTTTATACAACAGATGAATTAAAAATGTTTTACAAGATGTTTCAATGCCAAATAAATACCCCAAAAACTTCTTCTTTAGGAAGGCTTTTTGATGGTATATATGCTTTAAGTGGGCATATGCAAAACCTAGGCTATGATGGAGAAAGTGGACTAATACTTGAGAGTATAAGTAAAAAAAATTCATCAAATGCTTGTTATAAGTATAAGCTCCAAGATGGAGTGATTGAATATAAAGAGATGATATGTCAGATTCTCCAAGAGAGGGATAGAAGTAAAATTGCTAAAAAATTCATCTCTACTATTAGTAAAATAATAATAGAAATTTCAAAACAATATCCAAAATTGCCTATTGTTTTAAGTGGTGGTGTTTTTCAAAATAAAACTTTAGTTATGCAGGTAACAAAAGAGTTGAAAAAAATAGATAGAAAATATTATATTCAAAGCGAAACCCCTCTAAATGATGGTGGTATATCGCTGGGTCAAGCATACTTTGCAATAAACAAAAAGGACAAATACAGATGAAAAGAGTAGCATTGATTGGTAGTGGAAATGTTTTTTTTAAAGATGAAGGCATAGGACTATATGGAGCGAAATATATAAAAGAGAATTATGAGTTTACTCCAAATATAGAGATAGTTGATGGCGGGACATTGGGTTTTAAACTAATGCCTCTGCTTCAAGAGTTTGATGAGGTTATCATAATCAATACAGCCTCTGATGGCAACAGCAAAGTTGGCGATATAACAATTAAAACTACAGATGAGTTTTTAGATGGAACTCTCATTAAAAAAACAGCAAACGAGGTTGAAATCGCGGAGATGCTTCAGATATGTTCTTTAGCTGAAAAAATGGCACAAACAACTGTTATTAGTATAGTTCCAGAAGATATTGTTGCTGTAGAGGTAGCACTATCTCCTAATCTTCGTGATTCATGGGAAAAGTACATTGAAATCACACTAGAAAAATTAAAATCGCTAGATATAAAAGTACAAAAAAAAGAAAATGAGTTCAGTTTAGAAAAAATCCTTGATGTTTTTGCAAATCCTAGCATTGAACACTCAAGAGGATTTTAATTGATAAAAAAAATAGCACTCTACCCTATCTTTTAGGGTTTTTAAATTCCTCTATTATTTGTGATAAAGTGATTATAGAGGAGTTTTTCTTAATATGTATCTTTTCTTTTTCAAGTATTTTAAGTAGTGTACTAATATAAGTGTTAAATTTTTCACTCATAGCATCGCTCAATCCAATTTTAACATCAATAATATCAGGAACAATACCAAGAACACTAGATTTTGGAATTTCTTTTCCCATAAGTTCAAGTATATCAAAGCATTGTAATACCCCAATTTCATGTGCTCCGCCAGAATTTAATCCATGTCCTGCAAGCTCAGGTGATGGTATATGGTAGATGCTTCCTACCGCATCATCAATCTCTATTGCATCAAGAATTATTATATGCTCGTATTGCATAAAGAGGTTAAGAAGGTTTATCCCCTCAACTCCACCATTAATTACCTCAAGTTCAGGAAAAAAAGTGTAATTTTTCTCTAAATATGATGTTGCATAAATAGCAATACCATCATCATATTGTAAAATATTTCCAACACCAAGAATTGCGATTTTTTTCATCTGTTTTAGTCCTTAAAATAGTACTCTATAAGAAGCTCTATCGCTTCATTTTCTAAATGGTTATATTTAAACTCATATTCTTTAAGATAATAGATAAAAAATTCAGATTTTATACCCTTGTATGTTAAAATCTTTTTTTCAAAATAACTCCAAAATCTTACTATATTATTGTGTTGTTGTGAAATTTTTATAATCTTAGCATCGCGTTTAAATTTTTTAAATTCATCAAAATATAGATTTTCAACACCATCTTCAATAAACTGCCCCTTGTATTGTTTCAAGGATGGCATCATAAGTATATATATATGATTTTCATAATCAAAAGTTAAAAAATTATGTGCATCGAAAATAGCTTCTTTTTTGAATTTTTTAGAGTTTTCAAGATAGTAATACTCTTCGTATTGGCAAGGATTACTTCGAATGGCCTCATACTCCTTTTCACAAATAAGTGCTGATAATATTCTAAATTCTTTATAGTATTTTTGTACTGAAATATAAGATAAGCTGAGGCGTTTTGAAAGACTTAAAGCATTTTCATTATTTATAAATGCTGTTATAAGAGTGATTATTTTATTGATTTTGTTCATAGAGGTTTTTTTATTACATACACTACATTTAATTCTATTATCGCTAAGAATATATACAAAATTTTGACAATAAAAACATCTAGTAGTCCATAGCATTATTATAAACTCTCTCTTTATCTAATTTAGTCCAAAAAATATATAAGAAACATGCTATTTTAGTATCATTTTACATAATGTAGTATAAAATCTTTTAAACTTGAATAAACATTTACTTAGAAAGTAGGATTATTATGGAAATTGGCTTGTTTCTTATCTTTTGGTATGGAGTTCTTCATGCTTTTGGCCCAGATCATCTTACAGCTATTGCAGATTTTTCTATAGGTAAGTCTATGAAAAAAACCATGCTTATAACAACTATGTTTGCATTTGGTCATGGGCTTATGCTTTTTGTATTTGCTAAAATACTTCAAGTTTATTCACTAGATGAATCTATAACAGCTTATGGAGATATGATTTCATCCTCTGTAATTATAGGGATGGGATTTTATCTGCTTTTTATGGTTTTTTCAAACCGTATTCACTTAAATAAGCATGTTCATGAAAATAAAGAGCACATTCATATCTATTTTGGAAAAGAGCACTCACATAAAACTGATTTATCTACCTCTTCTGCCTTAGGAATAGGCGCTCTTATGGGCATAGGTGGGGTAAGAGGGATGCTAGTAACTCTTGGGATGATTAATGGAAATAGTGTTGAGTGGACAATGATATTTGCTTTTGTTGCAGGTGTCTCTCTCATTTTTCTAAGCTTTGGAGCTTTGATACTTTATGTTAATAAGCAGTACCTAACAAACATTACAAATATAAGACGAGTTTTTACAACTGCGGGGATAATCTCTGTTGGAGTTGGAACAAATATGCTTTTGGCATAAAATCAATAAATTTTAAGGAAATAATATATGTGTACAGATTGCGGATGTAGTATAAATGGAACAGCTTTAGGAACTAGTGACCACCATCATCATGAGCATAAACATAGTCACTCTCATGAGCATCAATCCGCTCACGAGATACTCCATCATAACCCACAATTAAATGATGCCAAGACAATTAGTGTAATTACAAAAATCTTAGATAAAAACAATCAAGAAGCTGCTCATAATAGAAGTCATTTTGAGAAACATAATGTTTTAAGCATAAACCTCATGAGCTCTCCAGGAAGTGGAAAAACAACTCTTTTAGAGAGCATTTCAGATATGGCAGGGTTTAAATTTGGTGTAATTGAGGGTGATTTAGAGACAAGTCGTGATGCTGATAGAATTAAAGCCAAAGGAATTCCAGCATTTCAGATTCAAACAGGTTCTGCTTGTCATCTTGATGCGTTTATGGTTCATAAAGGTTTGCACAATATGCCATTAGAGGAGATTGATGTATGTTTTATTGAAAATGTTGGTAATCTTGTTTGTCCTGCTTCGTATGATGTTGGAAGTCACTTAAATATAGTTTTGGTCTCTATCCCAGAGGGTAGTGACAAGATAGAAAAATACCCCGTAATGTTTCGTCAAGCTGATTTGATTTTGATTACAAAAACAGATTTGATAGAATATTTTGATTATGATTTAGAGCATGAAAAAAAAGAGGCAAGAAAAATAAAACCAGGTGTTGATATTTTAGAAGTGAGTGTAAAAGACAAAGATTCAGTACAAAAAGTGATAGACTGGATAGAATTTAAAACAAAGATGAGAAGTTAGTATGTGTTTAAGCATACCTAGCAAGGTAGTAAAAATAGATTTAGAGAGAAATGTAGCAATTGTTGACACTATGGGTGTAAAAAGAGAAGCTGGATTAGAACTTATGGAAGATGGGGATGTGAAAATTGGGGATTATGTTCTTTTGCATATAGGTTTTATCATGAATAAAATTGATGAAGAAGATGCACTAGAGTCTTTAAAAGTTTACAATGAGATACTAGAAAAACTTGATGAACAAGAGAGACGGCAGATGGTCATTGATGATGACAACTGCGAAAAACGAGGGGAGTAGATGTCCGAACTTCAACTCAAAGATCTTTATGATGGCTTTAGAAATCCTGAGGTTATTCAAGGGTTTGCAAAGCTTATCAAAGAAGAGGCAAGAAAGCTCTCAAAGCCCATAAATATTATGGAGGTTTGTGGTGGACATACCCACTCCATAATGAAGTTTGGGCTTCCTCAACTACTACCAAAAAACATCAGCTTTATTCATGGTCCAGGATGTCCTGTTTGCATAATGCCAAAAGAGAGGATAGATCATGCTTATGTTTTAGCTATGCAAAAAGATACTATTCTTGTAACTTTAGGTGATATGATAAAAGTTCCAGGAAGTCGTGGAAGTCTTCAAGACGCTAGAGCAAATGGTGCAGATGTTCGTTTTGTTTACTCCCCCCTAGATACACTTAAAATAGCTAAACAAAACCCTGAAAAAAAAGTTATATTTTTCGCCATCGGTTTTGAAACAACAACACCTATGACAACCGCTCTGGTAGATATAGTTTTAAAAAGAGAGATAAAAAATATATATTTTCACATCAACCATGTAACAGTACCTGAAGTGATGGTTGAGCTTATAGACAGCCGTGATGAACATGTTGATAGTTACAACAACCGTATTGACGCATTTTTAGGACCATCTCATGTAAGTGTTATCACTGGAAGTAAGATTTATGAGAAATTTCCCAAAGAGTATGCTCGCCCTGTAGTGGTTACTGGTTTTGAGCCTGTTGATGTTATGGAGGCTATCTTGATGATAGTAAAGCAGTTTAACGAGGGCAGATGTGAACTTGAGATAGAGTACAAAAGAGTTGTCTCTCACGATGGAAATATCAAAGCACAAGCATTGATAGAAAAATATTTTGAAAAAACAAGCCTATTTAAATGGCGTGGACTTGGAAATGTTCCAAAAAGCGGATATAAACTTCAAGATAAATATGCAGATATTGATGCTGAAAAAATTTATGCAGATATACTTCCCAAAGAGGAGATAGAAGACCATAAACTTTGCATCTGCGGAGATATACTAAGAGGGATGGCAAAACCTGATGAGTGTACGATTTTTGGCACTGCTTGTAAACCATCTGCCCCTCTTGGGAGCTGTATGGTAAGTAGCGAGGGTGCTTGTGCTGCGTACTACAAATATGGGAATTTATTATGAATAAACAGATAACTTTAGCTATGGGAAACGGTGGAGAGGAAAATAACGAACTTATCTCTAAAATCTTCTATAAAGCTTTTAAAAACGATATATTGCAAAAGAGTGAGGATGCTGCCGTTATCCATGGTGGAGAGTTGGCATTTTCAACAGATAGCTTCACTGTAAGCCCACTCTTTTTCCCAGGTGGAGATATAGGAAAACTTGCCATCTGTGGAACATGTAATGACTTAGCTATGATGGGTGCAAAACCAAAATATCTCACATGCAGCGTTATCATAGAAGAGGGATTTTCTACTCGTGAATTAGAAAAAATTGTACGCTCGATGAAGAATGAGTTAGAGATAAATGGTGCTATTGTAGTGAGCGGAGATACAAAAGTTGTTCCTCGAGGAAGTGTCGATAAAATTTTTATAAACACAACTGGAATTGGAGAGATTCAAAAAAAAGGGATAAGCTCAAACAAGATAAACAAAGATGATATTATCTTAGTATCTAGAGATATTGGAAAGCACGGTGCAACAATCTTTACAACTAGGGAGGGGATAGAACTTTCAAGTGAGCTAAAGAGTGACTGTGCATCACTTACTCATCAGGTTCAAGCACTCATAGAAGCTGGAGTAAATATTACCGCTATGCGTGATGCAACAAGGGGTGGAGTGAGTGCAGTTTTAAATGAATGGGCAAAACAATCAAACATCTGCATAGAGGTAAACGAACAAAGCATCCCTGTAGCAACTGAAGTTGAGGGAGTATGTGAAATACTTGGATTTGAAGCACTAAATCTAGCAAATGAGGGAACTTTTGTACTTGCTATTAAAAAAGAGGATGAGCAAAAAGCACTAGATATACTTCATACTTTTGAAAACTCCAACAACGCTGTTAAAATCGCAGATGTAACGGGGCAATACATAGGCAAAGTGCTACTCCTAAGCTCTTACGGAACAAAACGCTTTTTAGATACCCCAACTGGAGAGTTGTTACCTAGGATTTGTTAGCATATGAGAAACATTATGTTGTTATTTTAAACCTATAATCAATTCTTTTACTTAAGCAACATTGCGTCGTTTAACGCTGTATATGGCAAATAACACTCATTAAGTTCAGAGTAATATTATTTATAAAATCAATAATTTAGTTAGCAAAAGCCTTATTTTTAGGTAAACTTACTAAAATCAAATAGAACACTTTTTGTGATAGTTGATTGTGTATATATCATTAAATATATAAAGTGTTCTTTGGATAGAACATTGTAATATAAATGTAACTATTCATCATTAATATATCATCTGTATTGTTCTTAAGTTACTTATTCGTGATTTATTCACAAATAATAGGCTCAATTAAAAAGGATATTAAATGTTAATTGATTTTACTGTTGAAAATTATAAATCTATTAAAGATTCTATGACTTTTACAATGGAAGCTACAGTAATAAAAGACCACTCTAAAAATATATTTGAAGATGGGAAAAAAAATTTATTAAAATCAGCTGTAATTTATGGTCCAAATGCAAGTGGAAAAAGTAATTTATTAAATGCAATGAATTTTATGAGAGATTTTATTAATTATTCAGCAACTGAATATAATAAAAATGACATAATTGATGTAGAACCATTTAAATTAAACTCCCATACTGAAAATCAACCATCTCTTTTTGAAACAACATTTGTATCTAATGGAATTAGATATAGATATGGATTTAGATTAGATAATAATATTGTTCATGACGAGTGGCTATTTCAGACTAAGATCAGAGAAACAAAATTATTTATTAGGACTAAACAAGAATTTGATTTATCAACATCTTTTTCAGAAGGTCGTCTTATTGTAAAAGAGGATAAGACAAGAGAAAATGCACTGTTTTTATCTGTAGTAGCACAATTTAATGGCAATATATCTAATGAAATTAGTAACTGGTTTAATCAATTCAACATCACATCAAATGTTAATAAAAATAAGTTTGAGCATTATACTCTTGATATGTTGAAGGAACAAACTCATAAATCTAAAATTCTTAACTTACTTTTGTCGGTGGATATGGGAATAAAAGATGTAGAAATGCAAACAACAGATGTGGAGTATGAGGAAGTTCCTCCTTTTATACAAAAAATAATAAAAGATGATAAAGCAGAAAAAAGTAAGATTACTCAGTCAGAGATAATAATTAAACATATGCAGTATAACGAGCAAAATGATTATATAGGGGATATTGAATTTAAGTTAAAACATGAATCAGCAGGTACAAAAAAGTTTTTACTACTCGCTGGTCCAATTGTTGAAACTCTTGATAAGGGTGAAATATTGGTTATTGATGAACTAGATAATAGTTTTCATACACAAATGACTGAATTTATTATTGAACTATTTAATTCTAAGGAAACTAATCCCAAAAATGCTCAATTGATTTTTGCAACACATGATACAAACTTACTAACTCATAAATTATTTCGTAGAGACCAAATTTGGTTTGTAGAAAAAAATATATATGGTGAAAGTGAAATATTTTCTTTAATAGATTTTGGGGCAAGAAAAGACACTTCTCTTGAAAAAAATTACTTAGAAGGTAAGTTTGGTGGAGTTCCACATATTTATAATTTATATGCAGAGAGTATAGATAATGGGAACTGATGATAGACATAAGATATCTAAAGCTCAAAGAAAAAGAATTATTAAGAAAACAAAAAGTATCTCAAAAAGAGTTCTTATAGCTTGTGAGGATACAAAGTCTTCAAAATTTTATTTTACAAAAATGATAAAAGATTATGGACTTAGAGGAGAAGTTACTTTTGCTAAGCATATTGGAACAAATCCAATGAAAGTTCTTGAAGCTATAAAAGCCCATTTGGTAAAAGATTCTAATTTCGATGAAAAGTGGATTGTTATAGATAAAGATAGTTATTCAAAGGCAGAATTTAAGGGAACTATTGAAAGTGCAAGAACTTTAGATATTAATGTTGCCTATGCCAATGAAGCTTATGAATTATGGATATTACTTCATCTTCAAGAACAAAATACATATATTAACCGATTCCAATTAAATAAAAAACTTAAAGATTTAGTTAGCTATGAAAAAAATAATGAATTTATTTATGAGATAATTAAATCAAAACAAAATGAAGCTATAAAAAGATCTAAAAACCTAATTAAATATTTTACAGATATAAATGGATGTTCTAATCCATTTAATGATAATCCTTCAAATACTATTTACAAACTTGTCGAATCTTTGGAAAAATTTAAGACAACAAATACAAGGAACGAATAATTTACCTAAAGGAAAATTATCGCTCACCACAAACGTTAGACGACAAAAGGAAATTTAATGAAGCAAGCACTTTTTATAAATGGTATCCATGAAACTGTATTAGATGAAATCATAAAAGCCAAAAAAAAAGATAAAGATATTGTTTGTTATCTTCAACCTTATAAAAATCAAGTTATAAAACTTCTTGAGAAAGAGCAACCAAGTGCAGCTAACCCCATAAAACTTTATATTTCAATAACAACAAACCTTAATCTAATTGAATATACTGCTGAAATAATTAACTGGGAAGATAAAAGAAAACTTTATGATGACAAAAACAGATTGATTTTTTTAAACAATCACATAAAAGAGCATCAACAAAATGAAGTTGATATATACGAGTTTTCAGATGAAGAAAAAACAAAACAGTGTGTTAATTTACTGTCAATTATAAACCTAAAAAGGATTACAAATCCATTTTCAGTAAGCAATTTGATAAAAATAAGTGATAATACACCTTATAAACCTAGAACACAATCTGGTGGTTGGTCTGCCGTTCATGAAGTATCAAACCTTATAGAAATTAAAGATTCTGGATTTTCAGAAAAAATTGAATCTGATTTAGAAGCAAGTATTGCGACATCTAAAGAAATCAGTTCCGAAAACAGAAAAAAAAGACTAGAAAAATCCAATAAAACACCAACGGAAATTCAAATTATTTCAAAAGGCTTTAAAAGAAATGCCGATGTTATAGTAGAAGTCTTACAACGAGCAAATGGAGTATGTGAAAAATGTAATCAGAATGCACCTTTTATTAGAAAAAAAGACAGTACCCCTTATCTTGAAGTGCATCACAAAATTTTACTTGCAAATAGTGGTGAGGACAGCATAGAAAATGCAATAGCAGTTTGTCCAAATTGTCATAAAGAGTTACATTTCGGTGTGTAGCTCATCTAACAAGTACGAGAGACTGTGAAACAACTAAACTAATATAGAAACAAATCGTAGTAAAATAATATGAAGATATTGTAAAATTTAATAGGATTAAAAATAGCAAGAAGAGTCTAGAATAGATGCACAGTGGATAAAAAACCTAAATTAAAGAAAATTAGATGCTAAAAACAACCCTTCTAATAACAAGCTTTAACTCCGTATCTCAACAACTCTACACCTATATAAAAGATAGAGCTTATGAGGTGGATGTAGTTTATGCAAAAAGTATAACACGAGATGAAGAGATAAAAAGGTTTTCTCCAGAGCTTATTTTATGCCCTTTTTTAAAAGACTATATACCTTACTATATCTATGAAAACTATCCAACTTACATTTTTCACCCTGCTCCCATTGGCGATAGAGGTGCTTACTCCCTAGAAAATGCACTTTGGCAAAAAAAATGGGGCGTTAGTATTTTAAAAGCAAACGATGTTTATGACGGTGGAGACATCTATGCTAGTGCTGAGTTTGATGTACGAAACACCTACAAAGCGTCACTTTATAGAAATGAGGTAAAAGAGGCGTTTTACAAACTACTTGATACTTTTTTTATAAATCTTAAAAATG
>JAKISR010000038.1 GCA_021648465.1 Sulfurimonas sp. | reverse complement strand
TAGACCAAGAAAATCTCTCAATTGGAGAACTCCAAATGAAGTTTTTTATGGATTAGAAGCAGCAGCTTAAGGAAAAAATGATATGATTTTTTAACTTGAAAGTTGCACTTCAGATTTAAATGTTGGATTTGCTTTTAAACCCAACGAGAACTTCTCTTGTATTCTTCTGCTAGATCACTTAGTGTTTGTCGTTTATAAATGTACTTTTCGAAGTACCCCTCATTGTATCTAAAAAATATACAATAAGCATAGTTTTTGTTATAATTATTATATAAATAATTTATATAATATAATTGTATGAATTATTTATAGTTTATTATTATTTAACTTAAAAGTTAAAATTTTTTAAAACAAAGTATAATACATAAGAATTTGAGTATATTATTTACTTAAGTATAATTAAATTATATATAAGTTATAATTTAAACTTAACTAAATAAATTTTATCCTAAAAGGAATAAAATGAAATATATTTATACTCTTTTATATATATTAATAATTTTTAACTCATCAATAATGAGTGCTTCTACATCTATCAACTTAGATGAAGCAATAAAAATTTTAAAATCTGATAATTTAGAAATTAAATCAGCTATATATGATGTAAAAAATGCAAATGAAAACATAAATATTGCTTTAGGAAATCATTTTGGAAAACTAGATTTTATACAAGATTTTATTAATTCAGATGATGCTGGAAATGTCTTTGGATTTAAACTCACTTCAAGAGAAGCTAATTTTGATGATTTTGGGGCTGATGAATATATTCCAAATCAAAGTGTGCAACCAAATGCTTTAAACTATCCAAACTCAAGAAACTTTTTTCAAAGCAAACTAAAATATGAAGTTCCACTTTTTTCTGGCTTTAAAATTTCAAGTTATGTGGAGATAATGAAATCTATATCTAAAATAAAAAAACTTGAAAAATACCAAATTATAAATGAAAAAATTTATCAAGTTAAAAAAAGCTTTTATGATATGGCTTTACTTCGCACTTCAACAGAAAATCTAAATAAAATTTTAAATAATATAAATACCTTAGAAGAGATGACACAAAGTATGATTGAGATTGGTTATGCTAAAAAAGTTGATTTATTAGAGGTAAAAGCAAAAAAAGGAAATGTACAGAGACTTATATCTCAAATGAAATCAAATCAAAAGCTTCTTTATCACTATATTGGTTTTTTACTTAATCAAGAAATTAATAATATAAAAGTTCCATCTTCTGATATACAATTATCAGTATACTCTACTAATGAAATTTTAGATTCAAATTTAAATATTAAAAAAGCAAACTATGCATTGGAGATTAAAAAAAATATGATAAAAGCTTCTCAAGCTACATACTACCCGATGATAGGAGCTTTTGCAGAATTACAAACTGCTGATGATACATTTCTTGGTGATGCTAATGATCATTTATCTTATACTTTAGGAGCAAGACTTACTTGGAATATTTTTAATGGATCTATTGATAGTTCAAATATTGAAAAATCTCGTCTTGAGTATTTAAAAATGAAAACTCAAGTTCAGCTTGCAAAAAGTGGCACTCATTTAAAAATACAAAAGATAAAAACAGAAATAGAAACTTTTGATAATGATATAAAATCATTACAACAAGAGTTAATTCTTGCAGATGAGATATATAAAAATTATGAAGGTAGATATAGAGAAAAATTATCTTCTATGAGTGATGTAATCATTAAACAATCAGAGCAAATTCAAAAAATACTACAAATTCAAGAAGTTAAAAATAAACGAAATGAAAGAATATTTGCACTTGAAAAATTAGCTAATGGAGAAGAACAATGATAAGCAACAAATTGCAATACATAAAACCACTAAATGGTTTCAAAAATAAATTATTAATATTTTTAGCTCTTGGAGTTTTACTGATAGCGGATAGTATAACTCTATCAGGAACTGTTGTTAGTGATAACGAAAAAATGATTACAAGTCGTTTTATGGGTTTTGTAACAGAAGTTAAGGTCTCAGAAGGCGAATTTATAAAAAAAGGGCAACTTTTATATACTATCGATTCAAAAGAAATTGATTCTACTCTTATACAAGTTAAACTTGGAATCTCTCAAGCAGAACTCTCACTTGTAATGTATCAAAATCAATATACAAATATAAAACTAAATTTAGAGCGTCATAAAAGGCTTTTAGAAAAAGATATGGTTTCAAAATTTGAAGTTGAAAATCTTTCACTTGCTGAGCAAAACTTAGCAAATATGATAATAATTGCTACTAAACAAGTTGAGCAGGCAAAAGCACAACTTGAAGAAGTGAAAAATCAATATAAATATTTAAATATAAGAGCTCCTAACTCTGGTGTTATAGTGGCTAAAAATATTAAAGTTGGCGAGATGGCAATGCCAGGAATACCTGCTATTGTATTATCAGATTTAAGTAACTTAAAAATATCTGCTGAGATAGCTGAGAGTGATTTAAGTCGCATTAAATATGGAACAAATGTCATTGTAAATATCCCATCACTTAAAATTAAAACTAAAGGTAAAATAACTGCCATTATTCCAAGTTCAAATCCAATGACACACACTTTTAAAATAAAAATTTCTTTTAAAAGTACAAAACAAATATACCCTGGCATGTATGCTACTGTAATTATTAATTAAATCCTTTAAATAAAGAGAAATTATGAAAAAATATGAACCTCAAGATATAGCTGGAAAATTAGCTTCAGGATTTTTAAGAAATCCATTAACTATAGTTCTTGGTGTATTTATACTTTTAATTGGATACTTATCTCTTGTAATTATGCCAAGAGAGGAAAATCCACAAATGATAGTAAGTGGATCTACAGTTATTGTAGCTCTTCCTGGAGCAAGTGCAAAAGAAGTACAAAGGGTTATCGTTAGACCTCTTGAGAGAAAACTAAAAGAGGTTAAAGGAGTTGAACATATATCTAGTATTGCAATGGATAGTGTTGGTATTGTTAATGTCTCTTTTTTTATTGGTGAAAAAAAAGAGGATTCAAACCTAAAAATATATGACAAAATTATGCAAAATTCAAATATCTTTCCTGTTGGTGCTATGAATCCACTTATCAAACCTCTTGATATAGATGTTGATATCCCCATAGTTTCTGTAGCTTTTTACTCTAAAAACAAAAATATAAATAAAACAGAGTTATATGAAAAAGTAAAAGATATACAACACCATATAAATGGGCTTCCTAATGTCGCTGTTACAGAGTTAAAAGGCGGAAGTAAAAATCAGTTTAATATAGAAGTAGATATTAACAAGTTATCTGGATATAATATCTCTATGAGTCAAATAGTAAGTGCTGTAGAGTCTCTATCATACAGTGTTCCAGCTATTAAAAATAGAACTAAAGAGAATCAAATAGTTATGCTTGGAGTAAAAAATGCTATTGAGAGTGTTGATGATATAAATAATATAATAATAGCTCAATATTTAGGCTCACCAATATATCTAAAACAGATTGCAAAAATACATGACTCTTATGAAATCCAAAATTTTAAATCAGCTCATATAAGCCAAAGAGATGAAAATGGAGAGTTTACACCACTTAGAGAACAAGTTACACTAACTGTTTCAAAACTTCAAGGAACAAATGCCGTTATTATTGCTAATGCCGTTAAAGCAGAGCTTCAAGCTTATAAAAATATTTTAACAAAAGATGGAATCTCCTATACAATTACTAGAAATGATGGTCAAAGAGCAGATGAAGCAGTAAATGAACTTGTATATCATCTTATTTTATCTATTGTAATAATTGCTATCTTACTAATACTTGTCCTTGGGTGGAGAGAGTCTTTAATAGTTACTTTCACTGTTCCAGCAATTTTAGCTATTACTCTTTTTGTTGCTTATTTAACAGATCAAACTATTAACCGTATTACACTATTTGCTTTTTTACTTTCGCTTGGTCTTTTAGTTGATGCTGCTATTATTGTTATTGAAAATATTCATAGACACTATCACTCTAAAGAATCAATAGACATGTCTCCAGATGAAATTATTATAAAAGCTACTGATGAGATAGGTCCTCCTACAAACATAGCAACACTGGCTATTATAATGACTATGATACCAATGGCATTTGTTGGACAGATGATGGGACAATTTATGAAACCAATTCCAGCTAATGTTCCTGTTGCACTAATTGCTTCACTCTTTGTTGCTTATATTTTTACACCCTACTTAGCCGTCAGAATGCTTAAGAAACCAGATCTTAGTTCTAAGGAGAAACATTAATGTTTGAAAAATTTCAAAAT
Source organism: Sulfurimonas sp. (assembly GCA_021648465.1). Lineage (GTDB taxonomy): Bacteria > Campylobacterota > Campylobacteria > Campylobacterales > Sulfurimonadaceae > Sulfurimonas. The sequence goes on along the minus strand of JAKISR010000038.1, from coordinate 13,689 downwards.
ACTATTTTGAATATTATACAAAGTAGAGCTAAAAGAAATATACTCCTTTTAATTACATTTATAGCTTTTGTACTATCAATAACTATGATAGCACCAAGCAAAATGGTTTTAGCGAAAATGCTACCTGGAAAAAATAGTGATACTTTTACAATCTATACAACTTTAGCAGAGGGAAGTTCAATAGAGCAGACGAAAAGGATCACTGATTGTGTAGTTGGTTTAATGCAGCAAGAGCAAGAAGTAACAGATATAGAAGTTTTTTTAGGTATGGGTTCTCCTCTTGATTTTGCTGGACTTATAAAAGGTTCTCATTTTAAAAATAGTGAAAATGTTGCAGAGATTGTTATTAATCTTATACAAAAACATCATAGAGATGAACCATCATATCTTATGGTTCAAAGAGTAAGACCTATCATTCAAAAAACTTGTTCCTCAATTTATAATAACACAACCATAAGCTTTGTTGAACCACCAGCAGGACCTCCGGTTTTAGCGGCAGTTGTTGCTGAAATATATGGGGACAATGCTAGTGGCATAAGAGAGTTATCAAATAAAGTTGCTGATGTACTTAGAGAGACTGATGGCTTAGTTGATATTGAAATAATGCAAGATGAAATTTATGATACATTTGAGTTAAAAGTTTTAAGTACAAAGATTTCAAAATCTGGAGTTAGTATAAAACAGCTTAATGATATTTTATATTTAGCCTTTGAAGGTATGCAGATAACTGTTAAAAATTCAGATACTATCAATGAGCAAGTACCTATATATCTATCTTTAAGTCAAGAGTCTAAAAAGTTTTCATCAAAAAATATAGAAGCTCTAAAAGCAAAGCTGTCATCTTTAAAACTTATGAATAAGATGGGTTTTATGATTCCTATTATTGAGCTTGTAGAGGTGACTACAAAAAAATCAAATCCTTTAATTATGAGTAAAAATCTTCATCAGATGACAAATGTTATGGCTGAGACAGATATGGTTTCTCAAGTTTATCCTCTAATTGAAGCTAAAAGCACAATTATAAGCAACTTTAAAGATACGTATAAGATAAAAGAAAACGGTCTATTTAATTTAATACTTACCAAAAAAAGTGATGGAAAAATATATAAACTAAATTGGGATGGAGAGATGCAAGTAACACTGGATACTTTTGTAGAGCTTGGTGCCGCATTTATAGCAGCACTAATACTAATCTTTTTACTTATGGTAATTTATTATAAAAGTTATACTATAAGCAGTATTATACTCTTAGACTCATTTTTATCAATCATTGGTGTGATAGTTGGTCACTATATTATGGATATATTTACAGCAGATACATTCTTTTTAACTGCTACTTCATTGATTGGCTTTATAGCTCTAATTGGAATTAGTTCTAGAAATTCTTTACTATTGATAGACTTTACTAAATCTTTAATGAGAGATGAAGGGATGCTAAAAGCTAAAGCAATTGCATTTGCAACTGCCACTAGAGCTAAACCTATATTTCTAACTGCTACAGCTATTATATTGGCTTCAACTCTACTAGCAGGTGACGCTGTATTTGGTGGTTTAGGAGTTGCTCTTATATTTGGGACAATTATTGCAGTTATTGCATCACTATTAATTGTTCCAATACTTTTATTTAATGCAGATTTACAGAGACACTTTAGACTTTAAGAAAAAAATTTCATCAGAAGAAGGTACTTCTACATGTAGCTACATATAGAAGTATAAGGAGTTAAATTCTTGCGTACTTTACACTTAGACAAGCTTCCAAAGAAGATAGTTCAGCTAAAGCAACATCACTAACAACATCATCAACTAAAATTACAGCAAGTGCTTCAGATTTTGCATTTCTTGCAAGTGAGAAGTCTGCAATATTTATATTATGACTAGCTAATATTGAGCCCATACTTCCTATAACACCTGGAACATCACTATTTTGTACAAGAATCATATCACCTTTAAGAGCAACTTCAATATCAAAACTACCAATTGCTACAATTCTTTGCACATTATCATCAAAAATTGTTGCACTAATAGTTGTAGTTCCTTCAGAAGTTGTTAACTTAATAGTAATTAAATTTTTATAAACTGATGAATCACAAAGAGCTTCTGATTCTATTTTGATACCCTTCTCTTTTGCTACAAAATCAGCATTAACATAGTTAATAGTATCACCACTATTTTGACTCATCGCTCCAACTGCAACAAAGGTAGATAATGATTCAACATATTTAGAAATTTCACCATGACCACTAACTTTAATAGCTATAATTTGAGATTTATTCATTTGAGATTCTAAAAAACCAATCTTTTGTCCCATCTCTAAAAATGGTTTAACAAAAGATGGTATTTTGCTTTCATCAATAGGTAAATTCATAGCATGAGGATATGCTATACCTTTTGCAGCTAAAATTGCATTTTGAGCTGCTTGAGTACCAATATTATATTGAGACTCAAATGTATTAGCACCTAAGTGAGGAGAAACTGTTACATTATCAAGATTTAAAAGTGGATGATCTGTTGCTGGTTCTTTACTAAATACATCTATACCTGCAAAGCGAATTTTACCAGATTTAAGATTATTATATAGTGCCTCTTCATTATAAAGACCACCTCTAGCACAGTTAATAACAACTACACCATCTTTCATTTTTGCAAATTCAGCTTCATTTATCATACCAATAGTTTCTTGATTTTTAGGAGTATGAATTGTGATAATATCACAAGCTAAAATATCTTCAAAGTTTTTAGTATATGTCATATCAAGATCGGTAACTTTAGATGGATTTATATATGGGTCATATGCAATTATATCCATCTCAAAAGCTTGAGCTCTTTTTGCAACACGAGAACCGATATTACCAAAACCTATAACACCAAGCTTTTTACCTTTCATCTCATATCCATACCATTTTTCTCTTTTCCAAACTCTCTGATTTTTTAAATGATCATGAGAATAAGGGAACATTCTCATGCATGAGAGCATATGGGTCATTGTTAATTCAACTGCAGCTATAGTATTTGCAGTTGGAACATTCATTACGATAATTCCCTCTTTTGAGCAGCTAGGAATATCAACATTGTCCACACCTACCCCAGCACGAACAATCGCTTTCATATTTTTTGCGTTTGCTATAAAATATTTATCAATATCTGTTGAACTTCTGGTTATAGCTACATCTGCTGTTGAAATAATCTTTTCTACCAATTCAGTTTTATCAACATCTGCTGCCATTATAAAATTTATATCTTTATCATCTTCAAGCATCTTTAAACCAGCTTCATGAATATGGTCACAAACTACTACTGTATATTTTTGCATTATTTATCCTCTTTATATAACTCAAGCTTTGTTGAAATTTGATAATTTTTTAATACTTCAACAAGAGTTTTTAATTTATTTATATCTTTTGAAAAAATTAATAACTCTACACCTTCTTTATCTTTTTTAAGATAATACTTTAATTTATGTTGATTTAACTCTTCTTTTAAACAAAAGAGTTGATATGGATCTAAAGCAGATGCAGAAAGTTTATAAATTGTATTATCTATTATAATTTTTTCATTTAAATCAATTTTTACTAAGACTTCATTTACTGGATAGAAATATCCTAAATTTTCTGTTTTAGAAAAATTATCTAACCAAAAAAAGTTTTGTTTTGGTGTAACTACTTCACTCTTATATTCTATTGGGGCAACGGTAATAGGTGTTTCATTTGAATTTATTGAAATAAGAAAAAAGATAATAAAAATAGCAACTCCAACTGCTATGAGCGGAGTTAACCATTTTAAAATCTTTTGCATAATATCTACTTAAATTTATCTTTAATTAGATCACCTAAAGAGTGAGATTCATCATCATTTATCTCTTTAAGCACTGCTTGATTTTTTATGTAATCTAGTTTTTTTACAGATAATCTAATACGATCACGACGAGTATCAATAACAGCGATTGCAGCTTCAATCTCTTGACCAGTTTCTAAATCATCTTTTTCTAATGGAGACAAATCTTCATCACGAATAAGAGCATCAACACCACCTTCTAAAGATATAAATACGCCAAAATCTTTAATATCACGGATAGTTCCAGTGATAGCAGTGTTTACTTTATGAGTTTTTGAAAATTTATCTATAGGAGACTCTAAAAGTGTTTTTCTATTTAAAGATATTTTTTGGTCTTCAGAATTAATTTTAGCGATCTTAACTTCAATCTCTTCACCTGATTTTAAAATATCTTTACACTTATCATTTTTCTCCCAAGAGATATCTTGATTATGTAATAGACCTTCAACACCAGCAATACGAACAAATGCACCAAAATCAGTAAGTGAAGTAATAGTACCAGTTACAATATCACCCTCATTATAATTTTTAATAAATTCATCAAATGGTTTTGGTAAAAGTCTTTTTAGTGATACACGAAGTTTATGAGTTTTAGAATTAATTTCAATTACTTCTACATCAAGTTCTTCTCCAACACTTAAATAATCATTAGGGTTTTTAACATTTTTATCCCAAGAAATTTCTGAGATATGCAAAAAGCCTTCTATATCATTACCAAGGTCAACAAAAACACCATAAGCTTCAATATTTGAAACTGTTATAGTAATTGTATCACCCTCATCAAGTTCGCTCTCAACTTCAGCCCATGGATCAGGCTGAACAGCTTTAATTGATAATGAAAGATGTCTTTTGTCTTTATCATAAGAGATAGCTTTAACAGTTACTATATCGCCCTCATTATAAAGCTTAGATGGATTAACAGGACCTTTATAACTAATTTCATTATAATGAACTAAGCCATCAACACCACCAACATCTACAAACATGCCATAGCTTGTAATTTTTTTGATAGTACCTTCCACAATAGTGTCATCTTCCATTAGTTTGTCAATAATCTCTTTTTTACGCTTTCGTTCTTCGTTAAAAAGTTTACGACGAGAAACTACGATTGAGTTTTGTTCTGCATCAATTTTAACAACTTGAGCTTTAACTTTACGACCAATTACTTCATCAGAATCTTTAAATGCAGCTAATGAACGAGGCATAAAGAAAGAAACTGCATTAGCTTCTATAACATAACCACCACGATTTTTCTTAGTGATAACGCCTTCAATAATCGTGTCTTCAAAGTCTTCTTTATGAGCATCAATAAATTCAATAGTTTTTTGTTGCTCTAAAACTTTTTTATAAGATATTTTAGGACGCTCATTATAGTAACCAGTAACCATTACTTTAATTTTATCGCCTACATTAAACTTTAATTCACCATCTTCACTGATTTCATCAAGACTAATAATACCCTCTAGCTTATCGCCAACACCTACTAATGCTCTATTTTCATCCGCTTGTATCTCAACAATTTCACCCTCAACAATACGGTTTGTTTCTTGCTTTTTTTCACTTGCAGCAAACATCTCTGCAAAATTTTCCTCTTCTTCAAATGATTCGTTATCGAACGCCATTACCTATTCCTCTGTTGCATATTAAATTTCGTGATTGTACCTAAAAATTGATTGTCTTATTATTATTTCTATTAAATCTTAAGAATTAATAAAGGCAAAGGTAATATGTATGTTATTTTGTAACATTATCTTGAATTGAGTTAATAACATTTTGTATAATCCAATCTGGTGTAGATGCTCCAGCACTTATTCCACAAAACTCTTTTTTATCAAACCATGAATAGTCTAAATCATTTTCATCTTCAATATGATAACTATCAAAACAATTATCATGTGCAAGAGAAAAAAGTTGTTTTGTATTTGATGAGTTTTTACCACCTATCACAATCATAATGTCAGCTTTTTTTGCTATTTTTTTTGCTGCTTCTTGATTTTCAAAAGTTGCATTACAAATGGTATTAAAAACTCTAACTTCTTTATATCGAGGAATAAGATAGTTTGCAACTTCTAAGTAATCTTCAATTTTTCTTGTAGTTTGAGCAACTAATGCTATTTTTTCTTTCAGTTTTAAATCTTCTAAATCTTTTGAACATGTTACAACTCTTGCACCATCAATCGCATAAGATTTAACACCTCTTATCTCAGGATGTACTTCATCTCCAAAAATAACTATCTCATAATCTTGTTCACTCATATCTTGACAAATTTGTTGTGGCTTTGTTACATAAGGGCATGTTGCATCTACAACATCTACTTTGTTTTCTTTAAGTTCTGCAAGTTCATTTTTAGGAATTCCATGAGTACGAATAACTGCTTTTTCACCAGATTTAAAACTTTTATAATCATCTGTTAGACTAACTTTAAAATCTTGCTCAAGCCTTGCTATCTCTTTATTATTATGAATAAGAGGTCCATATGTAGAGGAGTTTTTATTTTCTTCTGCTATTTTTATAGCTCTTTTAACACCAAAACAGAAGCCATAACTTTCGGCTAATTCTATATGCATATTTGTCTCCTTTATCAAAGAAGTAGATTCTTTTTTAAAAATATTTTAATTTAATTTAATTTTTGTTATTTTTTGAATTAACTCAAAAAAGTTTGGAAATGATGTATTTATACAATCCAAATCTGTAACCTTCATGCCACATCTAAGTCCTGCAATTATAAAACTCATAGCAATTCTATGGTCACCATGACTATCTACAGTTGCTCCAATAAGCTCTCCACCAATAATTCTATATCCATCTTTATACTCATGTACTTCTATATTTGAAGCACGAAGAGCATCTACTACAGTAGAGATTCTATCACTCTCTTTTACTCGTAACTCTTCAGCATTTTTAACAATACTCTCACCTGTTGCACACGCCATTGCAATTGAAAGTGCTGGAAGTTCATCTATTAACCATGAGATGTTATTCTCAATTGTAATAGCTTTTAGAGGGGCATACTTTACATGTATATTTCCAATAGGTTCATACTTATTATCTGTAATTTCATAATTTATATCAGCGCCCATCCTCTCTAATGCTTTAAAGGCCTCTATACGAGTTGGATTAAGAGTGATTCCCTCTAATAAAATATCAGAATCTGGTGTAATAGCGCACGCAACACCAAAGAAAAATGCACTTGATGGATCAGCTGGAACTCTAATTGTTAATGGAGACAGTAACTCTTTCATAGGTTTTATAGTTGTTTTTAAACCATCTACTTCAATCTCTGCACCCATCCCTTTTAACATTCTCTCTGTGTGATCACGAGATAATTCTGGTTCTGTATATGTACAAACTCCATCAGCTCTAAGGGCTGCTAAAATCATTGCACTTTTAACCTGTGCGGAAGCTATTTTACTTTCATAATCAAATGCTTCAAGCGAAGCTCCTCTTATACTAATTGGAGCTAAATCACCATCTTTTCTTGCATCTAATTTTGCACCAATATCTTTAAGAGGAGTTGTTACTCTTTTCATTGGACGACGACGAAGATATTCATCCCCTGTTAATATAAAGTGACCATTAGCAGAGCTTAAAAGTCCACAAAAAAGTCTCATACCTGTTCCAGAATTACCACAATCAAGTATCTCACTGCTCTCTTTTATACCATCCGAACTAATTTTTATAATAGTTCCATCATCTTGAATTTTTGCACCAAGATTTTTCACAATTTCCAAAGAGTTCATTGTATCTTCAGCTCTTAAAAAGTTACTAATTTCACTTGTACCATTAGCTAACATTGAGAACATTGCACTACGATGTGAAATCGATTTATCAGGTGCTATCTCAGATATAATAAGTGAGAACTTCTCTGCTGGAGTAACCTCTACCATATTCATCTCAAACCAACCCCAAGCTCACTTTTAAGTGCATCTAAAATACTTTCCATTGATGAAGTTATATCTTCATCTTCTAGTGTTTTATCATTTGATTGTAAAACAAATCTTATAGATAAACTCATATCATCGCCTAAACTATCATCACTATATTTATCAACTGGGTAAAAACGGATAAGATTATTTACATCAGCTGAATCTATTGTAGTTTTAATCTTTTCATAATTCATATTTTGAGGCATAATAATACTTAAATCTTTAAATGATGCCTGATATTTTGACGATTTACTAGCTGTTTTAAGAGTATATGAAAGTTTTTCAAAATCAAGCTCACACATATAGGTAACATCTAAATCATAACTATCTTCAACATTAGGGTGTACTCTAAAGAGTTCTCCAATAGATTCTCCATTAATTATCACCTCTGCTGATTGATAATGATGAGATAAAGAGTGTTTAGTTGTATAATTTTTAAGCTCAAAATCTCCTATGATATCTGAGACTTTTTGAGCAAATAATGCAAAATCAATTTTTAAAGGCTTCCCAGCATTTGACAAATTTTGAGATTCTCTATCACCAGAAAATAAAATTGCCATTTTTGTTGATTCTTCTCTATTTGAATTAAATAATGAACCTATTTCAAAAAGTTTAATTGATGAGTATCCATTTTTAGAATTATTTGATGCTGCTTTTAAAAGTCCAGTTAAGAGTGTTGATCTTAAAGTATCTAAAGTGTTTACAATTGGATTTAAAAGCTCTTTAGATTCATCTACTGTTTCAAAACCATAATTTTTTAAAACCTTTTTTTCATCAAATACAAAGTGAATAGATTCAAAAAAGCCACTTTGTGCTGCTTTATGTCTAAATATTTTTTTCTTTTTATATACAAAATAATCATCTTCAAGTCTATTTTCTTCTGTAAATGTGAAAGCTTTTGATGGTATGTTATCAATTCCAACAAGTCTTACTATCTCTTCTACTATATCTTGTTTATGAGTTATATCATGTCTAAATTTCGGAACAGATACAACAAAATTATTAGCTGATGATTTAGTAGTGCCAAAACCTAAATTTTTAAATATTTTTGTAATTTTAACCTTATTAATATTTGCACCAATAATTTCATCTATCTCTTTTTTAGTAATACTTATAATTGTATCCCTATCAGCATCACCAAGATCAATTGAACCACCATAAATTAGTGATGATGAATTTAATTCAATTATTTCTAAACAAAAATTAAGTCCATGATTCAATTCAGGTTCACTTCCCCTAGATGTTCTATAGTACATTGGTCCTGATGGCACTTTACACTCTTGCATCTTTTTAGAGATAATGTCTGGTGGAATATAACTAGCTTCTATCAAAACTATTCCATCATTTTTCATCACTTTAGATACATCTTCTTGAAGTATCCCAATTGTAGATGCTTTTTCTTTTGCTATTATTGATGCATATCCATTGTCATCACTTACTAATGCAACTTTTGCTAATGGATTGTTTTCTTGAGTAAAAAAATCATAATCATACGCTCTTAGTATTACACCACTACTATGAGTTGCATAAAGCATAATTGATTCTATATCAGACTCTCTATTTTCTTCTATTTGAGCTAGTCTTAACTTTACAACAAAAGGGAGAGTTAAATTTTTAAGATCAATCACCTTATAACTAAGATTTACATTTAAATTATTCTCATGAGAAAGAGCTAAAATTCTTCCGATACCAACTCTTTTTTCTTCATTATCATCAATGGTACCTTCTTTTAAAGGTCTATCATAAGCGGCACTTAAATCACGAGCAATACCTCTTATGCTTAAACAGTCTCCCCGATTAGCAGTTAGTTCTATCTCTATTAAATCATCATTAAATATAGGATTAATACAAACTTCTTGACCTAATTTATATTTACCTATACTAGAATCAATCTCTAATATTCCATCTTTTGTATCCTCAAGTCCTATCTCTGAAGCTGAACATATCATACCCTCAGATTCTACATCACGAAGCTTTACTGGCTTTATTTTAAGCCCACTTGGCATCTCAGCACCTATTGTTGCTACTACAACATCTAAACCAGCTCTAATATTTGAAGCACCGCATACAATTTGACGGATACTTGTTCCAATATCTACTTTACAGATATTTAATTTATCAGCATTTGGATGTTTTTGGCACTCTAAGACTTTACCAAATATTATCTTTTTTGGAACATTATAATTAACAATTCTATCCACTTCTAAACCTATAGAATTAAATGTTTTAGCCAATTCATCTGTAGTAATTCCATCTAAATTTATCCACTCACTTAACCAACTTCTAGTTATTATCATCTAAACTGCTCCAATAACTTAATATCTCCTTCAAAAAGTGAACGAAGATCTCCAATCTGGTGAATAAGCATTGCAAATCGCTCAACACCTAAACCAAAGGCATACCCACTTACATTTTCATATTTGACCGCCTTAAAAACATTTGGATCAACTATTCCACATCCTAAAACTTCTAACCAACCTGTTTTAGAACATACTCTACACCCTTTTCCATTACAAAATACACAAGAGATATCTACCTCTGCTGATGGCTCTGTAAATGGGAAGAAAGATGGGCGAAAACGAACCTCTATGTCACCAAACATATACCTTAAAAAATCTTCTAATATATACTTTAAATTTGCAAATGAAACTTTACCCTCATCATCAACTAGAAGACCCTCTACTTGATGAAACATTGGTGTATGAGTTAAATCATAATCACGACGAAACACAGCACCAGGTGCAATCATACGAATAGGTGGTTTATGACTCATCATAGTTCTAATTTGAACAGGTGAAGTGTGTGTACGAAGTAACATCTCATCCTTAAAATAAAATGTATCTTGCATATCACGAGCTGGATGATATTTTGGTAGGTTTAATGCTTCAAAATTATTGAAATCATCTTCTACCATACCGCCCGTTTTAACAGCAAAGTTCATAGAGGAAAAGTACTCTACAATTCTATCCATTGTTTCCATAACAGGATGAAGTGCACCAGCCTGTGAGTTTGAGCTAAACATAGAAACATCTATAGATTCAGCTTTCATTGCTACTTGTAATTCTTTTGTTTGTAATACTATTTTAGCAGTACTAAGCTCATCCATTAAAGCACTCTTATGAGTATTTAATTCTTGTGCTATTTTAGATTTTTCCTCTTTTGGAGCTGTTTTCATTTTAGCAAATTCTTCTGCTAAAATACCCTTCTTACCAAAGATAGATATTCTAATTTCTTCTATTGCATCAACACTTTGTGCATCTTTTATCGCGTCATACCATTTTTCCAATGAGCTAGTCCATGTATGAGGGGATATCCCTCTTAAATTTTAAATATATATTATAGTCAAAAATAATTTATATATAGCTTCATTTATTAAAGTCTGTGCTACAATAAATAAAAAAAAAGGGAACCATAATGTGTTTGTTTTGTAAAATAATTAAAAAAGAGATACCATCAGAAATAATTTTAGAAAATGAAAATTTTTTAGCTTTTCATGATATTAACCCAAAAGCTCCTGTACATATTTTAGCTATACCAAAATTACATATAGAGGGCTTTGATGTTGTTAGTCCTGAAATTATGGTAGGGATGACTACTTTTATTCAAGATATTGCAAAAGAGGTTGATATCCAAAAAGCTGGATATAGAGTTATTACAAACATTGGTGACAATGGTGGACAAGAAGTTAAACATTTACATTTTCATGTCTTAGGTGGAGCAAAGCTAAAATGGTCACATCTTAGTGATTCTAATCCAAAAAAATTTTTATAAAATCTAAATATATACAAAAAATTAAACTCTTAAAATGAAAAAAATATCTATTTTTCTCTTATTTTCACTTACATTATTTGCTCAAAGTGCAAGTGATTTTAAAAAACAACAGATGACTGATTTTCAAAAAAATCAATTAGAATTTATGCTTTATAAAGAGAGCAAAGAGAGCAAATTCGAATCTTATAAAAAAGCACAAAATAAAGTATACGCTGAATATAAAAAATCTATTTTAAAATATTGGGATGACCCTAAAATATCAACTCAAATGAGTTGGGTATCTTATACAGAAGATAAAACAACTCGAACAGATGTAAATTTTGAAAAAGAGATTATTACACTGCAAACTATTGCATCATCTAAATATAATGCAAAAATCAAACTTCAAAATGCTCTAAAAATCGTTATAACTATTGATACAAAAAAAGCTTACAATAATGATATATTAGAACAAAATTTAGAAAAAATAAAAAAACCTTCAAACATTGTAATAAGTGAGATAAACTCTGAACCCATTTTATCTACAATTATATTTGATAATACACCAACAAAAGCCTCACTTGAGAATTATTTAAATAAACATGTAAAAAAAGATAATATAAAATTTAAAAAGTCTAAAAAAATAAAAAATAAAAATGTATATACTTTAAATATTAAAATGCCTAAAGGTTCTGTAATAAAAAGATCAAAAATATATTATGATGAAGTAAAACAACAATCAAAAAGACAAAATATTCCTAAATCTTTAGTATTTGCTATTATGCACTCTGAGAGTAGTTTCAATCCAATGGCAAGGTCTCATGTGCCTGCTTATGGTTTAATGCAAATAGTTCCACGTACAGCAGGTATTGATAGTTATATACATCTATATAATAAAAAAAGAGTTGTTTCTGCAAGTTATCTTTATAATACTAAAAACAATATTACGATGGGTAGTGCTTATCTACATATTTTATATTATAAATATTTGAAAAATATAAAAGATCCACAAAGTCGCCTGTACTGTACAATAGCTGCTTATAATACTGGAGCGGGAAATGTTGCTTGGGCTTTTGTTGGAACTAATAATATAAAAAAAGCATCTATACTAATAAATACAATGAGTTCTGATCAAGTTTATAAAAAATTACAAAAAGATTTAAAATATAATGAACCAAAAAGATATCTAAAAAAAGTTCTAAAAAGAGTAGACATTTATTATAAACTTTATAGTTAAATTATCCTTTACTGCTCTCTAGTAAATTAAGAAGCTCATTTACTCTATCTTGTGATAATTTTTTATTTATATTTTTTGAAGATACTAAATCTTCTTCTAAATCAGTTATCATATTTATTTTATCAATTGGCAAACCAGTATACAAAAATTCATCTGTTTGAATTACCAAAATTAATGCTTGAACTTGTGTATTTAATAATAAAGCTTTAAATCTTTTATATATACTTACAAAAGGTAATACCATCTCACTTTTATATTGTGAAATAGTTGTTTTATGAGTAGTTAAATAACAGGCTATTCCCTGCCCTATTAAACTATTTTGCTCTTTAATTGCATCACTCATAGCTTTATTTCCGCCAATGAAAATGTTGATTGGAATTCTACCATTACCACTCATCATATATTTATAAAAAGTACAAAGATTTCTTTTAGAAATCTCATTTCTACCAAGTAAAGGTGCAAGGTTTACTTCATTTATAATAGCACCTGTATCATACCAAGATTTTTTTATATCAGTTGTAATAATATCTATCCCTGCAATTCCTAATCCAAAAAGTTTTGCTGCTCTTATAGAAATATCCATATTATCAGGATGTATATCTTGCGTTAAATCTTTAAATGTTCCACCAGAAGCTGTAGAGTTTATCATTCTTAGTGCAACTAGTTCTTTGTCTTTTGGTATTGAATTTAATGTAAAACCTGATTTTTTCATTACCAATATCGCTTCATTATCATTTGGATATATTTTATCTCTAAGCCACGGTGGATTGTCATTTACAATTTTATTTGCATCTTGTATAAGTTGTTTTACTGACTTAATATACTACCCCAAGAAAATCAAACAACTTTTTGTAAAGTTTAATTCTCAAAAGAGTAAAATTAAACAATAAAAGTGAGGGTATAAATATGAGTAGGAAAATGGCTAAATTTTCAACACAGTTAAA
>JAKISR010000037.1 GCA_021648465.1 Sulfurimonas sp. | reverse complement strand
CACTTGAAGCTGGACTCCCCCTTCCTGCGTACGACTTATGTATGATGGCTTCAAATACATTTAATGTTTTAGATGCAAGAAAAGCAATCTCACAAACCGAGAGACAAAACTATATGCTTAAAATTCGTGAACTCTCAAAAGGTTGTGCGGAGTTATATAAAGAGCAAGAGCCTGAGAGAATTAAGAGGATTAGTGGTTAAAATATTGCAATTTGCAATATATTATAGATGTATAAAATATTTGTAGTAAAATTTATTATAATTAATATTAAGGGTGAATGATGACTAAATTAATGAATAATGACTTATTAAATTCTAATAACATATATAATATTATAGATTTATTTGCAGGTGTTGGTGGGATTAGACTTGGATTTGAACAAGCATTTAGCAATAATACAAACTTTGTTTTTTCTTCTGAAATAGATAAACATGCACAGAAAACATATTCTGACAACTTTAAAGATATCCCACATGGTGATATTACACAAATAGATGAAAAAGATATACCTAGTCATGACATTATTTTGGCAGGTTTTCCTTGTCAAGCATTTAGTGTAGCAGGATATAGAAAAGGTTTTGAAGACACGAGAGGAACACTTTTTTTTGATGTTGCACGCATTGCAAAATACCATAAACCAAAAGTTCTTTTTTTAGAAAATGTAAAAGGTTTTGTTGGACATGATAATGGAAATACTTTTAAAATAGTTAAGAAAACATTAGAAGATTTAGGATATAAAGTTTATTCTGAAGTTCTTAATTCTAAAGACTATGGAATACCCCAAAATAGAGAGAGAATATATATAGTTGCATTTTTAGATAATAGTGTTGAATTTGAATTTCCAAAAAAGATAAAACTATCTAAAAAAATCAAAGATTGTTTGATATCCGATATTGATGAAAAATACTATTATAATAATAAACCACTCTATAAAAGAATTAAAGATGATGTTATTGATGAGAATAGTATTTATCAGTGGAGACGACAGTATGTTAGAGAAAATAAAAGTAAAGTTTGTCCTACTTTAACAGCAAATATGGGTACGGGTGGTCATAATGTTCCTATCATTAAAGACAGTAAAGGAATAAGAAAACTAACACCTAGAGAGTGTGCTAACTTTCAAGGATTTCCTAAGAATTATAAAATTTCAAAAGATATAGTTGATTCTCACTTATATAAACAATTTGGAAACTCAGTAACCGTATCTGTTATAGAATCAATTGCCAAAGAAATTAGAAATGTTTTATAGTGACCAAAAAATTAGTGAAAAAGATGAATATCAGGATTCACTAAAAATAATAGGAAGTTTGTCTAATCTATTTTCTGATTCTGATGTCCCTTATTTATATTATAGAATAGCAGAGAAAATATTTTGTAACTCGTTTTCAGCAAATGACTTATCAAGAGGTGATGTAGCACTTGATGCAATAAGGGGCAATATTGGAATAGGACTAAAAACATTTTTAGAGGGAAACAATAAATCTTTTCAAAAAGTTGCTGAATTTAATAAAGATAAATTTTTATATGAAGGTAAAAGCCCTACTAGAATAGTTAAAATAGTATCTGAACTTAGAAATAAAAGAATACAATTTACTGAAAACTTATATGGAATAGATAAATCTATATATCATTGTGTTATCAGAGATGAAAACCGATTTAAAATACATGAAGAAAATATGAATTATGTAGATATTGATAATATTGTTGATGTTAAAAAAGTAAAAAATTCAATAAGGTTTAATGATGGTATTCATGACTATTCATTTAATATCTCAAAAAGTACGTTAACAAAAAGGTTCATTACTGATAAGCCTTTACATGAGTTTGATGTGAAAATATTGGCAAATCCTCTTAAAGATATTAGAGACTGTATTTTACAAAAAGATTTATTTTATAGTTCAAGTAGTAAAATTATAGAAACAGTTTATTTACCATTATATGGAAGTAAAAAGTTTGTTTATATAAGAAGTGGGCTTAACCAATGGAATTCTAATGGAAGAAAAAGAGATGAAAGTGAAGTTTATATTCCTATTCCTGCAAGCGTACATCATAAATCTCCTGAATTTTTCCCTGATCGAGATACTCCATTTAGTCTAAAGTTACCAAAAGGTAATGTTTTACAAGTAAAGGTCTGCCAAAGTAATAGTAAAGCGTTAATGTCATTTTCTAATAAAGAATTAGGAAAATGGATACTAAGAGATGTTTTATCACTAGCACAAGGGGAGCTTTTAACGTATGAAAAACTACAAAATTTAGGAATAGATTCGGTAAGAATAGATAAAATTGACAATACAAACTATGAAATTAATTTTGCGTCCTTAGGTAGTTATGAAAATTATTTAGAAAGTAATTAAATATTGAGTGAAACATTAATCGGTCAAATAGACAAAATCCTTTTTGAGGATGAGGCTTTTTTTATTGCAGTTTTAAAAAGTGGTGAAAAAGTAAGTGGCTCTTACCATGAGAGTGAGATAAAACATATAAAAGGTTCTGCCATAACTCTTAGCGGTTACTGGGATGAGCATAAAAAATATGGTAAGACTTTCAAGTTTGACTCCATCAAAGTAAATCAAAATCAACTCTTTTTCTTTTTAAATAAAATTGTAAAAGGTTTTACAAAAAAACTCACAGCTGAACTGATTGAACATTTCGGAGATGAAAAACTCATAGATATTTTAGATAACGATATAGAAAAACTTTTGGAGTTTAAAGGTATAAAAGAGAAGAGACTTAAGAAAATTCAAGCATCTTGGAAGAAATTTCGCTCAATGCGTAAACTTGGTGAATTTTTGAGCCCATATGATGTATCTCAGGTGCTTCTTACAACTATTGCAACGGCTATGAAAGATGTGGATGAGCCTTGTTCAAAGATAAAAGATAATCCTTATATTTTGACCTCCATAAATAATATTGGATTTAAACGAGCTGATGAGTTGGCTTTAAAAATGGGTATGAAAATTGATGATGAAAAACGCATCAGTTCAGCTATGGACTATGTGCTTTTGGAGTATTGTGAAAAACAGGGGAACTCTTGTGTAAATAAAGAGATTCTTTTTAACGAACTAAATGAGCTACTTGGATTTATTGATAAAGATACTTTGTATGAAGCTGCTTTAATTGAGAGAGTGGCAGAATCAAGTATAGTTTTGATGAAAAATAACCGTGTAGCTCCATCTCGTCTTTATGATGCTGAAAAGTTTTTATATGATGATTTTAAAACAAGAGCAAAAAAAGATAGTGGTGGTTTTGTTAAAGATTTAGATAAATTTTTAGATACGCATGAACAAAAGTTAGGGGAACAACAACGCAAAGCTGTAGAGATTATAAACGGTGGTGCACAAATACTTTTTTTAGTTGGTTACGCGGGAACTGGAAAGAGTACAACATCAAAAACTATACTAGATTTACTAAATATTCGTTATGAAAAAAAAGAGATAATGACATGTGCCTTAAGTGGTATAGCCTCTCAGCGTATCTCCGATACAACAGGTTATGAGAGTGCTACTATCCAGAGTTTACTTATGCGTTATGACGATATGTTTCCGTTCTCGGTGGTGTTGATAGATGAGGCCTCCATGATAAACTCCTCCTTATTTTGCAGAGTTGTAGCAAAAATAAGGCGTGATAGTATTTTAATAGTAGTTGGAGATGATGCCCAACTTCCACCAATTGGCGCTGGAAATATTTTAAGTGATGTTTTAACTCTAAAATTAGTCCCTATTGTAAAACTAACACAAATATTTAGACAAAATGAAGACCAAGCTATAACTTTAATCGCTAACGATATTCGCAAAGGAGTAGTACCTCAATTTAGACAACATTATGATGATTTTGAGTTTATTGATGTCAGTATTTTAAATTATTATGCACTCAAAAATCAACTCTCTGTAAAAGAGTTACAAGATTTGCGAGAAGATAACGCAACGCAAATTGTTACTCAAATAGTCCATAAAGTTGTAGGTTCAATTGAAAAAGCAAGATTAAGGTTAAAAAATAAAGAGATAAAAGAGTATCTAAACTATTTTCAGGTGATAACACCCATGAAAGGAGGGACTCTTGGCTCAAATAATTTAAATAAAGTTTTACAAGAGTATTTTAATCCAAACCCATCTAAGTGTGTAAAACGAGGTCAATTGGAGTTTCGTTTGATGGATAAAGTGGTTCATACAAAAAATGAAAATATGACATCTTGGAGTGGTGATGGCTTTAAAAATGCTGAGGATTCAAACCAAAGACGAATTTTTAACGGTATGAGTGGACTACTTTTTAAGATAGAAGAGGAAGATGAACAGGTGTTCGTTTTTTATCCAAATGAGGATGTGGTAGTTGTTTATGAGTACGAAGAGATAAAATCACATCTTATGTTATCTTACGCTTTAACTATTCATAAAGTTCAAGGTATGGAGTATGATATAGTTGTTATACCTATGAGCTTTTCACACTTTATTATGCACAATACAAAGCTGATTTATACGGCGATTACAAGAGCTAAACATAAGTGTGTTATTATAGGCGAAAGTGGAGCATTTGAGAGTGGATGCAAAAAATTTGAATCTACAAGAAGAGATACTGTACTGTTAGAGTTATAAAACAACAATAATTTATACTAAAGGACTTTTTTACATATAATTGAACCCTCTGAATAAATCATAAATTAGACTCCCAGTCAAGCTGAGAGTGACGGTACTTTCGTCATTCCATGCTACGACAGGGAATCTATTGGCTAACTAATCAGAGGGTTCAATTATTTATAATAAAGGTAAATATTTGCTGTAAGGAATTATGTATGTCAATAGGAAATAGATTAAAAATAGCTATTTGTGGTAAAAGTGGTTTAATTGGCTCAAAACTTGAAGAGATGTTTCACTTGCAACATAATGAAGTCATTGGTTTAAAAATAAGAGAAAATACAACAGTAGAGAACATAGCACAACTGATAGATGGCAGCGATATTTTAATCAACCTTAGCGGTACTACTATTTTAACTCGATGGAGTGATACTTACAAAAAAAGTCTTTATGAAAGTCGCATAGATACAACTAAAAAAGTGGGTAAAGCGATATCCCTCTGCAAAGAAAAACCAAAACTTTTTATATCAGCTTCTGCTGTTGGTATTTATGATTCTATACATATACATGATGATGAGTCAGAAAATTATGAAAATGATTTCTTGTCAAAGCTATGCCAAGACTGGGAGGGTGAAGCAAGAAAAGCAGAGGTTTTTGATGTAAGATGTGTACAAACTAGATTTGGTGTTATTTATGCTAAAGAGGGTAGTGCAATGCAAAAAATGTTACCTCCTTTTAAAATAGGCTTGGGCGGAAAACTTGGAAGTGGAGAGCAAATGGTTTCATGGGTTCATATTGATGATTTGATGAGAGCTTTTGAATTTATAATTAAAACACCAGATATAAGAGGTTCAATAAATCTCACTAGCCCATATCCTTTATCAAATATTGAGCAGACAAATATTTTAGGAGAGGTGTTAAATCGTTCAACATTTTTTACTATACCACCTTTTATGCTTAAACTAGTCTTTGGAGAGGGTTCTACTGTAATGTTGGATTCAAAAGAGGTTTATCCTATAAAACTACTGGAACACGGGTTTGTTTTTAGTTATGAAAAATTTGAAGATGCTTTAAAAGATATAGTACAATAGATTTATGGAAACTCTATTTTATTTAGGTTTTATTTCAGATGATTAAACATATCAAGAATATTCATAGAAAAAGAGATAAAGATTTAGGAATTTTTGAGCTTGTAGCTATCGCTCTTGGCGGTATGATTGGTGGTGGAATATTTACCGTTTTAGGTATTTCAGTTTCAATGATAGGGGCATTCACTCCTATAGCTTTTATATTTGGTGGACTACTTGCTTCTTTAGCAGCATACTCATATATTAAACTTGGAGTTTACTATAAAGATGAAGGTGCAACTTACTCTTTTTTCAAAAAGACTTTTCCATCATCAAAATTTTTTGCATCACTTATTGGTTGGTGGGTTATTTTTGGATATATTAGTACCTTAGCCTTGTACGCATACACTTTTTCAGCTTATGCCATAAGTGGCTTTGAGTTTGGGGATAGCGAGTGGATTCGTAAAGCTGTTGCTGGGTTTATAATCTTAATATTTACACTTATAAATATTTGGAGCGTAAAAGGGATGGGAAAAATAGAAGATTTAATGGTTTATTCTAAACTAATTATCTTAATTATTATCTCATTTGTGCTTATTAATAATTCAAATACAACTCTTCCAGTCCTTATTCAAGAAAGTGACGATATAAAAATACTACCTATTTTAATCGCTGCTTCACTTACTTTTGTAGCTTTTGAGGGGTTTCAACTTGTTATAAATGCAGTTAATGAGATGGATAACCCAGAAAAAAATATTCCAAGAGCAATTTACAGCTCTATATTTTTGGCAATTTTAATATATGTGGTTTTATCTATAGGGGCTATATTAGCTATCCCTCTCGCAGATATAGTCCAAAATAAAGAGTATGCCTTAGCCTCTGGAGCTGATAAGATTTTAGGGCATTGGGGTACGGACTTAGTAATACTTGGAGCACTCTTAGCAACAAGTAGTGCAATAAGTGGTACTCTTTTTGGAGCATCAAGACAGATGTCAGTTATTGCTAAAGATGGATATTTTCCAAAAATTTTAACAATAAAAAAAAATGCAATTCCAATTTATTCTATTATAACTATGGCTACTCTCGCTTTTTGTTTGATTTTAATTGGAAATTTAAAAGTTATACTAGAATTTGGAAGTGTGACTTTTTTACTTGTTTCAATGATTATGGCATATACAAATTTTAAAATATACAAACGCACAAATTCATCCCTAATATTAACAATACTAGCTATGATAGGCTTAGCAATGGGAACACTACTTATCTTATATTATGAACTAACAACCCAAATAGAACAACTTTATTTTATTTTTGGATTATATATTTTGTTAACTTTTGGGGCTTGGCTATTTTCAAAACTTAATAAGCACTAATATGATAGTATATTTATTAAAGGTTAAAAAAAATAGGAGCTAATATGTTAGATGCTATTTTATTAAGTATTGCAAAAAGTGCTATTTTAAGTAGATTTGATAATGGATATTTTTTTGATAGAGAGAAGCTTTTAAAAAAGTATGCTTTTTTAAATATTGATGGAGCTACTTTTGTAACTTTAAAATATAATGGTGAGCTGAGAGGTTGTATAGGTTCTTTAGTAGCATATCGCATATTATATGAAGATATATTTACTAATGCTATCTCAGCAAGCTTTAGTGACCCAAGATTTAAGCCTTTAGATATGAAAGAGCTTGAAAATTTAACGTTAGAAGTTTCACTTTTAAGTGAGCCTATCTTACTAAAGTATGAAGATTTTGAAGATTTGTGTCAAAAGATTAAGCCTAATATTGATGGACTTATTTTAAAACACCATGGATATAGTGCAACATTTTTACCTCAAGTTTGGGAGCAATTATCAACACCTAAACTTTTTTTACAACATCTAAGTATGAAAGCTGGTGTTGATATGTCAATCTTTGCACAACACCCAATTATTTATAGATACCATGTTGATTCAGTAGAAGATAAATTTAATGCAATACTATCGCTATAAAGATGAAAAGACAATAATATGTCTTTTATGTAAACATTATTGTAAACTGCATGAAGGTAAACACGCTATTTGTGGAGTGAATTATAATATTGACTCAAAGCTTGTAAATAAAACCTATGGACACCCAAGTGTTATCCATATAGACCCTATAGAGAAAAAACCACTTTATCATTTTTTACCATCTTCTAAGTCTTTGTCTATTGGAACAGTTGGATGTAATTTTAGATGTCCATTTTGTCAAAATCATTCAATCTCACAAACAAATCTAATTGATGAGAGTATTGTATATAGTCCAGAAGATATAGTAAATATAGCAGTAAAAAATGAGGTAGAGAGTATAAGTTATACATATAATGAGCCAACTATCTGGTATCCATATGCTAAAGATATAGGAATTTTAGCAAAAACAAAAGGTATAAAAAATGTGTTTGTATCTAGTGGATATGAGTCACAAGAGGTTTTAGAGGATATGAAGTCATGGGTTGATGCTGTAAATATTGATCTTAAGAGTTTCTCACCAGATTATTATAAAAAAGTTTTAAAAACTAATTTGGATGGAGTATTGGAGTCTCTCAAAGGATTTGCTAAAAGTGATATTTGGTTAGAGATAACAACACTTATAATTCCTGAAGTAAATGATGGTGATGATGAGCTTGATAAGATGGCTGAGTTTATTTCATCTGAATTGGGGTTAGATATACCATGGCATCTTAGTGCTTTTCATCCTGATTATAAGATGCTTGATACTCCAAGCACTTCAATTCAAACATTACAAAAAGCTAAAAATATTGCAAAAGGTTTTGGTATAAAATATGTTTATCTTGGAAATATTTATAATGACAATAGTACATATTGTTATAAATGCCAAGAAAAATTAATTGAAAGGGTAGGATTTGATTCAAATATACTAAGTATTGTTAATTCAAAATGCTCAAAGTGTCAAGAGTTTATAAAAGGAGTTTGGCGATGAAAAGAAAAATGAGTGTAGCTGGTAGTTTTTATCCCAATAACTCAAGTGAGATAATTAGATATTTTGAATATTTTAGTAAATTATATAAAAAAATAAATGCTAAAACTATAAACTCCAAAGTTGTTATTGTTCCTCATGCTGGATATATATATTCTGGATATAGTGCCAACATAGCTTATAAAATTTTGCAAAAATCTCATCTAAAAAATATTATTGTTATTGGCCCATCTCATCAACATTTATTTGATGGCATAAGCCTTTGTAATTTTGATAGTTATGATACACCTTTTGGGGAAATTCTAAGTGCAAAAGACTTAGCAAAAAAATTATATGATAGATTTGAGTTAAAATCTTTAGAACAAGCTCACGCAGAACATAGTACAGAAACACAGTTTCCTTTTATAAAATACTATTTAAAAAATGTAAATATGCTAGAGTTAGTTTATTCTAGAGTAGATTCATATAATGTTTCAAAGATTATAGATTTTATTTTAAAACAAGAAGATTGTGGGATTATAATAAGTACAGATTTAAGCCATTTTTATAATTTGGATAAAGCAAATAAATTAGATAGTATATGTATCTCTGCTATAAAAAAATTAGATATTAATTTGTTAAACACTGAATGCGAAGCATGTGGAAAAATAGGACTTGAAGCAGTAATAAAAAGTGCTAAAAACAATAATTTAACTTCACATATACTAGATTATAAAACTAGTGCAGATGCGAGTAGTGATGAAAGTAGAGTTGTAGGATATGTTAGTGCCTGTTTTAACTGAAAAATCAAATATTCTTGAATTAATTCCAAAAGACTTAAATAAAGAAGTTTTTGAGACGATTATATCAAAAAATGATATAAAGATTGAGCGAATAATCTCATATGGGCAAGCAACTACAGAGTTTAAGTGGTATAGTCAAGAAAGCGATGAATGGGTAATTTTATTAAAAGGTGAAGCTATTTTATCATTTTTAGATGAGGAAGATATTAGATTAAAAGCGGGGGATTATATAAATATCCAAGCTTTTAAAAAGCATAAAGTTTCTTGGACACTTCCTAACCAAGAGAGTATTTGGTTAGCAGTGCATTATTAAACTTTTTAAGGAGTTTATTGCTTCTTAAGAGGTTTATTGCTTCTTACATTTACTGGATCTACTCTATCATAGTATCTTCTGGTATGACAAATTGGATTACAAGAACCACCAGTTGGGGTTTCTATAAATCTAAGAGAAAATTTAGCAGAACCAAAAGATGATTCATTTCTTAGATGATGAGGAAGATCTTTTGATGCATGATAATCATGACAAGTTTTACATGATATCCTTTTTGTTTTAACATGCAAAAAGTGAGTATTACTTTTACCATTTCTAAAATTTGTAAACTCTGTTGTGAATTTTTCTGTCATCTTTTTAGGTTCATGACATTTAAAACAAAGATAACCATCAGGAGTAAATTTTATAGCTGATTTTTCAGGGAAAGGTTGTTTAAGTATTCTAAAGTTATCAGAACCATGAGGATCGTGACAAGCTGCACAATCTCCCCATATTACGGGACCATGAAAATTAGGATTGTTTGCAAGATGCTCACCCATATTCATTAGCATTTTCCCATCTTCTTCTCTAGGAAGTGAAGCACTATGACAAGTTAAACAGATAGCTTTTGAATCTTCTGCTTTTAATAATTTAGGAGAAGGTGAACTATGTGGATCATGACATCCAAGACATTTGTCACCCATCTCTATTGCACCGTGTTTATTTTTTGAGTTTGTAACTCTATCTTTTTTATCTGTATGACACATAAAACACAAATCTTTTTGTCTATCTGCTTTTAATTGAAATTGATGTTTTTCTGCATGTGGGTCATGACAATTTATACAACTATCTGCCACTGGTGGGTGAATTTCATCTCCACTATTTAACATATCATTTTTATCTGCATGACAAGTAGTACATAAGTTGTTTATGCTTTTATTATTTAAAAGTTTTGGGTTTTCTGATTCGTGTGGATTATGACAAAGTAGACAAGCTCCAGCACCAACTGGACCATGTATAAAATCATTTTTTTCATAGCTGTCATGACATTTAAAACATAAACCTGCTCCATCAATTATCAATTTTCCTGATTTTCCATCTTTGTCTGTATGACAAGCTGCACAATCTTTTTTTGCAAAAGGAGCATGTTTTATCATAACAACAGGATTGTTTTCAGCTTGTTTTTTTGTATCAGTTTTTTCTTGAGCGTAAAGTGTATTTACAAATATTAAGGAAAAGAGCAGTAGAAAAATTGAGGTTTTAAAAGAGAGTTTTGTCATGGATTCTATCCTATAATTTAAAGTACCAAAATTATAACATAATTTTATACGTCAGCTAAGTTTTTTTATGTTAACACTAAAAGCTTTTGTGCTCACACTTACGAAACTACCTATTTTTAAATCTTTTGCTTCATTTTCAGATATAGCAATTTCTACCAACTGTTGACCTATCGCTATAATGGCTGTAAAAATAACATCAACCTTTTTTATTTCTAAAAGTTCACCCTCAAATGAAAACTTTTGACTTCCTTGTGTACGAAGAAGTACATCTTTTGGTGATCCGTCATTGATAATTTTTCCATTTTCTAAGACTATAACTCTTGTGGCTAGTCTATATATCTCACTTGGGTCATGACTTACCATGATGGTAGTAGTATTGAATTCTTGATGAAGAGCGAGTATCTCATTTTGTAGTTTGATTCTCATTGTTGGATCTAACGCTGAGAGAGGTTCATCTAAAAGTAAAAGTTTTGGTTTTTTCATTAAAGCACGGCAAAGTGCAACTCTTTGTTTCTGCCCACCACTTAGAGTTGTAGTGTTTCTGTGTTTTAACTCACTTAATTCTGTAATATCTAAAAGATGTTGGGCTAGTTTTTTATCTTGATTAACATAGAGTAGATTTTTTAAAACACTCATATTATCAAATAAAGCATAATCTTGAAACACAAAGCCAATCTCTCTTTTTTGAACACTTTTAAAAGAGTGATGATCTTGCCATATATTATTTTCTAGATGTATAATTCCTTTAGATTTTTCAAGTCCTGCAAGAATACGTAAAAGTGTGGTTTTTCCACTACCACTTTTTCCACTAAGAGCTATAAAGTCACCATGGTTTATATTTAGCTTTACATCTAAAAGCATTTCACTTTGTGTACCATGTAGTTTTTTATTGACATTTATATCTATCATTTTATAAATCCAGTAAATTTTTGCTTATGATTAAATATATATACACTTAAAAGAGTAAAAAAACTCACGATTATCATAATCGCACTATAAATATGAGCAGTTGTATAGTCCATAATTTCGACCATTTCATAAATAGCAACAGATGCAACTTTTGTTTCACCTGGGATACTTCCACCAACCATTAAAACAACTCCAAATTCTCCAACAGTATGGGCAAATGTAATTATAATAGCAGTTAAGAGTGCTGGTTTTATATTTGGTAAAGCTACTTTTAAAATGGTTTCAAATTTACCTTTTCCACTTATATAAGAAGCTTCAAGCATGTTTTTGTTTAGAGATTCAAAACCACTTTGAAGTGGTTGAACCATAAATGGAAGTGAGTAAAGACAACTTGCAATTACTAAAGAAGTAAAATTAAAAACTAAATCAACACCAAAAGATTCTTTAAAAAATATCCCTATTGGAGAATTATATGAAAGAGCATAAAGTATATAAAAACCTAGAACTGAAGGTGGAAGAACAATGGGTAGGGCAGTAATAGCTTCAATAACAGGTTTTGCTTTTGAATTAGTTTGTGAGAGATACCACGCAAGTGGTAAACATAATATAAAAAGTATAAGCGTAGTTAATCCCGCCAGTTTAAAAGAGAGTAAAAATGGCGTGAAGTTTAGGTTTTGTAAAATTTCAATCATTATAAAACCTCCACAATTGATAACTCATTTGCTTTGATAAGTGCAGTAATCGTGTCACCTACATGTAGATTCATTCGCTCACTTGAATCCTTGGTGATAATAGACTCTAAAGTGGTTTCCCAAACTTGTATTTTGATACTACTTAAAAGTTCGCCATTTTCAACATGTACAATTTTTGCATCAAGTTGATTTGAATAAGAAACTTCACCACTAAACTCTTTTGCTATTGCTATATGTGTTGATTTTGCAATTAATTTTACTTTTACCCCAACTTTAATGTTTTCATCTAATTCTAAACTCATCATGCTTAGAATAGTTCCAGCAAAATAAAACTTTATTATATGTAGATTATCGACACTTTTTATCTCTTTAACTTCCGCTATAATAGTGTTCATAGGACTAAATATCCATATCTTTCAAAGATTTGTTTTGCTTCTTTGCTTAATATAAAATCATAAAAAGCTTTTATATCTTTTGAATGTTTTAGCATTACAATTCCTTGATTTATAGGGGTGTAAATTTTAGAATTTATCTCTACCCAATTAATGTTTTTTTTATATTTTGTCATTTTTTTAGAGAAAAGTGATGATTTAGCAACAATTCCAATATCTGTAGCTGTTAGAGCATAAGAGAGAGTTTGTGCTATTGACTCTGCATAAATAAGTTTCTTTTTTATATCTTTAAGTATTTTTGCATTATTAAAAGCTTCAAATGCTGCTTGACCATAAGGGGCAGTTTTTGGATTTGCTACAGCTATTCTTTTGATTTGATTATTTTTTAAAAACATTATCCCTTGTGAAAAATCTATATTTTTAGAACTAAAGAGTGCTAAGGAGCCTTGGGCATAAACTACAGGTTCATTTATCGCAATTTTATCTTTATAAAGTTTGTTTGGGTATTTCATATTTGCAGATATAAATATATCATATGGTGCACCATGAAATATCTGAGCTGTTAATTTTCCACTACTACCAAGTATCACTTTTACTTCAGTGTTTGGGTGAGTTTTATTAAACTCTTTTATTAAATCATCCATAGCATAACTTACATTTGCAGCAACTGCTATTTTAATACTTGAAGCATTTAGGGAGGTAAATAGTATAAAAATTAATAAAAAAAAATATCTCATATCTCACCAAATATTGTAATGAATGAATAATAACATAAATATATAGTAAAATCATGAAATTATTTAATAAAGGAAAATACTAATGCCAAAAGCAACAGCAAGACATATATTAGTAGATACACAAGAGAAATGTAGTGAATTAAAATCAGAGATAGAAAATGGAGCTTCTTTTGAAGAGGTAGCACAGAAAAACTCTAATTGTCCATCAAGTGCAGAGGGTGGAGCTTTAGGTGAATTTGGTCCTGGTCAAATGGTTCCAGAGTTTGATAAAGCTGTATTTAGTGGAGAGGTTGGTGTTGTTCAAGGTCCCATTCAAACAGAGTTTGGTTATCACTTATTAGAAGTAACAAGTAGAAGTTAGAATTTATAAAATGGTAAAAGTATCTGCTATTCAAATGAGTATGAGTGAAAATAAACAAGCCAATGTTTTAAAAGCAGATACCTTAGTTAGAAAGTCTCATAAAAATGGTGCTCAAATCATACTTTTACCAGAGTTTTTTGAGACTCTTTATTTTTGTAAGGATAAGGATAAAAAATATTTTTCTTGGGCAAAACCAAAAAAAAATAACTCACTAATAAAATATTTCAGTGCCTTAGCAAAAGAGCTAAAAGTAGTCATATTGGTTAGTTATTTTGAAAAAGCAAAACAAGATTATTTTAACTCATTGGTTGTTATAGATAATGATGGAAGAATTTTGGATAACTACCGTAAAACGCACATACCAGATGGCCAAGGATATGAAGAGAAATTTTACTTTAAATCTGGTGATACAGGCTTTAAAGTTTATGATACAGCTTATGGTAAAATAGGTGCAGGAATATGTTGGGATCAATGGTTTTGTGAAAGTGCAAGGGCATTAACTCTCAAAGGCGCAGAGATAATTTTTTATCCTACCGCTATAGGAAGTGAGCCTGAAATAGAACTTGATTCTAAAGAGCATTGGCAAAGGGTTCAGATGGGTCATGCTGCGACAAATACAGTTCCTGTTGTGGTAGCAAATCGTATAGGAGTAGAGGTTGGTAAAAGTTGTAGTTTAACTTTTTATGGCTCATCTTTTATTACAGACTATACAGGTGCAAAAATAGCAGAAGCATCAAGAGATAAAGAAGAAATTATTTATGCAGAGTTTGATTTGGATGAAAATAAAAAACGAAGGGACTATTGGGGCTTATTAAAAGATAGAGTTCCGAAGATGTATAAAAATATTTGTTAGAATGGAACTTAATTTGCTTAATATAAGAAAAAAATTCATTAAAGGTTATGTATATGAAGATTGTTTTACGCAATAATCTTATTCTTATAACTACAGAATTTGATATGCTAAACTCAAAATGGATGAGAGAATTTTTAAATCATCATTCTCGTGGGATGCTTTTCTTACCAAAGGCAGTATTAGTATTTAGAAATGAAACATTAAGAGAAGTTAGAGAAGAATTTTTAAATCAGTTAAGTCAATATCATGCAGCTAAATATGATTTTTCACATGAATTTTTTCTTCGTTCAATGTTAAAATATGGAACTCAACCAATCAAAATTGAACTAAATACACTTCAAGAAGCAGAGTATGTTGATATAAATCTTTATGCTTACGATAGAGATACGGTTCTTATTTCATTGGAGCGTCCAAATAGTTGGGTTATAAACTATCTTCGCTCACAACTAGAAGTATATATAGAAAGAGGAACAGATGATTCTTTGGTGGTTGATGTTTCAGATTATAAAGCAAAAGCTAGATTAGAGAGAACTTTAAATAAATGTCATATCTTGCATTACCAAATTAAGTACACCTATGATAATCACTTTATGAGTAAGTTATATAGCGATTTTGCCAATTTTAGTTTTGGTGATCTTTGTAAAGAGCAAGAAGAGGAAGAAAATATTCGTTTTTATACAGTTTTAGAGTGTCCAATCGGAGCGAGTCAAGATGCACTTAAGAAGAGTTATAAAAAATTAGTAAAAGTTTATCATCCAGATAAAATTATACATGAGACACCGCATGTAATAAAACGCTATACGCAAAAATTTCAACTTTTACAAGAAGCGTATACAGCACTTCGGGTAGTTAGTTAAAAAAATCCTCTATTAGTTCATCTTGTTTTATATTTTTAACAAGTGCTTCAAAATCATTAGAACTATACAATGCTAACTTTTTTCCTTGATTTTGTTTCAGTTCTTTGGAAAAACCTCTTTTTGAAAAGAAAATAATTTGAGTGGGTTCTATATCAAGCTTCTTACATTTTTCTTTTAGTTTATTGAACTCTTTTTTATTCACTTTATGATTTGTCCATTTACATTCAGCAGCATAAACATTTTCATTTTGTGTAATGGTTAGGATATCTATCTCTACATTTGCATCCCAATAACTTCCTGAACTTAGTATCTGAGAATCTCTAAGATGATAATTAAGTAAAATTTCTGAGAGTTCTTCGAAAACTAAACTTGTATAACTATTTTGTTTAAGTTCAAAATTTTTAAAAAAATTATCATAGTTGCCATCTCTAATCTCACGTCGATAAGGTGCAACAAAGTAGAACCAAAATCTCACAAAAGGGTGAGTAAAAAGAACCTTATGTGATATGCGATGTCTAGAGACTTCACGCTTTAGTTTTCCATCAGGATTTAAACTTCTTGCGGGCTCTTCTCTTGAGTATTCTATCTGTATAAGCCCTTTTTCCTGTAGATAGTTAAGGGCACTACCACCATTTGCATTATTTAATCCTGCTCTGTTAAAAGCTGAAAAAATTCTCCTGTCTCCAACAGCCAAAGCACGAAGTAGTCGTAAGTTTTCTTCATTGTCTAAACTTAAAACTCTGATTTTTTCATTTAAATTATTAAAATTTTCTAGAACTAGTTCTTGTATTAAAAATTTAACTGGAAGTGAGGTATCTATTTCCCAACCAAGACCACCAAATATTGCAAAATACTCAATTTGGGTTTCCATGTCATCAGGATAGTTTCTTATATAAAAAGAGCGAAATTGTTCAAGTAGTTTAAGTTTTTTCATTGACTTATTTTATCATAATTATCATAATTCGCTACCCCATTTTAACATATCAATACCGTGCTTTTCTCTTATAGATTGTGAAGATTGTGTAAGCTTTTGCATTTTAGTTTCATCATTAAAACCTATAAGCGATAACTCTTTTTTAGAGTGTCTTGTAAAGCTTGAGCAGTTTATACTAATCCTTATAACATGTAATCTTTTGTGAATATCAGCTTCATTAAAAAGATTTAAACATAAAGAGTCAAATTTTTTATCTGTAAAAACTTCACAAAGACTAATGTTTTTATGGGATTTTTGATTCATTTCATAGGTTAAACCTAGATGAAAAACTGTAGGAATAACTTTGAGTTTTAATATAGCAAAACTAAGATGACGAGCAAGTATATGTATACGTCTTTTTAGCTCACTTCGGTTAAATAATGGGTCAAATGTACGAGAGATACCTATAGATTTTCTTTTATGTTTTGTCTCAATAGGAGCATCACTAACCCCACTTACTCTTGCAAATAACTCTTTTGCATAAGGTCCCCATGATTGTATAGTTCCTTTTCTTTTGACTAAATCACCAAGTGTATGAATCTGAATAGATTTCAGTTTTGCTTTCATACTTTTTCCAATTCCTGCAAACTCTCCTACTGGAATATTTTTTATAAAACTAAAAAGTTCATTAGGTTGTACAATTTTACACCCAAAAGGTTTAGCAGATGAAGTAGCCATTTTTGCGATATATTTTGTTTTTGCTGCTCCAATGGACACTGGAAGTTTTAGTTTACTTTTTATCTCATTTTTTAAATTTTGTATAAATTCTTTAATATCTTTATTCTCTACCCAACCACTTAAATCTGCATAAAACTCATCTATACTCGCTTGTTCAACAAGTGGAATTTTAGTTTGTAGAAATTGATGCAGTTCATGTGAAAGTTTTTGATAGTATGACATATTTGGAGCTTTGATAATTAAATCAGGACATAAACCCAAAGCTTCTTTAATGTTCATGGCAGTTTTAACACCATAAGCTCTAGCTTCATAACTAGAAGTTGTAAGAATTCCTCTAATTCGTCCACTTTCATCTTTAAAAGCATTTAAATCACAGCCCGGGCTGCCCTCTCTTGTTTCGCAATTCACCTTGTCATCTTTTTCTTCATATGCTTTATAAAATGTAGGAACAAATGAACCAGAATTCTCAAAATTAACTGTTTGTTTTTTTGCATCTTTAGAGAATATCTTAGTATCACTTCTCCCACCAATCGCCACAGGTTTTCCCATAAGCTCAGGATGAAGTATGCGAGCAGCACTAACAAAAAAGCAGTCTATATCTATATGTATTTTCATAATTTAATTATATGTAAATAATAGATTATATTCTAAAAATATGACAAATTGAAAAGATTTTGAAAAAATAGATAAACCCCAATAATTCCATACCAAATTAGACAACAAGCTTGATTGCTCTATAATTAGGTACTTCAAAGCGAAAAAGTCACACTCAAAGACTTCACCCAACGGGTGTAACTTTTTCCAAAACAAGAGAAT
>JAKISR010000036.1 GCA_021648465.1 Sulfurimonas sp. | reverse complement strand
GACCAAGAAAATCTCTCAATTGGAGAACTCCAAATGAAGTTTTTTATGGATTAGAAGCAGCAGCTTAAGGAAAAAATGATATGATTTTTTAACTTGAAAGTTGCACTTCAGATTTAAATGTTGGGATAGTATATTTTAATCCCACAACACACTAACTCCATATTCAAGATTTAGTGTTATATGTTTATTGTAATAAAGTTTTTTACCATATTTTTTGCTAAGTAGTTCTACTTCTAAACTTTTCTCTTTAAGTAATTCTCTTATATCCTGATATGAAAGCCATTTTCCATATCTTGAGAGTGAATTTTGCCAAATTTTAAAACTACAACTAGAGTCTTGAGTTAGTTCAAACATCTCTCCATCTTCTGTTTTCCATGAAGCATTTGTACAAACATAAAGTTTTACCTTTTTTCCATTTACTTCTTTATCTCTTGCTTCAATAGTACCATCTTTACAATATGGGCATTTTCCTAAAATCATACAGCACTCTTTTTTCTTTTATACTAATATAAAAGAAAGTAAAAACTTTAAAACATGACAATATGCAATAAAATTTATGCTTTAGTTCAATGAAAACACTTCTATCCTCTGTAAGTTATCTGCAATTACACTATTAGGTGGTTTATGATATTTTTAAAATTAAGAAGTAATTTAGGATTTTTAGAGGTGTCCTTAATATAAATAACTATATTTCTATAAAAATTTGTTAGAATTTCATTATGAATTCATATATAGATAAATTTACTAATTCAACAAAAAATACTATATACTCAAAATTACCAAAAAAAAGTCAGGAATTTATAAAAAAGAAGTCTTTTGAGTTAAAGTTTACATTTTCTGAGATAAAACAAATAGTTGATATAGCTAGAGATTTAGATATGTGGAATGAAAAAACTATCATAGATATTTTTTCTGAGCATAAGCAAAAAAAAGTTGTTATAGCTAGACTAAAAAAATCTTATAATGACCTAAAAACAAAACCAAATTCTTATGAAAACTTTGAGCTTAAAAATATTGCTAAAGAGCAGAAATATAACTTTAAAACACAAGCAAAAGATGGTTTTGGACTTGGGCTATGTCCCGTTGCTAGTGAAAAAACAAGATGTTGTAATCTTTTGACCCTTGACGCTGTTGAGAGTTGTGGATTTGATTGTTCATACTGCTCAATTCAAAGTTTTTATAACCAAAACACTATTACCTTTGATAGCAATTTTACAGATAAGTTAAAAAACCTAAACCTTGATAAAAATAAAACTTACCATATTGGAACTGGGCAAGCTTCTGATTCACTTATGTGGGGAAATCGTGAGGGTGTCTTAGATGCTCTATTTCTTTTTGCAAAAGAGAATCCAAATGTAATACTAGAATTTAAAACAAAATCAGACAATATTAGTTATTTTATGAAAAATGACATACCTAAAAATATTCTTTGTACTTGGTCATTAAATACTCCAACTATTATAAAAAATGAAGAGCACCTTGCAGCCTCACTTGATAAACGAATAAGTGCTGCAAGAGATGTAGCGGACAGAGGTGCTAAAGTAGGTTTTCATTTTCATCCAATAGTTGAGTATGAAAACTACCTCAACGAATATGAAAATGTATATGATAGACTCTTAAATGAATTTAATGCTAACGAAGTGGTGCTTATTAGTTTTGGAACTCTTACATTTATAAAACCTGTAATAAAGCAATTAAGAGATAGAGAATTTAGAAGTAAAATAACTCAAATGCCTTTTGAAGATGCAAATGGCAAAAGTTCGTATCCGAACAGTACAAAAGTGAAAATGTTTAAACATGCTTATGAAAATTTTAAGCCATGGGCTAAAGATGTTTTCTTTTATCTTTGTATGGAAGAGCATGAAATGTGGGCTAAAACTTTTGGTTATCAATATACAACAAATAATGACTTTGAAAATGCAATGCTTAGTGCTTATACTAAAAAATTAAATATGAAATTTTTAGTATAATAAAATAAACTATTTAAACTCACTTCACTTTAAAGGCTGATTCTACAGAAAATCTGGATATTTAATTAAGTCTTATCTGTTTTTGATTAGCATTAGGGTATCTGATAAATAGATAAATTAGAACAATTCCTGCAATCTCTCCAATACCTAAAATTGTTTTTATATTTGAATATGCTTGTGCAATATCATCATCTTCATTTATAATGTTTTTTATCTTATTGAGTATTTCAGCCTCTTTTTCTTTCATCTCCTTATGTCTTTTGAGAAGATCTTTAAGGGCATAGATATTACCATCTTTTGCTTTGAGTGCTTCATGATGGTTATTGATGGCTACTCGTTGTTTTAGAGTGAACTGGAATGTCCCCTATTTACGAACCAACAGGTAGTTACTCTTGTATATTGACAAAGTTTTGTCATACTCAAAAGATTAAATGTTTCATCATAAATCCTAGTCAGTTTAGTAATCACGCTAAAGCACTGGGACAAAGAGTTCAAAACTCTAATCATCTTGAAGCACTAAAAGCAAAAAATGGAAGTTCTTGTGCTGTTTCTAACTTGAAAAAAAATATACAAAGATTAAAAGAACAAGAAAAAGAGATAATTAAAAAAGTGAAAGATATTATAGCTTCAGATGAAAAGCTATCTATAGCAAGAATAAGTAAAGCTGGTTCAGCACTATATAGAGGTTCATTATTTTTAGGAGTTTTAAGTGCTGTAAGATATGATAAAAACTTTAAACAATTTTTTGATAGATTAATCTCAAAAGGTAAACACACAACTGTAGCACAAATAGCTGTCATGAGAAAGATGATAATAATAGCTCATTCATTATATAAAAACAATAAGAAATATGACAAAGAAATATACAAAAAAGCATCTGGAGGAGATTTATAACAAAAAAATATAAGCAGCGATAATGATGATAAAGAGGAGTGTTTCTTATGGTAAAAAATTAGTTTAAATTTTAAGAAATTATTGGTTTTTAGGTAGCGACTGACTTGGAATGAAACTAACTAATTTTTATGTTTAAGAAAACTAGCCGTTTTAGATTTTGTCCGATATGTTATTTACTCTTAACTCTCTAAGTTTATGATAGCTCAATTGCTATTTGTTATTATATGAGGTTTTGTCTAAGAGATATTAAACTTAATTACAGTTAAATATCAATATATCTTGATATTTAACTGTAATTAAGTTATTATTTCAAAAAGATATAGGAAGTTATACTATGGAAATATTTCTTAAAACTATTAGCTCTATAAATGATGAAACAAGAGTAAAAATACTACATTTTATTTATGAAAATGGTGAAGTTTGTGTATGTGATATTGAAAATTCATTTGGAATGATTCAATCTAGAATTTCAAGGCATTTAAAAATTTTAAAAGACGCAAAGTTTTTAAAAGTAGATAGGCGTGGTCGTTGGGCGTTTTATAGTATCAGAGACCCTCTTGATCAATTTAGACAATCAATTTTAAAAGAGATAAGCTATCTAGCTATACAAACTCCTATGTTAAATAAAGGGTGTAAAATAGACAAAAAAGTATTAGTTTTATGTACAGGAAATAGCTGCCGTTCAATAATTGCAGAGGGATTAATAAATAAATATATAGATGGGGTAGAGGCCCAAAGTAGTGGAGTAAAGGCTAGTGGTAGAGTAAATCCTTATGCAAAAAAAGCTTTAGAGCTTGATGGTTCTTGGGATGATAAATACCATTGTAAAGTTATTGATGAGATTATTGATACAAAATTTGACCTGGTTGTAACTGTTTGTGATAATGCAAAAGAGTCTTGCCCAATATTTTCACACTCTAAAGTGATTCATATTGGTTTTGAAGACCCTGATGGTAAAGAGTTTGAAGAGTTTGAAAAAACTTTAAAGTGTATAAAAAATGAGTTAATTCCAAAAGTAAAAAAAGAGTTAGGGTGTTAATAGCTTCATTTATATTTTTAGTAACTCTTGTTTTTATTATTTGGCAGCCTCGTGGATTACAGATTGGTACAACAGCTGTTGTTGGAGCAATTGTAGCACTTGTATTTGGAGTGGTGGGTTTTAACGATGTTGTTATAGTTTTTGATATTATTTGGGATGCTACACTTGCTTTTATTGGGATTATTATTTTATCTATGGTTTTAGATGAGATAGGCTTTTTTGAATGGGCTGCACTTAAGATGGCAAAATTTTCAAATGGTAGTGGACATAAGATGTTTTTTTATTCTATCATCTTAGGGGCTATAGTTTCAGCACTTTTTGCAAATGATGGCGCAGCATTAATTTTAACTCCAATTTTACTAGCAAAGATGAATATACTTCGCCTTAATACTAAAACTATTTTAGCTTTTTTACTAGCTGGTGGATTTATAAGTGATAGCGCATCTCTACCTTTTGTTTTCTCAAATTTAACAAACATAGTAACTGCAAACTATTTTGATATTGGTTTTGCGGAGTTTTTCTCAAACATGATTATTCCTTATTTTGTAAGTGTAATAGCGACTATGATTGTTCTTTGGATAGTATTGCGAAAAGATATACCACAAACTGTAGATATTGACCTTCTTAAAAATCCTGAGGAGGTTATTAAAAACAAAGCACTATTTAATTTTTCATGGTTTTTTTTAGCAATTTTACTAGCTGGTTATTTTATCGGAGATATTTATGATATCCCTATATCGGTTTTTGCTCTTGGTGGTGGAATTATATTTTTACTAATTGCCTCGTTGATGAAAACGGTTGAGCCAAAACAAATTATAAAAGAGGCACCTTGGCAAGTTGTATGGTTTTCCCTTGGTCTTTATATCGTAGTTTATGGACTTAAAAATGCAGGATTAACAGATTATCTAACTGAAATATTGGTTTACCTTAATTCTCAAAGTGAAGTAGTCGCAGTTGTGGGAACTGGGTTTTTAGCAGCATTTCTAAGTGCATTTATGAATAATATGCCAACTATTATGGTTATGGATATTGCACTAACAAATATAGCAAATGAAGCTATGGTTTACGCAAATATAGTGGGTTGTAACTTAGGACCAAAAATGACACCCTTTGGCTCACTCGCAACGCTTCTTTGGCTTCATACACTAAGTAAAAAAGGTGTACATATAGATTTTTGGACTTATTCTAAATTTGGTCTTATTGTGACTCCACCAATTTTGCTGGTGGTTTTACTCTCGCTTATATAATTGTCATTCTGGGCTCGACCCAGATTACTTCAGTGTTCTAAAAAATTCCATCTCTTTTTCTCTAAGTAGGCGAATCGTATTTGTTGAGCCACTAATTCCGATGGGGTCTCCTGCTGTTAGTATATAACTATTTTTTTTGTCTAGTATTTTAGACTCTAAACCTTTTTGCATTACATTTTTTATTGTTTGACCAAATGAGCTTTTTTTCACTGAAAATGCTGGAATAATTCCCCAAGATAGTGTGAGTTGTTGCCTTACTCTGTCATCATGCGTGATAGCATAAATAGTATTTGAAGGGCGATATTTAGCTAATTTTCTAACAGAGTTACCAGATGCGCTTAAGGATAAAATTCCACTTACATGTAAATCCCTAGCTAATCTTACAGCAGATTCATCTATAGCGTTAGTTGAATCATTGCACTTAATTTTCTCAAATTGAAAATAGTTGTACTCTTTTTCTGCCTCCCTTATGGTCTCAAACATAGTTTTTACTGCAAGAATTGGATGTTTTCCAACAGCACTTTCTTCTGAGAGCATTACAGCATCAGTTCCGTCCATCACAGCATTTGCAATATCACTTATTTCTGCTCTTGTTGCGCGTTCATTATGTGTCATTGATAATAACATTTGTGTTGCAGTAATAACTGGTTTAGCTGCTAAATTTGCTTTATGTATAAGCATTTTTTGAAGATTTGGTACTTCATAATAAGGTACCTCTATCCCTAAATCTCCACGAGCTACCATCAAACCATCTGAAGCCTCTAAAATAGCATCTATATTTTTAATAGCATCAAACTTCTCTATTTTTGCTATAAGCATCTGTTTTCCACCGAGTTTTTCTAGTATCTCTCTAGCATTTAACATATCGCTTTCATTTTGCACAAAAGAGATAGCCATAAAATCAACACCGTTTTGTACACCCCATGCCATATCTTTGCGGTCTTTGGCAGTTAAAACATCAACTCCAAGAGCTGTATTTGGAAAATTTACACCTTTTTTTGAAGACAGAGTTCCAGAGTTTTCAACTATAACTTCAACTCTGTCGTCTTCACACCTAAGAACTTTTGTACGAATTATTCCATCATAAAGATAGATATAATCTCCAACACAAAGTTGTAATAAAATTTCTGGATAATTAATACAAACATCAAAACTGTTTTGTGATGTGGCTTTGCCAACTATTGTTTTTTTATGAAAAGTGATTGTATCGTTCTCTTTTAGTTCAAAATCATGAGCAAGTTCCCCAATGCGAATTTTTGGTCCACTTATATCTTGAAGAACCCCTACAACCAAACCAGTCTTTTTTGAAGCTAGTCGAATTTTTGTAAGAACATCTAGATGGTATTCATAAGTTCCGTGACTAAAATTTAGTCTAAATACATTTACACCAGCTGTGATTAAATTTACAATATTCTCAAGGGTGTCTGAAGCGGGACCAATTGTGGCTAAAATTTTAGTTCTTTTTTTCACTTAAGGCTCCTTATTTAGTGATAATGATATCACAAAATTCAAAAAAGGATATAATGTCATTACTAATTAATAAGTAAAGAGACATTTCTCCTACTTAAACGACGGAAAGACTATGACACAAAACGAATACTTAGAACTCGGATTAATCAACACTCTTTTAATTGACAGACTAACAACACCTGGTGCATACTTAATGGCCCAAGATGGAAACGATGTACTGCTTCCTGGTCCATACTTAACTGATGAGATGAAAGAAGGCTCACTTGTTGATGTTTTTCTCTATACAGATTCAGAAGATAGACTTGTTGCTACTGTGCTTACACCTGTCGCTAAGCTTGATGAATTTGCTTTTTTTGAGTGTATAGATGTTGCTCCTTTTGGTGCTTTTATGAACTGGGGTTTAAGTAAAGACCTTCTTGTTCCAAATATGTTTCAAAAAGAGCCTATTAAGCTTGGCGATAAACGCTTTTTAAAAGTTGTATATGATGAAAAAACTCATAGATTAGTTGGTACTGAAAAAACAACAAGTTTTTTTGAAAAAAAAGTAAAAGGCTTAAAGCCTCACCAAGAAATTAGAATCTTAATTATCTCCAAAACCCCACTTGGTTTTAAATGTATTGTTGAAGATAAATATGAAGGTCTAATTTATCATAATGAAATTTTTGAAAATATTAATATTGGCGATGAAAAAAAAGCTTTTATAAAAACTATACGAAAAGATGGAAATATTGATTTATCTCTTCGTAAAGCTGGATCAAAAAAGAATACTAATTCAGCAGATAAGGTTTTAGTCCTTATACAAGAAAGTGGTGGGTCAATGCCTTATAACTATAAAAGTGATGCTGATCTTATAAAAAATATATTTGGTTTAAGTAAAAAAGATTTTAAACGCGCACTTACATCATTACAAAATGCTGACAAAATAACAGTAAAAAATACAGGAATATATTTAAATGGCTAAGAAAAAAAAAGCGTAGAGCTCTCTAATAAAAAAATATCTTTTGAAATAGAAAAAATACTATACAAAGTAATACGATTTTTTCCTACCCAAATGACTTTAGATGTTATGGTATTTGAAAATGGAGTAAAACAAGGTATGAAAAATCTCCCTTTTGCACATCTCCCAAAAGAAGAAAAAAAACTAATCAAGGCTAATTGAGGTAAATTTTTGACATTCAATCAAATTAAAATAGCAATATACTCTCTATGGCTTACTAATTACTATGGTTTTAAACTCTCAGGTGTAACTGATTCGCTCAAGAGAAAAAAAGCTCGTATTATCTACGCAAATAAACTGCTAAACAAACTAAATATTAAAATCAAAGTTATAAACAAAGAAAAGATTCCTAAAAATGGTCAATATCTTTTAACTTCAAATCATAGAACTATTATAGATCCTCTTATAGTGGAGATTGCTACTGAGCAAAGCAATATTCATGGTGACTGGATAGCAAAAAAAGAGCTATACAACTCTTTTTTCTTTGGTAAGTTCACTAGAAATTTAGGAACAATTCTTCTAAACCGTGAGACTTCTCGAATGAGTGAATTTTTTAAAGATGTAAAAAAATCTGTAAAAGATGGAAACTCTATTTATATTTTTCCAGAAGGAACTAGAAACCAAACAAATTCTCCTATCTCAGAATTCAAAGAAGGTGCTCAAATTATAGCAATCAAAAATAAACTACCTATTTTCCCTGTCTATATTCGTTCTAAAGCAAATGATATACTTAGGGACGCTATAAATAATTCAAAAATACAGCGTACTATAGAGATTGAAATAGGTAATATAATAGATTCAAAAGACAGAACTCTATCTTTTGAACAATCTTATAAAAAACAATTTAATATATCTTACTAACATAGCTATTATCTCTTTTTAGATAATATACGATAAAAATGGAGAAACAATATGTCAAATATCGCAAAATGTAATTCATTAGAAGAAGTGAGAGTGGAAATTGATAAACTTGATGATAAACTTGTAGATCTTATCTCTAAAAGAAGCCATTTTATTCGCCAAGCTGCGTCATTTAAAAATAGTGTTGAAGAGGTAAAAGCTAAAGATAGAGTAGAGTATATCTTACAAAAAGTTCGCCATTGTGCAATCAAAGCTGACGTATCTCCAAATATGATATCTGAATTATTTACAATTATGATTAACGAAATGGTTGAAACAGAAATATCAGAATTCAGAAATACTCAAACATTTTAAATTTTTAATGAAGTATATACTAACCATACTACTTTTTACTTTTAATGGTTTTGCATATGACGCTTTTATAACTCCGAAAGAACTCCATGCATCGCTAAATAACGATAGTTTAATTATTTTAGATGTTAGTTCGTACTCCTCTTATAAAAAAAGTCATATTACTGGTGCTATTCATCTTGATATAAATAATTTTATTGACAAAGGTCATTCTGAAGAAAAATTTGAAATAAGTAAAGCTGTTCAATTACAAATGAAAAGGGTTGGTATAACCCCAACTTCAAGAGTAGTTCTTTATTCCAAAGATAAAAAATCTGAATATCAAAACTCTTGTTATGTAGCATTACTATTTACAGAATATGGATTTGAAAACATCTCTATTCTTGATGGTGGATATATGGCATGGATCTTTGAATATAGTTTTTTAGTCTCTTCAGACAAATCTTATCCAAAAGAAAAAGGTACTTTTAAAATAAAGAAAAAGAAAAATATTTTAATCTCAACAAATTATCTTAAAAAAAATCTTTATAGTTCACAAATAATTGACTCTAGAGAAAACTCAAAATTTTATGATAAGTTAGGCTATATTATAAATGCAAACAATTATTATTTTAAAGATAGTTTTTTTGATGATTCTACATTAGATTATAAAAAAATTGAACAAAATCTTATATTAAGATATAATTTGAAAAGAGATAAAGAGCTTATTATATATGATGATTCGGTTTTTAATGCTAGTATCACTTGGTATATTTTATATAAGAACTATGGGTTTAATAATATAAAAGTATATAAAGATGATTTTATTGAATGGGTATATAAAAAACTTCCTCTCACTTTACCTAAATAAAAAAAATTAAATAATTGAAGCTAACTCTTCAACACTATTTTTTATAACTTTTATACTCTCTTTTGAATCATTTGACAATTTATCTATTTTTGATATATTCTCTATGATATCTTCTGTTTTTGAAGCATTTTGTGTATAACTTTTAACTGTGCCTTCTGCTAGAGTGACACCCTCATTAATTGAAAAGCTAACTTCATCAACTTTTTGAGATGCTTCATGTGAAACTTCTGCTAAAGCCTCAATTGTTTTAGCATTTTTATTCATTTGATCACTTGTATCGTTTATAGATTGACTAACTACATTTATAGTTGCATTTATCTCTGTAAGTGATTTTTGTGTTCTCTCTGCTAATTTTCTAACTTCATCTGCGACAACAGCAAAACCACGTCCATGCTCACCTGCACGAGCTGCTTCAATCGCAGCATTAAGTGCAAGAAGATTTGTTTGATCTGCAATATCCGCAATTACTGTAATAACTTCTTTTACTTGTGCAGTATCTGAAGATACTTTACTTAAATCACTAGCCAATATATTTTGTGAACTTGATGCTTCTTGTAATTTATCAACTATGCTAGATATTTCATCTTTAACAATATATAGCTTTTGACTAACTTCAACTATATTTTCTTTTGATTTAAATGCATCTTCTAAATCATCATGAAGAATTATTTTTAGTTTTTCTCCCATTGATACCACATCAGAAAGTAGTTTTCTTTCTTTTTCAATATTTGAGCTTGCATTATTATAGTCTATATTTATATTAGCAACGATATTTTCTATTTTATGAGATTTTTCCTCTGTATTTTGAGCTTCAAGAAATATTTTTTGAAATCTATTTATACTTTCTGAAGTGTCACTAAGTTCTTTATTCCACTCATTTTTTAAAACAACTTTATTTCCATGTTCTAAATTTTCAAGTTGTTCTATCATTGAGTTAGTCATATCAACACCATTATATTTTTCATCTA
This sequence comes from Sulfurimonas sp., assembly GCA_021648465.1. Taxonomy (GTDB): domain Bacteria; phylum Campylobacterota; class Campylobacteria; order Campylobacterales; family Sulfurimonadaceae; genus Sulfurimonas. The sequence continues at coordinate 7,925 of JAKISR010000036.1, read as the reverse complement.
AATCATGAAAAAGAATAACTGTAGCTACAATGCCTTGAACTATTTGACCAATAATATTATCAGTAAAAAATACAGCATTTATTACTAATAAAATGATACCAACATAATGGATTACGCGAAGACGAAAGAAGAGTGATCTAATCATAAAATATACCTACTTTATTCGATTTTAAAAGTATCACAAAAAAATATTATTTTATATTGTAATAATTTTTATATAAATTACTTTTATATGGTTTGTTACTAAACAGAACTAAAGCTTATTTACTTTTAGCTCTATTTATATCTATAAGTTATACGACCTTTATCAAGAGAATAAGGTGTTAATTCAAGTTTAACTTTATCCCCTGGTAGTATCTTAATATAGTGCATACGCATTTTACCTGCAATATGACACAAAATAATATGCCCGTTTTCCAACTCAACACGAAATGTTGCATTTGGTAAAGCTTCTATAATCTTACCGTCAACTTCGATAACATCTGATTTAGCCATTTTAATCCTTCTTCTCTAAGCTTGAGATAAAATTTCAGCTTTACCATTGACAATTGCAACAGTATGCTCATAGTGTGAACCGTGTAAACCATCGGCGCTAACAACATCCCACTTATTATCTAAAATAATTGGTTTTGAATCTTTTTGACATACCATAGGCTCTAAACAAAAAACCATGCCATTTTTTATTTTTGGACCTGCATTTGAATTTTTTCCATCAAGATAATTTGGTATTTCAGGTTCCTCATGAGGTTTTCTACCAATTCCATGACCACAGAAGTTATAAAGTGGGACAAACCCTTTTGAACGAATTAATTTTTCTAGAATTAGAGATAATTCTTTAAATCTCATGCCAACTTTTATACTTTTTATTGCTTCATAAAGAGTATCTTTGGCACAAGCAATAAGTTCTTTATCTTTATCACTAATCTTTCCAACAGCTACAGTAATAGCCGCATCACCAAACCAACTATCAAACTCAGTTCCTATATCATATCCAACAATATCACCCTCTTTGAGTTTATAATTAGTTGGTATGCCATGAATGATTACTTGATTAAGTGAGATGCATACTGCATTGGGGAAGCCGTAGAGACCTTTAAAAGATGGTTTTGCTCCACATGAGAGAATATATTTTTCTGCGATACTATCAAGTTCTTTTAAAGAAACCCCTACTTTTGTATTTTGTCTTAGTAACTCTAAAGCACCGCCAACAATTTTGTTAGCAGCACGAAGTTTTTCAATTTCCCTAGGTTTTCTAAGCGCAATGGCCATTATTTAAAGACCAACCGCACTTAATGTCTCATATTTATTCGTATAAAGCTGAGCCTCAATTTTTCTCATAGTATCTAATGCTACTTGAACAACAATTAAAACGGCTGTTCCTCCAAAGAAAAAACTAACACCCATTCCTTGAATAATCATAAATGGTATAGTGGCTACAAGACCTAAGTACATTGCACCAGTAACAGTTAAGTTACCTGCAGTAATATTTAAAAATTCTTGTGTAGCTTTACCGGTACGAATACCTGGAATAAATCCACCCTGTTTTTTTAGATTTTCTGAAATATCTTTTGCACTAAAAGTTATTGAAGCATAAAAGAAAGCAAAGAACACAACAAATAAAAATGTTAAGAATTGAAAAAAGTAACTACTTGGATTTAAATAATCCGCTATAGCCATTATTGTTGGATTTGTACTACTTGACATTACAGTCATTGGAAACATTAATATTGCACTTGCAAAAATAACTGGAATAACACCAGATAAATTTACTTTAATTGGAATATAGTTCATAATTCTTTTATTTTGATTTTGCATCATAACTTTTTTAGCGTACGTAATAGGAATACGACGCTCACCAAGTTCAACATAAATAATAATTGCTACTGTTGATAATATAAGAGCAAAAATTGCTATAACTGTTAAAAAACTCATAGCCCCTGTATTTACCATAGTAATAGTTTGACCAATTGCACTTGGGATTGCAGAGACAATACCAGCAAAGATAATAAGTGAGATACCATTCCCTATACCACTTTGTGTAATCTGTTCACCAATCCACATAAGAAGCATAGTTCCTGCGAGCATTGACACAGCAGAGAGTAGTATAAATGTATTTTGATCATCAATAATTATCGCGCTATTACCATTTGGTCCTGTTAAACTCTGAAGTCCAACACTAATACCTATTGCTTGAATAATTGTAATGACAATTGTCGCATAACGAATAATTTGCATATACTTAACCATACCATCACGCTCTTTTTTCATCTGACCTAAAGCTGGAAATGTTGCAGCTAAAAGTTCCATAATGATTGAAGCAGTGATATAAGGCATAATTCCAAGTGCAATAATAGACATACGCTCAACAGCATTACCACTAAACATATTAAACAATCCAAGTGCGTTTGATTGATTTTCATCGAAGAAAGAAGCAATAACAGCAGTGTCTACACCTGGAACTGGCACATATGCCAGTAGGCGATAGACAAATAAAAAACCAACAGTAATAAGTATCTTATTTACTAGACTTTTATTCACAATTATTTACCTGTTGTAGTAACGTTGTCGTCTTTAATTTTTGATGCTAAGTCTTTTGCAGATGCACCAACTAATTTAACTCTAGTAACTGAAGCAGCTATTTTATGAACACCACGAATAGATTCTATAGTGATCTCAGCTAATTCAGCAACAGCTTTAATTTTCTCAATATTAATAACATATGGTTTTATATTACGAGAAAAAAATCCAATTTTAGGAAGTCTTTTTGCAAGTTGCATTTGACCACCCTCAAAGTTTCTTTTTCTTTTATAACCAGAACGAGACTTTTGACCTTTTTGACCACGAGCAGCAGTCTTACCAGTACCAGAACCTTGTCCACGACCAACTCTTTTACGGTTACATGTAGAACCTTGTGCTGGTGATAAATTTTCAATACTCATCATCTATCCTTTCAAGCGACCAAGTGCTTCAACTGTTGCGCGAACCACTGTACCTGGATTATTTGAACCAATACTTTTTGTAAGTATATCTTGTATGCCTGCAAGCTCTAAAACTGGACGCATTGCTCCACCAGAAATTACACCTGTACCCTCTGATGCAGGCTTAAGTAAAACACGACTTGCGTTATATTTATGCTCAATATCATGTGCAATAGTAGTACCTTTGATACTTACTTTTGTTAAGTTTTTAAAGGCATTGTCTACCGCTTTTTTAATAGCATCTGGAACTTCTTTTGCTTTTCCAGCACCATAACCGATAGTACCTTTTTTATCACCAACTACTACAAGTGCAGTAAAACGAAAACGACGTCCACCTTTTACAACTTTTGTAACACGACCTATATTTACAATTGATTCTTCAAAATCTTCTCTATTGATTTCCATCTTAACCCCTAGAACTTAATTTCGTTTGCACGAAGTGCGTTACCAAATGCAGCAATTACGCCGTGGTATTGGTAACCATTACGATCAAATACAACTTTAGAGATTTTAGCTTCTTTTAGTGTAGCAGCGAATGCTTTACCAAGTGCAGCTGCACCTTCTTTATTTGCTTTATGACCAGTTGCTTTTGAACTAAGTGTAGCTAATGTAGTTGCTGTAGCATCATCAATAGCTTGTACACTCAAATATCTATTTGAACGAAATACAGAAACACGAGGAAGTGTAGCACAACCAGATATTTTTGCACGAATACGGCGCTTACGTTTTATACGATTAGCAACTTTATTTTTTAATACTTTTGCATTCATTTTTTAATACCCTCCCTTACTTCTTAGCAGTTTTACCGGCTTTACGCACGATATGCTCTTCCATGTATTTAACACCTTTGCCTTTATAAGGCTCTGGTGGGCGAAATGCTCTAACTTCTGCGGCAACTTGACCTAACTTTTGTTTGTCATAGCTTTTTAAAGTAATTACATTTTTTTCAACACTTGCTTCAATTGAATCTGGTAAATCATAGTTGATATCATGTGAATGACCAAGTTGAAGATTAAGCACTTTACCTTTAACAGCAGCACGATAACCAACACCATTAATCTCTAATTGTTTAGTATAACCACTAGTTAAACCAACAACAATATTTTGAGCTAATGCTCTATATGTTCCCCAAAAAGCTCTGTGATCACGCTCATCTGATTTTGTAACAAAAGTTAAGATATTTCCTTCAACATTGAAGTCAACATTACCTTTTGTATCTAAATCAACACTATTTTTACCTTTAGCAAAAGTTATAATATCTCCATTTGTACTAACTTTAATGTCAGCTGCAAATTCTACAGGTTTTTTACCAATTCTAGACATATTTCACCCCCTACCAAATCGTACACATAACTTCGCCACCAATGCCAAGCTCATATGCTTTATCATTTGGTAGAACGCCATGTGATGTACTTACAATAATAGTTCCATAACCATTTTTAAAACGTTTGATATCTTCTTTACCTTTATAAACACGTCTACCAGGCTTAGAAATTCTTTTCATTTCATTAATAACAGTTTTTTCATTCTCATCATATTTTAACACTACTTTAATAGTTTTTTTAACGCCTTCTTCAATAACATTACAACTATCAATATAACCTTTTTCAACTAAGATATTTGTCATTGCTTCAACACTCTTAGAGTGAACTAAAGTAGTAACAGGTAATCTTCTCATACCAGCATTACGGATACGTGTTAACGCATCAGATACTAAATCATTTATCATTATAATTCCTTAAATTGCAATCTATACTAAGTATAAACTACTAAACTGTTAGGAGTTTCAAGTTACTTTTTACCAACTTGACTTTCTAACACCTGGGATTAATCCCTCATTTGCCATTTTTCTAAAACATATACGACAGATTCCGAAGTCACGAAGAACAGAGTGTGGACGACCACAAACTTGACATCTTGTATAACCACGAACTTTAAATTTAGGTTCTCTTGCTGCTTTAGCAATCATCGATTTTTTAGCCATTAGTTACTTCCTTTACTAAAAGGCATACCCATTTTCTCTAAAAGAGCAAATCCTGCCTTGTCTGAATCAGCAGATGTTACTACTGTAATATTCATTCCATGAATTTGCATGATTGAATCATAGCTAATCTCTGGGAAAATAAGTTGTTCATCAAGACCGAAGTTATAATTACCACGACCATCAAAACCATTTCTAGCAACACCACGAAAATCCTTAACACGAGGAAGTGCAATAGCAACTAAACGGTCAAAAAAATTATACATGTTTTCACCACGAAGTGTTACACGAATACCAACTGGCATACCTTCACGAACCTTAAAACCAGCAACTGATTTTTTAGCAATTACTGTAGTTGCTTTTTGACCAGCAATTTTGGTAATTGTATCTTCAATATTTTTGATAAGCTTGTTATCTTTCATTGCAAAACCAGCACCTACAGAGATGATAATTTTTTCTAATTCAGGGGTTTGCATAGGATTTTTAATCTCTAAGTCTGCTTGTAATTCAGATTTTAAACCTAAATATTTATCTTTTAAACGAGCCATTTATTATGCCTCCACTTTACGAACATTTGAAATATCTATAGGCATCTCTTTATTGATATGTCCGCCTTTAGTGTTCTCTTCTGTAGGTTTAATAGCTTTCTTAGCAACTTTACAACCCTCAACAATTACCTTGTTTCTTTTAGGTAATACTTCAAGTACAGTAGCTTTAGTTCCACGGTCATCACCAGCGATAATTTCTACAGTATCACCTTTTTTGAAGTTAAACTTTGTCATTAAACAACCTCCGGTGCAAGAGATACAATTTTCATGAAACCACTGTAGCGTACTTCACGAGCAACAGGGCCGAAAATACGAGTACCGATTGGCTCTCTTTTGTCATCAAGTATAACAGCTGCATTATCATCAAAACGTATTAAAGAACCATTTTCACGTTGAACTTCTTTATGAGTTCTTACAATTACTGCCTTTACAACTTTACCTTTTTTAACTTTAGCAGTTGGAGTCGCTTTTTTAACAGAAGCAACAATAACGTCACCTACTGTTGCATAACGACGCTTAGAACCACCAAGTACCTTTATACACATAATCTCTTTTGCACCTGTATTATCAGCTACATTTAAACGAGTAAAACCTTGAATCATACTACGCTCCTTTTATAACTGTTTTAAGTCTAAAAGATTTAGTCTTAGAAAGTGGACGACACTCGATTGCAATAATCTGGTCACCAACTTTTAACTCATTGCTTTCATCATGTACTAAGTACTTTTTGAAACGCTTTACAACTTTATGGTAACGAGGATGCATTACACGACGCTCAACAACAATACTTACTGTTTTATCGCCTGAAATTTTTATTACATTACCTTGAATTTCACGTTTATGTGTCATTACCAGCCCTTATTTCACTGCACTAAGTGCAGTATTAATTCTAGCAACATCTTTTTTAGCAACACGAAGTTCGCTAGTGTTTTGAAGTTGCATCATTTGCTTTTTAATTTTTAAAGTAAAAAGCTCAGTTTTTTTCTCTTTAAGCATTGCTTCAAGCTCTGCTACTGTTTTATCTGCTAAATCAGAATATTTCATTGTTCATCTCCGCAGTTATAATTTTAGTTTTAAATGGTAACTTGTGTAGAGCAAGAGTTAATGCTTCACGAGCAATATCTTCTGGAACACCTGCCATTTCAAATATGATACGCCCTGGTTTAATATTCATTACCCACTGATCAACTGCTCCCTTACCTTTACCCATACGAGTTTCAAGAGGCTTAGCAGTTAATGGTTTAGCAGGAAATACACGAATCCAAATTTTACCATTTCTTTTAATGTGACGAGTTGCTGAAATACGAGCTGACTCAATCTGACGAGAGTTAATACGACCTGCTTCAACCGCTTTTAAAGCGATATCACCAAATGCTAATGAATAACCCGAACGAGCATAACCACGGTTACGACCCTTCATTACTTTACGATATTTTGTTCTTTTTGGCATTAACATAATTATTCAGCCTTTTCACTATTTTCACGTCTTGGAGCACGCTTCTTTGCACGCTCTTTTTTCTCTTCTTTTACTTCGATAGGAACGCCTTTAGTAAGAACTTCCCCTTTGAATATCCATACTTTAACACCTATGATTCCGTAAGTAGTATGAGCCTCAGCAAAACCATAATCAATTTTTGCACGAAGAGTATGTAAAGGAACGCGTCCCTCTAAGTACCACTCAGTACGAGCCATCTCAGCACCGCCTAAACGACCAGCAACAGAAACTTTAATACCTTTAGCGCCAGAACGCTGTGCATTTTGCATAACTTTCTTCATTGCACGTCTAAATGCAACACGACGCTCAAGTTGAGTAGCTACATTTTCAGCAACTAACTGAGCTGAAGTTTGAGCTTTTTTCTCTTCTTTGATATTTACTGATATAGTTTTACCAACAAGCTTTTGAAGAGCAGTTTTAAGTTTCTCAATATCCGCACCTTTTTTACCAATAATGATACCAGGTCGAGCTGCAACAATAGTTACACGAAGTCTCTTAACTGTTCTTTCTATAATGATGTTAGCAACACCAGCATAATAAAGCTCTTTTTTCAAAAATGTTCTTATCTTGTAATCTTCGCCTAAAGCTGCTGGTGCAGTTTTAAAATTAGGAAACCAACGGCTCTCCCAGTTACGATTGATACCAAGACGCAGACCAATAGGATTGACTTTATGACCCATATTATTTATCCTCTACTTCTACTAAGATATGTGCTGTTGGTTTTCTGATTCCAGATGCCATACCACGAGCACGTGGACGGAAACGCTTAAGAACAGGGCCATTATCAACACGACACGATGTTACTGTACAATCTTCAGCCTCATTACCACTATTTGCTACAGCTGAAGCTATAACCTTAGAGATAATTTTTGCTGCTTTGTTTGGTGTGAATTCTAAAGCTGCCATAGCCTCTTCAGCATTCA
>JAKISR010000003.1 GCA_021648465.1 Sulfurimonas sp. | reverse complement strand
TTACAACTCTAAACCTGAAAAAGCCAAGAAATAGATACCTAGAAGTTTATGATAACAGGAGAGTATTGTCTAAAAATCATGGATTATGCACAAAAAGTGTAAAATTTACTAAGGATGGAGTCAAAAAAATAATAAATGATTTTATAGCCTAATTTGGTGCTTCTGGATTCAAAAAAAGATGAGTTTCTTATAAGCTTAGAGGTGTCGGCAAAGTTATGGAATTATTTGGGTATAATCTTCCGATTGAATTATTTTTACATATTTTATCATGTTTTTATCATAATAAATTTAAATTTATGAGGTAGCTTTACTTTATTATATTTTGATATAATCACGCCACTTATATACTGGGAAGATAATGATTGATTTAAAACTACTACAAAAAGATTTTGATGGTGTTAGTGCAAAACTAATTAGAAAAGGTGTTGACGCCAATCTTATTGAAGAGTTAAAAACTAAAAATAAAGAATTAAAAAAAGCAAAATCAGGCTTTGAAGCACTACAAGCAGCTCAAAACAGTATGAGTAAAGAATTCGGAGTTTACAAAAGAGAAGGCAAAAATATTAGTGAACTTAAAGCTAAGGTTGATGCAAACAAGATTAAAATAACTGATGCTCTTGAGATTCAAAGAACGTGTCAAGAAAAATTAGAAACGCTTGCTATGAGTATCCCAAATATGCCTGATGATAAAGTTCCAGATGGTGCAGATGAGGATGATAATGTAGAAATAAAAAAAGTTCTAACTCCAAAAGAGTTTAGTTTTACTCCAAAAGAGCATTGGGAACTAGCAGAGCAAAATGGTTGGATAGATTTTGAACGTGGTGTAAAAATAGCGACTAGTCGCTTCAGTGTGTCTTTTGGTATGGGTGCAAAACTTGAACGCGCACTTATAAACTTTATGTTAAATTTTAACTCAAAAAGAGGGTTTAATGAAGTTAGTGTTCCCTCACTTGTAAATAGACTTGCATTAGAGGGAACTGGACAACTCCCAAAGTTTGAAGATGATTTATATAAGATGGAAGGTCAAGAACTATTTTTAATCCCAACCGCAGAGGTTCCTGTTACAAACCTTTTTCAAGATGAAATTCTTGCTGAAGATAAATTACCTATAAAACTAACGGCATACACTTCATGTTTTAGAAAAGAAGCTGGAGCAGCTGGTCGTGATACAAGAGGGATGATTAGACAACATCAATTTCATAAAGTTGAGCTTGTAACTATTGCTAAACCAGAACAAAGTGATGCTATATTTGATGAGATGATTACATGTGCATCTGATATATTAACTGCTCTTGAACTTCCTCACCGTCTTGTAACTTTATGTACAGGAGATTTGGGTTTTAGTGCGGCCAAAACTATTGATATAGAGGTATGGCTACCAGGTCAAGCTACTTATAGAGAAATTTCTTCTATCTCTAATACAAGAGAATTTCAAGCAAGACGTGCAAAAATTCGTTATAAAGATGGGGGGAGAAATAGCTTTGTTCATACATTAAATGGTTCATCTTTAGCGGTTGGTAGAACATTGGTGGCTATTATGGAAAATTATCAAAATGAAAATGGGAGTATAACTATTCCAAGAGTATTAGAACCTTATATCAATTAAAATTCTATTTTAGGGTGTTGAGTTCTCTAATATTTGTTGCTCTAGTGATTTAAGATCTGTTATATCAAATTTTAATAAGTCTAAATAATCTTCACTAATTGAGATTTGATTTTTAATCAACATATCATAACACCTAAGTTGCTTTAAATTAATCTTTGTATGTTCTTTTAAAATAATTATAAAATCATCACCATATACTCTAAAAATTAGTGATTTAACAAAACTTTCATCCAAGCAATCAACTACTTGAATTAGTAGCTTATCCCCTTTATCCCAACCATATCTTTTATTATATTGTGTAAAATTATTAAGTTTAAATAAAATTACAGATACATACTCCTGACTAAGCTTATTTTGTGTTAGTATAAAATTTAAATAATCGACATTATAAGCATTTGTTAATTGATCTCTATAAGAGTAAGAAAAACGCTCTTTTTCTATATCTGTTGTAGGAGATTGATTAACAGAATCTTGTAATTCAATATCTACTAATACTCTAAGAGCACTTTTTACAACTTTAGGATCAAATTGAGTACCAGAGAATTCTTTTAGCTCACTTATTACCTCTTTAATGCTTTTTTTCTTCTTATATATACGATTTGTTGTCATTGCATCAAAAGCATCAGCAAGAGTCATTATCCTAGAGAGAAAAGGTATATCATCTTTTTTAATTCCATTAGGGTAACCTTTACCATCATAACGCTCATGATGGTAACGAATAATTTCAGCTAAATTTTTATACATTGGAATTTTTAATAAAATTTTATAGCCCTCGCTTACATGCTGTTTAATTATTTTATACTCAAGATCGTTCAATTTATTTGATTTAAGTAAAATAGCATCTGGTGTAATAATTTTACCAATATCATGCAAAATTCCTGCACGATATATTAAATCACACTCCTCTTCGCTACATTTCATATCTTGTGCTATTATACGACAATATTTCGCAACACGTTGTGAATGTCCACCTGTGTAAGTATCACGATCTTCAATAATAGAAACAAAAGATAAAAATGTTCTTTCAAAATTTTCAATTTTTTCCTCTTCTAGTTCAAATATCTCATCTGCACGTTTTTGAACCATCTCTTCAAGGTGATTTTTATACTCTTCTAGTTCTGCTCTTTGGCATCTTCTTTCTAAATCAACAGATACAATATTTATAAAATTTATTAAAGTAGCTTTTAAATGTCCTAAAATACTATCTTCATTTTCTAAAAATATAAACAAATAACCATAAGTTTTCTGCCCTGTACAAAGTACAAAAGTTATTGTATTTTTATCATTTGGTAAATCAACTAGTAAGTTATTTTCTTTAATAGAATGTTTTTTTATTATTTCTATAGTTGCTTGAGCCTCTTTATTAAAATCACCAACTATATAATCATTATCACATAAATAAATACCACATTTTTGCACAGCTGGTATATTTTTAAGAGTTTGGATTGTAAATTCACATAAACTACTTTTATAGGGAAGGACATACAACATACTTTGAGCAGATATTAATTTGTTTATATTACAAAACTTATTATTGTAGTTATTATTAAGATATCGCATACTTATAATTTACTCTTAATAACTAAAATTGGTAATTTTGTTTTCACTAGTATTATATACATGATTATACCTCTGAATACATTAATATTTGTTATATTTTATTAGTGACAAACCCCTATTTTAGGGTAGTTTATTATAATATATGCATATTATAATAATACTTCTTAAACATAGATGACATCTAGGGTTTTAATAGTAAAAATGGGATTTTAAAAAAAGAATTTGAATTGCCATAAGGCAATTCAAGTGAAATTATTTATCAAAAGTAAATATTAAAAAATAATTATTTACCTATTGTTTGTGCAAAAGCTTCTAGGTCAGCATCAGAGTATTTCGCAACTTGGCCTTTCATAAGACCTTTCATAGCTCTACCGTATGTGCCATTTTTATAGCCTATAAGTGAATCAGCAATTTCTTTATGAGTCATTTGAGAAACATCTAAAGATTTACCAAGAGCTTTTTTACTCCAGTCAGCTCCGTGACAACCAGTACAAGAAGCAGCGTTTACACCAGCCATTAAAGCTGTAGTTGCAGTTAAAGCAACAATTGACATAACAATTTTTTTCATTCTATTTCCTTTGTTTTGAAGTGAGTATTATAGTAACAATAAGCTTAAATACAAACTATTTAACATTAGTTATAATTATACTTAAGCTTCACATAAGGTATAATTTTTATTTATAATTTTTATTTATGAAATTTGGCACTTTTTTTGCTTAATTAGACTAAATATATTGCAAGGTACATAATGGCCAATGAATTAGAAGAAGAAATAATTATTATTGAAGATAGTGATGTTGCTTATGACAATAGTTATGAAAGTTCTGCATTAGAGAAAAAAACTTCAAATAAAAAACCTCTTATTATCATAGGAGTTGCCACCGCTATTATTGTTATTATTGTTATATTGTCTTTTTTTAAATCAACTCCTCCCATAGTATATGATACCTCCTCTATTGAAGATAAATTAAAAAATCAATATATACAACCTACAAAGTTAAGTAATATAGAAAACCTAATTGCTAAAGCAGATTATTTGTATTCAACTGGTTCCAAAGATGAAGCTTTATCACTTTATGAAAAAATTGCCAATTACAGTAAGTCAGTTTCTTCTTATAATCTTGGTGTAGCTCAACTAAAAGACAAACAATATAAAAATGCCTTACAAGCATTTAAAAAAGCTATACATAACAATGAAAAAAGGTGTGTTAGTGCTATAAATGCAGCTGTTTGTTCTCTGTATTTAAAAGATGAAAAAAGTTTTAAATATTATATTGATTTGGCATATGCTTATCTACCACAAGAAAGACAATCATCTTTATATTCATATTATTATTCATTAATTAGCTATTACAATAAAAATTATTTAGAGGCTTTAAGTGCCCTAAATAATCCTACTACATCAGAATATATAAAAATTCAAAATAATTTAAGTGCAAAAATAAATGCTTTATTTGATAATAATTATGATGCAATTGAAAGCATGGAAGAAAATCAAAAATTTGTAGATGACTTTAGCTTGGCTCTTTTATATGCAAGAATTGGTGATTTAACTTTAGCAAAAGACTATTTTCAAAGTTCTATTAAAAAGAATTTATCTCCAATTAAATCTCAAATAGCCTTAGGGTATGTAAATTTAAAGGCTGGTCAAATTACACAAGCTGCTAAAGAGATTGAAAATGCAACAGATATGTTTGGCGAAGAAGTTTATTTATCATATCCAGTAAAAGTAACACTAAAAGAATCTTTGTTTGATGCAAATAAAGCTCAAAAAAATTATAGAAAATTAATACTAGATGATAAAATGATAAATTATCAAAAGATATTTTATTTTTCCCCATACAAAATATTTAATGCTAATCAAACTATAAATTATATACGTAAAGGAAATGCAAATATTTTCATAGATAATGTAGATTCTGCACAAGCATATTTGAAAAAAAGTGATTTATCATCAAGCGTAAATGCGGGGATTATAAAAGCTATTAAAAAAGTTCTTCTTTTTAAAACAAGAGAAGCAAATACTATACTTAAGAACTTAATCAAAATACAACCCAAACACTCTGTTTTGCACTATAATCTTGCCTTAACGTATGCTCAAATGGGAAATATGCCTGACGCATATAAATATTTTTTAAGCTCTTATAATCTTGATGCAAAAAACTATTTATCTGGTGTATATGCAATTATGGCTTCTCAATTAATTAATAAAGAAAATTCTAAACTTTTATCAATCATTAAAGATTCTATAAATAATGAAAAATTTAATGAAAAAATTGACTTATATAAAACTCTTTTATTTATTTCTCAAGATAATATAATTGCAACTTCCGATTGGCTAAATAATAAATATAAAGAAAAACCATTATATTTGGCTATAAGTACTATCATAGCTATACAGCAAAATAATATTGATATGGCAAAGGAATCTAGTAAAAAACTCATTAAATTGATTCCAGATGAGATATTGCCACACTTAATGTATATAGATGCAAACTTCAATGATTTAACGCCAAAAAAATATGCAAACAAAGTTATGAACTATTTAAAAGTACAAAAATTTCATTTTAATGATTTATACTATGGTGCACATATTACTAGGCATCTCTACACTCAACAAAATCTAATCATTGGAAAACTTTTTTTCTTAAAACAACAATTAAAAGATGTACTCGAAACAACAGATAAACAAACTCATGAGCTTGTAAGTGCTTTAGCTTTAGCATCATTATATAATAAAGATTTTGAAGAATCTTATACACTATATAATAACTTAATAGACAATCTTAAAGTCAGAGATGCAAATACACTATTTTTAGGAGCTGTAGCATCTACAGGATCTAATCATCATGCAAATGCTATTGCTTTATTAGAACTCTCAAAACTAAAAAATCCTAATTTTTTAGAAAGCAGATATGCCCTTGGTCTTTTATATCTAGAGCGTAAAAATAATAAAGGAGCTACCATCCAATTCTCAAGAGTAAATAAAAATAATTTTAGTTCTGAGTATTTTAATTTTGATATAGATTTGGATAAATTATTATTTCAAAAAAATCAATCTATTAATTTATAGCCTTAGTAAAATATCCAATTAAACTCTCAAATGCAATTACTTTGCCACCTGTATCTACATTTAATCTAAAATTTTTAGGTAAGTAAAGAGTTGTAGTTCCACTAAGCATCACACCATACTTAGAACCTTGTTTTATATTTTTAAAAACTATAGGTTTTATATTTAAACCCATAAAACTCTGTTTTAACCTATGTAAAATTTTTAGTTTATTAGATTTTTCATCTATAAATATAAGTTCTACATTTTCATTAATATTTTTTGACAATGAACTATACATAGATAGTCTTGTACCGTTTTGTTTTACCAACCATTCTATTGATGAATTAAAAGGTACTCTTAATAAGGAAACATCTCCGTAGCTACTATTTATCTCTATTTTATATAAATAATCATTATTTTTTAACTCTTTTATAGATGTTATAACCCCATCTACTGGACTTGTTACACTGTTGTCTTGATAATGTTGCTGTAGTCTTTGAGGGTTTCTAAATATAAATAAAAAAAACAAGATTGATAAAAAAGTAAAAAATTGTAAATAGCTACAATCTAAAATAGCAAAAACTACAAAAAGTAGAGTTGAACAAATTATGTAGCTCCGCCCCTCTTTAGTAATTGCTAATAGATTATTTTTCATCTTCCGACTTTATATTTTCTTCATTAGAACTATCTTTATTTTCTGCTTCTCCAGCCATTTTAGCATCAACTTTAAGTTCTTCTTCTATATCATTAACAGCTACATCTACTTTTGAATCAATATTGTTCTCTTTTTCAAAAGTAGTTATAATTTCTCTAACCTCTTCACCAGTAATATTTTCTTTTTTATAAAGTAGTTTTACCATGTTTTCTATAGCTTCACTGTACTCTTGAAGTCTTTTTAAAACAGCATCATATCTATCTGCAAGTGATGATTTTATAAACTCATCCATATTCTCAGCCATCTTATCGCTATACTCACGAGTAGCTTGCATTCCACCACCTATAAATGATTGTCTACTTTTCTCTAGCACCATAAGACCAGCTACTTCACTCATTCCATATGTTTGAACCATAGACTTTATAATATCTGTTGCGCGTTCTAAATCATTTCCTGCACCAGTTGAAATTTCACCAATGAAAACCTCTTCTGCAGCACGACCACCAAGTAAAACATCAACTTCAGCCCATAATTCATGTTTTTGCATCATAAACCTATTTTCCTCAGGTGTATTCATGGTATAACCAAGAGCAGCTAGGCCACGAGGAACAATAGATACTTTAGAAACTTTTTTAGCTCCTTTTGTTGTTTCAGATAAAAGAGCATGCCCACTTTCGTGATATGCTACTATTTTTTTCTCTTTAGGATTTATACGACGAGATTTTTTAGCAAGTCCTGCTATTGCTCTTTCCACAGATTCAAAAAGATCACTCTGCTTTACCGTTTTTTGACTTTTTCTACCTGCAAGCAATGCAGCTTCATTTATAATATTTGCTAAATCTGCACCAGCTAATCCTGCTGTTAAACGAGCAACCTCTTTAAGCTCAACATCAGTATCCATCTTAACACCCTTAACATGCACTTTAAGAATTTTAATACGACCTTCAAAATCTGGTTTGTCAACCAAAACTTGTCTATCAAAACGACCAGGACGAAGAAGTGCTGCATCAAGTACTTCAGGTCTGTTTGTAGCAGCTAATATAATAACAGGAGTATTAGTTCCAAAACCGTCCATCTCAGCAAGTAGTTGATTTAGAGTCTGCTCTCTCTCATCATTTCCACCCATTTGTGCACCAGCTGCACGACTTTTACCAATAGCATCAATCTCATCTATAAATATAATACTTGGTGCATCTTTTTTTGCTTGTTCAAAAAGATCACGAACTCTTGCCGCACCAACACCAACAAACATTTCTATAAAACTAGAACCACTTACAGAGAAAAATGGAACATCAGCCTCCCCTGCAACAGCTTTTGCTAAAAGTGTTTTACCTGTACCAGGAGAACCAACTAAAAGTACACCTTTTGGAATTTTTGCACCAATCTCTACATAACGACCAGGATATTTTAAGAAGTCTACAATCTCTTGAACTTCCTCTTTTGCTTCTTCAACACCAGCCACATCATCAAATTTAGTTTTTGGTTTTTCTGAGTTAACCATTTTTTTGGAGTTACCCATTCCTAAAATACCACCACCCATACTTTTTTGCATACGACCAGCAAAAAACATCCAGATACCAATAATTATTAAAAATGGAAACAACCATCCAAACATATCTGTAAACCAGTTCGTTTCACTAAATCCTGCGTATTCTATACCTTGCTTATCTAACTCTTTTATAAAACCAGAATCATTTGGAACTATTCTAGTAGTATAAACTAAAGAACTATCACTTGCATATGCTCTTATATAACTTTGTCCTATATCAACTTTCTTTACACTCTTTGATGCAATTAAAGATTTAAGTTCTGAATAACTAACTTTTTGAACTCTTTTATTTGCAGCACTCATTGCAGAGTTTGTATTTGTTGTATCTCCAACAAGAGCTTTAAATAACAATATTATAACTACTGAAAATATTGCAAATGTAATTAATGGATTTTTATTAAAAAAATTATTATTATTATTATCATTTTTATTTTGCATATTTGGTTTTTATCCTTTTTTTAATACTATTGTAACCCATTCATCTTGGGTTGTTTTTTCATGAATTTTAAAATCTTTATAAAAATCCAATACTTTTGTTTCATATTTATCTAATATTCCAGAGAGAATAAGTATTCCATCTTCTTTTAATACATTTTTTAGATCATTAGCTATAAATATTAAAACATCCGCAACAATATTTGCTATAACTATATCATAAAAATTTTCTGTTAAATTACATGATCCTTCCCAAATATTTTCAAATTCTACATTATTTAATTTTGCATTTTTTTTAGAATTTTCAATACATATTTGATCTGTATCACATGCATCTACTTTTGCTCCAAGTTTTAAAGCACCTATACCTAATATTCCACTTCCGCAACCAACATCTAAAACCTTATGAGTTTTATTTACACACTTAATTATTGCTTTTAACATAGATGCTGTTGTTTGGTGATGGCCTGTACCAAAAGCTAAGGCAGGATCTATTATTATGTTTATTAACTCTTTACTTGGCTCACTCCAAGTTTGATGAATATAAAATTTATCAACTTCTATAGATTTTACACTATTTTGATAAACTTCGACCCAATCACTATTTTTAAGTTTTGTTTGTTTGCATTCAAGATTTACATTTTGTCCTAGTGCTTTTTCTAAAGCACCAGCAAATTGTTCTAGACCCCAAACAATAGTATCTAATTCATCTTCACTTCGAATAATAAAACCACTATCAATCTCTTCAAAACCAATTGGTAGTGTGTCTGCTAAAAAGTCTAAAAAAAGTGAATGGTGGGAAGATAGATTTACTACTAACTCATAATAATGCTCCTGCATTACACCTCAACACCCATAACAGCACCAAGCTTTTCTTTTAAAATTTGTGGAGTAAATGGTTTAACAATATAATTATTTACACCTGCTTTAAGTGCAGTAATAACTTCTGTTTTACCACCTTCTGTAGTTACCATAATAATAGGTAAATCTTTAAAACGATCATCAGCACGAACTTTTATAACAAGATCTAGACCATTCATTTCAGGCATATTCCAATCTGTGATTAACATATCAACATCTGGATTAGAATCTATTGCAGCCCAGCCTTCAACACCATCAGCACCTTCAAGAACATCCTTATATCCTAGTCTAGCTAAAGTATTTTTTATAATACGACGCATTGTAGAGCTGTCATCAACAACAAGTAATTTCAATTGAAATCCTTTTATATAATCTTTGGTAATTTAAGTGAATAATAATACCTAAATTTTAATTACATTATTATTAAGCATTGCTTAATCTAATAACTTAAACATCTTAGATAAGTTTATTGTACCCTCATAATAAGCTTTTCCAATAATAACACCATCAATTTCTTTAGTCTCTATTAAAGCCTTAATATCATCCTCATCTTTTACTCCACCACTTGCAATCGTACTAACACCACTTGCCCTTGCTATATCCAGAGTAAAATCTACATTTACACCACTTAGTGTTCCGTCTTTACTTACATCCGTACAAATAATAGTTTCTACTCCTGCATTTGCAAATTCATGAGCTAAATCGGTAGCTCGCATTGTACTAACTTCACCCCAGCCCTCAACTGCTACAAAACCATCAATTGCATCAATTCCAACAGCTATTGGATATTTTGATGCCATATCTTTCACAAATTGAGCATTTTTAACAGCAATTGATCCTAAAATAATTCTATCAATTCCAATTTCTAACATTTTTTTAATAGTTTTTTCATCACGAATTCCACCACCAAGCTCTAACTTTACACTACAGTTTTCTCTAATTTTAATAATCTGTTCAAGGTTTTTAGGTTCACCTGCAAAAGCACCATTTAAATCAACTAAATGTACCCACTCAGCTCCCATATCTTCAAATTTTTTAACAAGAGCCCATGGCTCATCTGAATAAATCTTTGCACTATCCATAAGACCTTTTGTTAATCTAACTGCTTTTCCATCTTTTAAATCAATTGCTGGGTATAAAGTCAAAATAAAAATCCTTTTTATTAAAGCCACAAGTGGCGTGAGCTTCCTGCCAAAGGAAACTTAGTGTTAGCTTAGCTAGCGGGATTACTCCCGCTGGCGTCATAAATCAATAAAGTCCTATAAAATTTTCTAGTATTTTAAGACCATTTTTATGGCTTTTTTCAGGGTGCGGTTGAATACCCATAATATTTTCATGAGCCACCGCCGATGTGAACTCATATCCATAACCTGTTTGTCCTATAATGTCTTTTTTATTAGTGCAGTTTACGTGATAAGTATGTACAAAATATAGATAATGTTCTTCATCTAAGTTTTTAAAAAGAGTGTGCTCTTTTGTAAACATTCTATTCCAACCCATATGAGGAACTTTTAAAGGCTCACTAAACCGGCTTGGATTAAAAGCTGTCACATCCCCTTTTATAAGTTTTAAACCTTCATGCTTACCGAACTCCTCAGATCTATCAAAAAGTAGTTGCATACCAAGACAAATTCCAAGCATATATTTACCACTTAATGCATACTCTTTTAATGCTTCAATCATATTTCGCTCTCTTAAATGCTCCATAGCATCCCCAAAAGCACCAACACCAGGTAAAATCAATTTATCATAGTTTTTAAACTTACTTGGGTCATTCTCTACAACTGTATCTTGCTTTAACTTAGCAAATGCATTTTGCACACTTGCTAAGTTTCCCATATTGTAATCAACAATTCCTATCATTCAATATTCTTCACTTTTGTAAATTTTATATAAATTGCTAATGTTACTATAAGCATTGCTACCCCACAAACTATATACATAGCATATACAATTTTTTCAGGATCTGTTATAGCAAATTTAAATACAAGCATCAATGCTTCAATAGAAAGAGCAATAATAATTGAACCTAAAAATTTAACCATGGTTTTATGTGGACCAGAAATGTTTTGCTCTTTATTTCGCCCCATAATCTCTTCTTCTATTATGGTTTTTGCAAGATCAAAAATGGCTAGTGCTAGGGTTAAGAGTATGGTTGCTTCAAATACGCTCTCTATCTCAAAGTGAGAAGGTGTAATATCATAGAGAAAAAAGTTTTGTATTCCTTTGAAAAATAATAATAATGAAATTGCTATAAGAGCAAAAGCAAAAGCTCCATATGCAAATTTAAAAAATTTTGAGAAAAACATCTCTGTACTATTTTGTTTAGCTATTTTTATAACTTCATCAATAGGCATATCAAGACAAGCAACATACAACAACTCATTTTTTTCATCAAATATAGGCTGAGATGCTGTAACTGTTAATTCACCTGTTATAAGAGATGGATATGGATCTGTTATAGTACATCTTGCTTCTCTTACTGCACGATAATAATATGCTCTATCAGCTCTTATTTTTCCTGTATCTTCATCAAATTGCTTGCTTGGGGTGAAAGTTGGTGTAACTTGTACACCACGATAATCTAGAAGATATACACCTTCACAGTTTTGTAAATCTGCCTTTATCTTTAAAAGACGAGGCATTATCATCTCTATAGAAAGAGATGGTAATCTATTTGGAATGTTTTTAGAAAATAAATAACAAAAATATGCTCTGGCTTTTGTACGACCTTCTGCGAAATTTTGAATATCTGATGCAACCATTTTTTTACTAACCTTATTTAAAATTGTCGGAATTATACCAAATGCTTTATTACAATTTGATATAATTTTATTTATAAAATATAAGGATAAGAATATATATGGGTTTTAAACTATTTTTACTACTTGAAAAACTTTTAATGATTTTACCAAAAAAATTTAGAAAAGGTTTTTTTACTTTACTTGGCATACTAGCTTATTATATCTCTTCAAGATACAGAAATGTAGCTTTTAAAAATCTTGACTTTGCTTTTGATAATAAGATAAGTGAAAAAGAAAAAATTGCTATAACAAAATATAGCTTTAAAAATCTTCTTTATAACTTCTTGCATCTTATGGAAATTAGACATATGAGCAAGGAGGATTTAACTTCTAAAGTAACAATACATAATATTGAAGCTGTAAAAGATGCTCATAAAGAGGGTCGCCCTGTTGTTTATGTTACTCCACATTATTCTGCTTGGGAACTAGGTGGTTCATCAATAGGTGCTTTTATAGAACCTATAGCTGCTGTTTTTAAAAAGATGAAAAATCAACAATATCAAAAATGGCTACTTGAATCTCGTGCTAAATTTGGCAACTCTTCTTTGGAAAAATCAAATGTTATAAAACCACTTATAAAGCTTATGAAAAGTGGTAAAGGGTGTGGTATAGTAATTGATACAAGTATTAATAAAAGAGAAGGCGTAGAGGTAACATTTTTAGGAAAAATCGTACGCCAAACTTCAACTCCTGCATACTTAGCTAGAAAATATAATGGAGTAATTATACCAATAACCATACGTACTGACGATGATGAAAACTATACACTTATACTATTTGATGAAATTAAAGTTGAAAAAACTAATAATGAACAAGCTGATATTCAAAAAGCAACTCAACTTCAAGCAGATTGGTTAAGCACTCTTATAACAAAAGAACCAAAATTTTGGTTTTGGGTTCACCGTAGATTTAAAAATGAATATCCTGAAATTTATAAAAAAGATCAGTAATCTTTTGAATTATATTCATCACTTCTTTGTTCAAAAAGCTTCATAATTGTTAAGAAAAAAGCTGTTATAGCAGGTCCTAAAATCATTCCCCAAAAGCCAAATGTAGCAAGTCCAGCAATAATAGCAAAGAAAATTATAAGTTCATTTATTTTAGTATCATCTTCATTTAAAAGTCTAGAATTTATCTCTTTAATTACTATAGGCTTAATAAAAGTATCTGCTACGATAGATATAACTATAATTGTATACAATGCTATGAAAACTGCACTTGAATTATTTCCAATAGACAACTCAAATATCATAAATGGAAGCCACATCAATACACCACCTATAACAGGAATTAAAGATGCAAATCCATACATAATCCCAAATAACAATCCATTATATCCCATAAATGATACTGCTACACCAAAAAGAATTCCTTGAAACATTGCATTAACTATAATTGAGTAAAAAACCACACTCATAACTGATGAAATCTCTTTTATTATAAGTGTAGTTTCATCAACTGACATCTTAATAGCTCGTTTAATATACCCCATTATTGATTCACCACTATATTGTGCAAAAAAGTAAAATATTATAATTAAAAAAGCATTTTTTAGAAATCCTGCACTAAATTTTCCAACTGTTGCTGTAATTGATAATATATTTGACGTAAACTCATTTATATTTAATTGTTCTAGTGCATTAACTCCATATGGTTTTAAAAACAATAAATACTTTGGTGGATTATAAATAAAATCAGCAATATACTCTTGAAGTTTTATTAATATTTCTGGTTCTAATGTATTTAACTTCATAGTTAAGGTAGCTAAAAAATAACCAAGTGGAGCAAAAAATAAAACTGCTAATAAAAAACTTGAAATTAATGCCGCTCTTAATTTTGAACGCAATATTTTTTCAAAAAATGCTTGGATATTTGAAGTTGACACTGCTAAAAGAGCGGCAATTGTTATTGCTAAAAGAAATGGTGCATAAAGAAGATACATCCAGTAAAGTGATGTTGCAAATAATATTGCTACAAAATATTGTGGTTTCATATTATTTGTCTCCTTTTCTAAGGAAGTAGTTCCTCAGAAAATTGTGCCTATTTGCAAGAAAAATTTCATATATCAAAATAATCTCTCCTCTTCGGCTTGTTCAATTGGAATATCTAAAATTTCATATGTACTTCTTGTTGCTTTTCTTCCCTTAGCAGTTCTTTCTAAATAACCATTCGCAATTAAGTAAGGTTCCAAAACATCCTCAACTGTTCCTTCATCCTCACTTAATGCTGCCGCAATTGTACTAAGCCCCATTGCCTTTCCTTTTGCAGATATTAAAAGATTTAAAAGCCTTATATCCATCTCATCAAATCCATGTGAATTTATACCAAGCTCATTAAGTGCATATTGAGTTCTTGAGTATAGTATATCGCTCTCATCTGCTACATCTGCAAAATCTCTAACACGGCGAAGAAGACGAAGAGCTATACGTGGAGTTCCACGACTTCTTTTTGCTATCTCTATACAAGCTTCATGAATTATCTCTTTATCTAGTTTAAGTGAAGCTTGAGAGATAATTTTTGCTAACTCATCTGGTGTATAAAACTGCATTCTAAAATTCATACCAAATCTATCTCGAAGAGGATTTGAGAGCATCCCTGCTCTTGTTGTTGCACCTATTAAAGTAAAGCGAGGTAAATCAATTTTTACAGTTTGTGCGGCTGGTCCACTTCCTATAATAATATCAATCCTAAAATCTTCCATAGATGAGTATAGTATCTCTTCAACTGCTGGTGAGAGTCTATGAATCTCATCAATAAAGAGTATGTCACCTTCTTCTAAATTTGTAAGTATCGCAGCTAAATCTCCACTTTTTTCTATCATTGGTGCTGCTGTTACTTTTATATTTGCATTCATCTCATTTGCAATAATTAGAGCAAGTGTTGTTTTACCAAGCCCAGGAGGCCCAAAAAACAGTACATGGTCTAGTGCTTCTTCCCTTTTTTTACTAGCTTCAATAAAAACACCAAGATTTTTTTTAATTTGCTCTTGACCTATATACTCACTCCAGATATCAGGACGAAGAGTTATCTCAGAACTCTCTTCAGCATCAAATTTTTCTATTTCAACTATGCGTTCCATCTAATATCTTTCCATTAATAAGTATGTTCCTCTTTTGGAAACTCTCTATTTTTAACTTCATCAGAGTAATTTTGCACCGCTGATTTAACTAAAGATGCTCCATCAATATATTTTTTTACAAATTTTGGAGTAAAAGCTTCAAAAAGTCCTAACATATCAGAAAAAACAAGTACCTGCCCATCTACATCTACGCCTGCACCAATGCCGATAACTGGAATATTAACAGACGCTGTAATTTCTGCTGCCACATCTGCTTTTACACCCTCTAAAACCATACAAAAAGCTCCAGCTTCTTCCACTGCTTTTGCATCTTTTATGAGCTGTAGTCTTCCCTCTTTGGTTTTACCTTTTATCTTATAACCACCATCACCACGAACAGATTGAGGAAGTAAACCAATATGTCCACAAACAGCAATTGAATTTGAACATAAATATTTAATAATATCTGCTTTATCCTCTCCACCTTCTATTTTAATAGCATGAGCATCTGTTTCCTGAAAAACTTTTATAGAATTTTCAAGAGCAACATTTTTATTTATATAAGTTCCAAAAGGCATATCACAAATTATAAAACTATTTTCTGCACCTTTACATACAGCATTTGTATGATATATCATTTGCTCAAGAGTGGCACTTAAAGTATCATCTCTACCTGCGAAACTCATATTCAAACTATCACCTACTAAAATCATATCAGAGCTGGGTTCTAATAATTTTGCAAAAAGTGCATCATATGCAGTTATCATGACAAGTGGTTTAACACCTTTTGATTTTTTTATAGAAGTTATTGTCATTTTTTTACTCATTTTTAAAATACTTTTATTTAATAAAAGTATTTTAACTAAAAATTGCTATAATTTTAACTATATAGGAGAAATACTTTATGGGTGTAAGAAGTAACTTAGATTCTAGTTTTGATTATGAGATAGTTGATGAATTTTTAGATCACTATACTATTATGACTGAGTGCATGGAAACTATGATTATAGACTTATCTAAGCCACATATGTTTGAACATAGTATTAATGAGCTTTTTCGTATTTTTCATAATATAAAATCTGCTTCTGCTTTTTTACAAATAAAACAGATGACAAAACTTTCATCCTTTGTTGAAGACATACTTGAAATAATCAGAACCGAGCATAAATGTATAAATGAAGAAACTGTAAACTGGTTACTTGAAATAAGTGATATGTATGCTGCTTGGAGTGATGATTTAAAATTAGATAACGAACTAACTCATATAAAATATTCTCTACTTAAATTACCAGACTTGGAAAATAATTGAAAAAACTTGTAGCATATATAACATCTGGATATCCTGAAAAATCTTTTACTGTTGACTTAGCCTTAGCACTTAGTGAAAATGGTGTAGATACACTTGAGCTTGGTATTCCCTTTTCTGATCCTGTTGCTGATGGACCATTGATAGAAAAAGCAAGTCATAAAGCATTAGAGCTTGGCTTTAAATTTAAACATCTATTAGAGATATCAAAAGAGATTGCACCTAAAGTAGACACTCTTTGGATGGGTTATTTTAATAGCTTTTATCAGCAAAACATGGATAAGCTAGTCCCATATGCAAGCGAGCTAGGTGTTAATGGATTTATCATACCAGACTTACCACATGAAGAAGCCTTAGCTTACAGTAAATTATTTAATTCTAACAATATCTCAAATATTAGTTTTATAGCTCCAACAGATAGTGATAAGCGCATCCAAGAAATAGTAAAAAATTCTAAAAAATTTATCTATATGGTTGCATATACAGGAATAACTGGTTCTGGCAATGCTGAAAACTTACAATCATTTTTATCATCAATAAAAAGATATACCAATACACCAACTTATGTCGGTTTTGGTGTAAATAAAGATACTGCAAAAGATAAAGTAAAAGGTGCTGATGGAGTGATTGTTGGAAGTGCTTTTATGGATATATTATTAAAAGATGAGTTTTCTTATCAACAAAAAATTCTAAAATGTAGTGAGTTAGCAAAAACTATAAAAGAAAAAATAAATACTTAACTTATATAAAATTACTGTAAATATTTTCTAAGATAAGCCTTTAATTTTTCAGCATCAATTGGTTTTGATAAATATGCATCCATCCCACTTTGAATAAATTTTTCTTCATCACCTTTTAATGCATTTGCCGTTACCGCTATAATTGGTACATCTTTTCCATTATCTAATGTTCTAATTATTTTAGTAGCTTCTGTGCCATTCATAATAGGCATATTTTCGTCCATTAAAATAAGATTATATAGATTGTTTTTAAATTCTTTTGTAGCTTCTAATCCATTACTCACAGCAAATGATTTATAGCCAAATTCATCAAGTAACATAGTCAATAGCAGTTGATTTGTTTTATTATCTTCAACAATTAAAATTTTATCTCTTAAGTTTTTTCTTTGAATATCTTCTACTTTACCTTTTTCTATCTCTCTTTCTTCTGTTTCCTCTTCTTTTAAATCTGAGACCAATAAAGGCAATATAAAATAAAATCTACTCCCTATATTTATCTCACTCTCAACACCAATTTCACCATTCATAAGCTCAATAAGTACCTTTGAAATTGACAGTCCAAGCCCAGTACCACCATATTTTCTAGTTGTACTACTATCTGCTTGTTGAAATGATTTAAAAACACAATTTAGCTTTTTAGCTTCTATCCCTATTCCCTCATCTATAACTTCACAAAATAATTGCTTATCCTCTTTTAAGTAGTTCATATTTACTATAATTTTGCTATTGGTGTTCGCAAATTTTATAGCATTACTTAAAATATTTGAAAAAACTTGTTTTATACGTGTACTATCCCCTATTGTCTTTTCTGGTAATTTTTCATCTATATTCAAAATGATTGATATATCTTTTTCTTTTGCAACACAAAAAAATAATTCAACTGTATGCGTAAACAAATTTGAAATATGTAATGTATTTTTTTCAAGTACAAGTTTATTATTTTCTATTTTAGAAAAATCAAGTATATCGTTGATAATTATAAGAAGTGAGTTACCTGATTCTTTTATGATTTGTAGCTTATTGCGTTTATCTACATCTACTTCATTTTTATATAAAATATCAATAAACCCCATCACTCCATTTAATGGTGTACGAATTTCATGTGACATATTTGCTAAAAAATCTGATTTAGCTCTACTTGCTATCTCTAGCTCCATAGTTCTTTTTTTTACTTCTTTTTCAAGCTCTTCTTCTTGGTTCATCAGCCTTATATAATTATCTTTTAATTTAGCAGTATCTCTAGCTTTAGTAAATATATAAAGCATTAAGAGGAGAGTGATAATTAATCCTGTAATCAGATAAGCCATAGGATTCCATGTTTTATTATTTTCAAAAAACATAGGAGCTGGTGTAAATAAAAATGACCACTCACGACCAAGTATATTTTTTGTTTTTTTCCAATGCATTCCATTCTCAAAAGCATGTAAATTTAATGTTTCTGGTTTAAGTGCTACTTTGCGTGTTTTAGATGAGTGAAAATATAATAACTGATTTTCAATAGGTGCTGATAAATCTGATATAAAAATATCTATATCGATAGGCTTAGAGTGCTTTATTACAAGATTTGCCCAATTTTTTAAGCTATATATACCAACAACTAATCCTAAAAAATTCTCTCGCCGCTTAGATAGAGTATCAATGGTCTTTCCTTTTTTATATATCGCTTTAAGCAATAAATAACCAAAAGAATTATCATCTTTTTGAATCAGTTTAATTCTCTCAGTGATTACCAACTTTCCAGTATCACGAGCTTTATTAGCAGCTTCATTTCTTCCAAAATGTGAAGAAATATCAAATCCCATTGCTTTTTTATTTTTTAAATAAGGTTCTATATAATAAATAGGAATGTAATATTTTTTATTAGGGTTTTTTATAATTTTTCCATTAAAATTAAAGCCAGTAATTTCAAAATCATTAAAACCATCTTGCTGTGCTTTTTCTATATATATATTTTGTTCAGTATTTTTAATATATGGATTCCAAGAGAATCCTTGAATATTAGGATTTTGTTCTAAAACAATATCTACAAAATTTTGAAACTCTTTTCTAGTAACATACACTGAACTTGAAAACATAGCTGCCATAGAATTAACAAGATTAATATTTTTATTAACATCTCTTTTTAAAGATAAGAAATGAGTTTGTGCATTAAATTCAAAATAATTTTTAATTTTTGTTCGTTCATAACCATTTACAATATAATAAACAGATATAGATAAGATTATACCGATTACTAATATTAAGTATATACCTATTTCACTTTTTCTTTTCATTATAAATATAATTCCTCTTAATATAAACATATGCATTATATCTGATTGCTAATAGTATAAAATTTTTAAGTAAAATTAGCTGGAAATTAGTTAGTTTATTTAAATAAAAACTATACCTACTTTTATAATTGATGTATTAATTTTAATATTTTGAAAATTTATTGTTAATGGAGTTTAAGTATGGTGCGCCCGACAGGAGTCGAACCTGTGACCTCTGGTACCGCAAACCAGTGCTCTATCCAGCTGAGCTACGAGCGCACACCGTCTCTATTTAAGAGGCTGAAATTATATCAATTTTAACTTATAATAGAATAAATCACTATTTAAAGTTCCAACTTATTGTTAATTTCTTCTATTTTTTGCTCTTGTAAAAAAAGATCATGACTTTTACGAACATATGCTTGAAGCAATATTTTAAGTTCATTATTTCCCTCTACATTAAAATCTTGTTTCATCTGTTGTTCTAAAAAAGGAGCAAAGCTATCTTCGACATCAACATCAAAACGGCGACCACCTATGTTTAAACCTAATTTTTTACTCATTACTTAACCTAAAATACTTTCTATTTTTTCAACTATTTCTTCTATTTCTAAATCTTTCATAGTATTTTGTTCTATCAGCTTTTCTATCTCTTGAGTTTTAATTTCACTCTCACTTCTAAGTGTTATAACTTCTGTTCTAAGAACTTTATTTTCACTTTTTAAAGTATGGTATTGCTGTAATATTATTGAAATTTTTTCATTTAATTTTTCCAAAGCTGTCTGGTTTTGCATGAAATATCCTATATTTATTATATTTATATAATTCTATCATAATTTAAAGTAGTTTAAAAACTAACTCTATTTCGACCATCATTTTTAGATTTATATAACAAATCATCAACTCTTTTAAACACTTCATCTAGACTTTCATTATCTTTAAGTTCAACTAACCCTAAACTTATAGTTATATGACCAACAGTGTTAAATTTATACTGCTCTACTTTTTTTCTAAGTCTATCAGCATAATATTTAGCATCTTCTAGTGTAGTATCTGGAAGTATTATTAAAAATTCTTCTCCACCATATCTGCCTACTATATCTATATCTCTAATATTATTTTTTACAACACTTGAAAGTGATGTCAAAACTTTATCCCCGATATCATGTCCATAAATATCATTAACTTTTTTAAAATAATCTATATCATACATTATAATTGATAAAGGTGTATTATGTCTTCTTGAACGACTGATTTCTATATCAAGTATTTTCATTAATGAATATCTATTATGAATATTTGTTAAAACATCTATAGTTGCTAAAATTTCAAGTTTATTTTTCATTTTTTCAAGTTCTGCAGTTCTTTCTTTAACTTTATTTTCGAGGGTATCATTTAATTCTATCAATTGAGTATTTTTTTTGTCAATATTAGTTTCATATTTTATAAAACTTTTTTGTAATTTTTTTGAAATATAATATGCTATAAAAAGAAATAATATTATTATTAAAATTGAAATATATAAAATACTCTTAGATTCACTATAAAAAAGCTCATACATACTTATTCTTTTTTTTGAAAGCTTTTCTTCTATAGATGATAAGTAAAATCCACTACCAATTATCCAATTTGTATTTGGTATTTTTTGAATATAAGAGTATTTTTTTTCTGTTTTATTATTTTTTGGATTTATCCATTTATAAGAATATGATGCCTCCTGTTTATTTTTAATTAAATTTTGTATTTTTGCAACAATATTTTTAGTTTTCTTATCATCTATTTCAGAAATATTTTTACCTTCAAAGTTTGGTATAGTTGTATTAATTAATATATCTCCACTTGTAGTAATTATAAAAATATAGTGGCTGCTTATCTCATCAATTTTTTTAATTGTATTTAATAATTTTTTATTTGATTTTTTTGTTGCAGTATCTAAATATTCAGAAGAACCAAAATACCAGTTATAATTTCCAAAATCTTTAACAGAAGCTACTTGTTTATACTGTTTATCTTTTATTCCTGTTGGCTTAGTAAAGGTATTCCATAAAAAACCTTCCCCTTTTTCTTTACATATTGCTATCTCTTCTTGAATAATTAATCTACCTAATGCATCTTTTAAATTTATAATAGACGAACCTTCTAATTTTTTTAGATACTTTGGTGCAAGATAAAATATTCCATCATAATCTATTATCCAAATAAAATTTTCCCCATCATTCCACACAAGTGCTTCTAAAGCATTTTTTATCATTATTTTAATTTCTTGTTGTGTTTTTTTATCTTTATTTTTATTATAAATGTTTGTTGCAATTTTAAATGCTATATCAACTCTATTTTTAACACGAGTTGTAAGATTATTTTTTATTATTGATTTTTTATATTCAATATGGTGAGAAATATTTTTAACTTTATTTTTAGTAGCTGTTTTTTCTATATTATATAATTTTTTTTTTATTTTTTCCACATTGTCATTAAAGTTATTATTATATATTTTAAATGAGATTAATAATATGATGATGATGATAAATGGGATAAAAACCAAAGGTGCATAAATGATAACCTTAAGAAATATATTTTTTTTATACAAGACAGTGTCTCACTTCACTTTTAAAAACTACGATTAAGTCCATTTTACACTTTATATGATAAATTTTACTTTAATAACTCATCAATGATTTTAAACGTCTAAAAATCATTTTATACCTACACAATTAAAGTAAAATTTATTTATTTCATTAAACCAACAAAATGTTATAATTCCGTCAATGAAAAAAGAGATGAACTTTAAAGTACACACACCTTATAAACCAGCTGGTGACCAACCAAAAGCTATAAAAGAATTAAGTGACTCTATCCTAAAAGGTAACCGCTATCAATCACTTGAAGGTGTAACTGGTAGTGGTAAGACATACACTATGGCTAAAGTTATAGAAAATGTAAAAATGCCAACTATAATTATGACTCACAACAAAACTTTAGCGGCACAGCTATACTCCGAATTTCGTGGATTTTTTCCAAATGCTCATGTTGAATATTTTGTATCTTATTATGATTATTATCAACCTGAGGCTTATATCCCTCGCCAAGATTTATTCATTGAAAAAGATAGTGCTATAAATGATGAATTAGAGAGATTAAGACTCTCTTCAACAGCAAATCTTTTATCTTATGATGATGTCATAGTTGTAGCTTCTGTTTCTGCAAACTATGGGCTTGGTGACCCAGAAGAGTATTTAAATATGGTTCAAGTCTTAGAAATTGGAGATGAAATACCTCAAAAAAAACTACTACTTCGTTTAGTTGAGATGGGTTATAGCAGAAATGATAGTTATTTTGATAGTGGTCATATCCGCGTTAATGGCGAAAGTATAGATATTTATCCACCATACTTTGAGCAAGAAGCAATTAGAATAGAATTTTTTGGGGATGAAATAGAAGCTATTTATACTTTTGAAGTTATAGATAACAAGCGACTAGAAGATCACAAAAGTGTTACCATATATGCAACCTCACAATTTAGTGTAGGACAAGAAAAAATGTCTCGTGCTATTAAGAGGATAGAAGAAGAGCTTGATGATAGGCTAGCTTATTTTACAAAAGAAGGAAAATTATTAGAACATCAAAGGCTTAAACAAAGAGTTGAATTTGATTTAGAGATGCTTCAAACTACAGGAATGTGTAAGGGAGTTGAAAATTACTCTAGACTTCTAACTGATAAAAAACCAGGAGAAGCTCCTTTTACTCTACTTGATTATTTTGCACAAAAAAATCAAGAATATCTTGTTATAGTAGATGAATCACATGTTTCCCTTCCACAATATCGTGGGATGTATGCAGGTGATAGAGCAAGAAAAGAAGTTCTAGTTGATTATGGTTTTAGACTTCCTAGCGCACTTGATAATAGACCTTTAATGGCACAAGAATATATAAACAAAGCTCCTTACTATCTTTTTGTTTCAGCAACACCTTCAGAATACGAACTAGAGATGTCAAGTGTTGTAGCTAAACAGATAATTAGACCAACTGGTCTACTTGACCCTATACTAGAGATTAAAACATCAGATAATCAAGTTGAAAGTATTCATGATGAAATTAAAAAAATCACAATTAAGAATGAAAGAGTTCTTATAACGGTTCTTACTAAGAAAATGGCAGAAGCACTAACTAAACACCTTGCAGATTTAGGTATAAAAGTTCAGTATATGCACTCAGATATTGATACCATTGAAAGAAATCAAATTATTCGCTCACTTAGAATTGGTGAATTTGATGTACTTATAGGGATAAATCTTCTTCGAGAAGGGTTAGATTTACCAGAAGTTTCATTAGTAGCTATCTTAGATGCTGATAAAGAGGGATTTTTAAGAAGTGAGACAGCACTTATTCAAACTATAGGGCGTGGTGCTAGAAATGCAAATGGTAGAGTTATCTTATATGCAAATAAAATCACAAAATCTATGCAGAAAGCAATTGACACAACTACTGCGAGAAGAGAGCTTCAAAAACTTCATAATAAAAAACATGGAATAACCCCAACCACTACAATTCGTAAGCTCGATACCAATCTAAAGATAGAAAATCATGGTGGTATTTACCAAAAACATAAAAAAATGGATAAAATGCCAGCATCAGAAAGAAAAGCAATAATAAAAGAGCTATCTTTAAAAATGAAAGAAGCTGCTCGTGAGCTTAATTTTGAAGAAGCGGCCAGACTTCGTGATGAGATAACAAAAATTAAAAAATTATAGGAACTATTAATTAATGGAAGATACATTTAATAATTTAGCAACTTATGGATATATAGGTCTATTCCTATACTCTTTAGGTGGTGGATTTGTTGCACTTATTGGTGCTAGTGTTTTAGCATTTATGGGGAAAATGGACTTAACTCTTGTCCTCTTTATTGCTTTTACTGCAAATACAATAGGTGACATCTTACTATTTTATATGGCAAGATATCAAAAAAGCATGATGATGGGTAATCTTCGTAAACATAGAAGAAAACTTGCCCTTGCTCATGTAATGATGAAAAAATATGGCTCTTGGATTATTTTAATTCAAAAATTTGTATATGGCATAAAAACTCTT
Organism: Sulfurimonas sp.; assembly: GCA_021648465.1. Lineage (GTDB taxonomy): Bacteria > Campylobacterota > Campylobacteria > Campylobacterales > Sulfurimonadaceae > Sulfurimonas. The sequence continues at coordinate 49,238 of JAKISR010000003.1, read as the reverse complement.
ATCCCAATAGCTATTGGTCTTACTAAGTATGACTTTAAAAAATTTGTTATTTTAAATATTGCTAGTGCTACAGTTTGGACTTTAGCTGTTGGCCTTGGAAGTTATTATTCTGGAGATGCTTTGGTAAAAGCTGCTGGAGTTATAGGAGATAAACCTTGGATAGCACCTATAATACTTGTAACTTTTGGAGGAGCTTTGTGGCTATATATGCATAAGGCCACAAAGAAAAAAATTAAATAATTAGCTTTCTACTTTTGGACCTGCATTAGAATAATCAACATTTACACCATCTTTATATTTTTTATAATTTTGGATAAACATTTCTGCTAAAGTATCTCTAACCTTGTCAAATTCATCTTTATCTTCCCAAGCATTACGAGGGTTTAATATTTCTGGATTTATGTTTCCTAAAGTTGTTGGTACATGAAGTCTAAATGTTTTAGTAGTATCAAATTCAGAATTTTGAATACTACCATCTAAAATAGCATTAATACAAGCACGAGTATCTTTAATACTCATTCTATGACCAACACCATAACCTCCGCCAGTCCAGCCAGTATTTACAAGATAAACATTTACATTATGAGTATCTATTTTTTCACCAAGTAGTTTTGCATATACCGTTGGATGAAGTGGTAAAAATGCTTCTCCAAAGCAAGCAGAAAAAGTTGCAACTGGTTCAGTAATTCCACGCTCTGTTCCAGCAACTTTAGCAGTATATCCACTTAAGAAATAGTACATTGCCTGCTCTTTAGTAAGTTTAGATACTGGAGGTAATACACCAAAAGCATCAGCTGTTAAAAAGATAATACTTTCAGGATGACCAGCACTTAAAGTTGGTTCATAATTTTTAATATGTTCGATCGGATAAGAAACACGAGTATTTTCAGTTTTTGAACTATCCTCATAATCAACTTCACCCTCACCATACATCACAACATTTTCAAGAAGTGCATTTGTTTTAATAGCATGGTAAATTTCTGGCTCACTTTTACCATCAAGGTTAATTACTTTTGCATAACATCCACCCTCAAAGTTAAACACACCATAATTATCCCAACCATGTTCATCATCGCCAATTAAAGCACGATTTGGATCAGTTGAAAGAGTTGTTTTACCAGTTCCACTTAGTCCAAAAAACAGTGCAGTATCTCCTTTTTTACCAACATTTGCAGAACAATGCATTGGTAATTTTCCATCAAGTGGTAACCAATAGTTCATCATTGAAAAAATTCCTTTTTTCATCTCACCACCGTACCAAGTACCACCAATAATTGCTATATTGTTCTCAATATCAAAAAGAACAAATACTTCTGAATTTAGGCCATGCTCTTTCCATTTATCATTTACAGCTTTACAGGCATTTAAAACTGTAAAATCTGATTTAAAAACTTCAAGCTCTGAATCTGTTGGACGGATAAACATATTTTTAACAAAGTGAGATTGCCAAGCAATTTCTGCTACAAAACGAATTGATCTTTTTGAAGCAGGACTTGAACCACAAAAAACATCTGTAACATATAAGTCTTTATTTGATAATTGTTCTTGAGCGACAGATAAAAGTTCAGCAAAAATTTCTTTAGAAACCTTTCTATTTACATTACCCCAAGCTATATATTTATTTGATGGATCACGATCTACAAAATATTTATCTTTTGGAGAACGACCTGTAAATATACCTGTATCTACAGCTGTAGCACCTTTTTTTGTAACCGCACACTCATCATTCTCTATCTCATGTTGAATCAACTCATCATAACTAAGGTTATGATAAACTTTACCAACATTTTTTAGACCTATTTCTTCTAACTCAGTTATGTTCATAACTTACCTTGTTTGCTTTTAAATTATATTGGAATTATACACTTAATAAACCTAAATTAAAAGTAAATATTATGGATAGTCTTTAAAAAAAGTAATTTAAGATTTTTTTGATAAAATTACAATCCTGCTCGATTAACTCAGTGGTAGAGTGCTTCCTCGACAAGGAAGAAGTCACTGGTTCAAATCCAGTATTGAGCACCATCCTTAAAAAACTATCTAATAATGATGTCTTCTATGACTTACCCATATTTTTCTTAGTGGTCTATCAGTAATTCTAACTATCTTTTCACCTCTGTAAAATACTATATTTTTATATCCAACAAATTCTTTTTCTACATATCTTTGTTTATTATGTCCATGTGACAATTCTGAACCAATAACAGCACCAATTACAGTTCCACTAATAGTTAATGGTATATTATGGTGATTACTTATGCTGTTTCCTAAAATACCACCAATTACTCCACCTATGATAATTCCATTGTAATTATCATGTTGCTCATAGTCTTCATATACTGCTATATCTCTATATATAGGTTTACTTCTTTTTACTTTTATATAACGACCATGCTTTTTAAAATGTTTTTTCTCATTATAATGAGAATGTTTATAATTATTACCAAACTCATGATTATTTTTATGTTTATTATGTGCCATTAATGATGTGCTAAATAGCATTATTAACATGACAATTATTTGTAAGGCTTTCATTTTTAATCCTTTTTATAGTTTAGATATTAAAAAATTAGCCTTTTATTGTGTATAAATTGTGAAGTGGTAATACTATTTAAAGATTAAGATAGCCATCACCACAAATATAGTGATGACTAATAATTATATTATTTTAAAGATCCAAAACGCAAATAAAGTGCTGGTAATATAATCATATTTAGTATTGTTGAGCTAAATAATCCAAACAGAATAACCATAGCCATGGGAGCTTGAATCTCACTTCCTGCTTCACCTACACCTAGTGCTAAAGGAACCATTGCTAGTCCTGCTGCAAGAGCTGTCATTAAAATTGGGATTAAACGCTCTTTTGCACCTTGTCTAACCGCTTCTTCAAAATTTGAGACTCCCTCAATGCGTATTAAATTATGTATATGTGAAACCATCATTACACCATTACGAGTTGCTATACCAAAAAGAGTTATAAAACCTATCAAAGTGGCAATAGAGATTATCCCACCAGAAATGTATAGTCCTACAACTCCTCCAATTAATGCAAAGGGAAGATTTACTAAAATTAGCATTGCATCTCTAGTAGAAGAAAATGCTAAATATAGAAGTATAAATACACCAAACATAACAAGTGTCCCTAAAATCATCAATATATCTGAAGATGATTCTGCACTTACAAATTGTCCTCCATACTCTATACGATAACCTTTTGGTAAATTTATATTTTCAGCTATACCTTTTTTTATCTCTTTCACAATTCCAACTAAATCACTACTTGAAACATTTGATGTTAAAACTACTTTTCGCTCCATACCTTCTCTACTAACCATATATGGCATTCGTGCTTCAGAGATTTTTACAAGTGTTCCTAAAAAAACTTGTGCCCCAGAAGAAGTTTGAATCAAAGTTGATTTAATAACATTGATATCAACATTTTTTTTCTGCTGATACTTTACAACAACATCGTATAAACGATTTTTTTCAATAAATTTTGTAACTTTTGTGCCATAAAATGCAGTTTGAATAATTTCACTAAGCTCTGATACACTTATGCCATAAGAAGCCATAACTGGACGATTGAACTCCATAACAATTTGAGGAAGATCTGTTTGATTCTCAACCATAACATCAACTGTACCCTCTACATTTTCAACAATTGTTTTTATCTTTTTAGCAATGGCGCGTTGTTCATTTATATCCTCCCCAAACACCTTAATCGCAATAGCTGCTTTTGATCCAGAGAGCATATGATCTATTCTGTGAGAGATTGGTTGACCTACAGAGATATTAACCCCAGCAACACCAGAAAAATCTTTTCTCAAAGCTTCAAGGAACTCCTCTTTAGAGCGATCTTTCATCTTTAGCTCCACTTCCATTTCAGAAGCATGTACACCTTGTGCATGAGGGTCTAATTCAGAACGACCTGTTCTTCTTGTAACTGAGACAACCTCTTCAAATCCAAGTAAAACTTCTTCAATACTTATACCAAGGGCATCTGATTTTTCTAAAGAAGTTCCTGGTAAAGAAACTATAGCTACAGTTAAACTCCCCTCATTAAACTCTGGAAGAAAAGATTTTCCTGCATTAAGTAAAAATACACCTGCTATAACAAACAAGAAACTAAAACTAATAACCAGCATTTTCCAACGATCCATTGTAAGGTTTAATACTTTGTCATACACATTTATGAGAAACAGTAAAAAGTTTGAAGTTTTATGTACATTTTTTGATTTTATTTTTAAAAAGTAGTAACTAAATACAGGAGTGATTGTTATAGCAACAACTAAAGAAGCAACTAACGCACTAATATATGCTATACCTAGTGGAGCTAGTAGTTTTCCTTCCATACCCTCTAAGAAAAACAGTGGTACAAATACTAACAAGATAATCATAGTAGCAAAAACTATAGAACTCTGAATCTCAAGTGTGGCTTTTGATATAACTTTTAAACGACTAAGTTGCTTTGATGGCTCTTTTTCACTATTTTGCTGAAGTCTTCGAATAATATTTTCAACAACAATAATGGCATCATCAACTAACACTCCAAGGGCAATAACCATCCCTCCCAAGGTCATTGTATTTATTGTTATATCCAAAGCATTTAGCAAAAATATGGTTGAAAAAAGTGATAAAGGAATTGCCGTAAGAGTAATTAATGTAGCTCGTATACTAAGTAAAAAAAGTAATACAATTACAATAACTAAAATAGCACCATCTCTAAGAGCATATAAAAGATTGCTAATTGCTGCTTCAATAAAGGAGGACTGCTTAAACAAATCTTTTTCTATTTTCATTCCATTTGGCAGAGTTTTTTGAATTTTATCAATACTTAATTCTATCTTTTTAGTTAGCTCTAGAGTATTTACATTTGGCTGTTTTTGAATAGCTAAAACAACTGCTTTGTTACCATTATATGAACCTTCTCCACGCTTAGGAGCAGCGCCAATATTAACTTCGGCTACATCAGAAATTCGTATTGGGACACCATTCTTTGTTTTAATTACTGTACTAGCAATATCTTTGATATTTTGAAATCTTCCAATTCCTCTAAGCATATACTCTTGAGAATTTTGAACATAATATCCAGCTGATGCATTTTCATTTGACTGTCTAATTGCTTGAAGTATTTCATTGACACTTAAATCATAATCAATTAATTTTTCAGGCTTAATAAGTATTTGATACTGTTTTGTATCACCACCAATAGGTATAATATCTGAAATTCCAGATATTGAAAGTAAGCGTTGACGAACATCCCAATCTGCTACTGTTTTTAACTCAAGTGTTGAGTGTACCTCTGAATGCAATGCTATAAACATAATCTCACCCATTATAGAAGAGATTGGTGCTAATACAGGAGACTTTACATCCTGTGGTAAATTTTCTTTAATAAGCTGAATTTTTTCAGTTACTAGTTGACGAGCACGATAGATATCCGTATCCCATTCAAACTCTACATACACAACAGATATTCCACTTAATGAATTTGATCGAATACGGCGAAGTCCAGAGAGTCCATTTAATCCATTTTCTATAGGAATAGTGATGAGTTGTTCAATCTCCACTGGTGTCATTGCAGTAGATTCTGTAAGTACTGTAACAGTTGGGGCAGTTAAATCTGGAAAAATATCTACCTCAGACTTTTTAAGTTCTAAAACTCCAAAAACCATAATAGCAATACCCAAAATTAAAACAACAAAACGCTTATCTAAAGACCAATTAATTATTTTTTCTAACATTTTAAGTCCTTAATGTGCATGACCTGCGCCAGCGGCAGCAGGTGACAAGGCAGATAGAAGAACTTGATAAGCACCTTTTGAAACAACATGTTCACCATCATTTACACCTGATTTTATCTCAATATAATCACCAGCACTCATGCCAGTCTCTATATTACGACGCTCAAAACTCTCTCCACCTACTTGAACATATACAACATGGAGTCCATTATCATTTACTATCGAGCTTTTTAAAATCGCCAAAGTTTTCACAATTTTGCCAGTATAAGCTTTTGCAGCGTAACCTATACCAGCTTTTAAAAATGAAGGGGGATTATTTATCTCAAATACCAATGAAGCACAACGCGTTTTTGGATCGATAATATCACTAAAATAAAGAAATTTTGTATCCTTTGCTACATTAAAACTAAACGAATTATCATCAAGTATCAACTCTACACCTAAAGGTTTAGTAACTTTAGATACTTCACTTTGAGGTATACGAACATTAAGTAGTAATTTTTTTGGATTTACTATATGGAGTATTGAATCACCTTCATTAACATACGAACCAGAAAGTGCTAGCTGTTTAACAACTTTACCATCTATTGGACTTTTTAATGAAATACCTACCTTGCTGCCACTACTTGTGTCAAACTGATTTAATCTTTGGATTATATTTTCATATTGTGCTTTTGCTATTTTATAGTTTTGCTGGGCAGTTACTATTCGTTTTTGAGACACTGCATTTCTAGTTTTAAGCTTTTGTACCCGTTCATTCTCATCTCTTTTCATCATAAGATTTATTTCTGCTTTTTTTAGCTCAAATTTAAGAGTTGAAATATCTTCTTTTTGCCCAAGTAATGGTGTGATATGAGCTAATTCCATATTTTTACTTACTAATGAGCCAACACCTAATTCTCTACTTGTTGTAACAATTCCTGCTACAGGTGCACTTAAAAAATACTCCTGATTAGTTGGTACTTCTATTTTAGCAAATGTTGAAACTGATTCTTTTAATAATTTTTTTGTAGCTATGTGCGTTGCAAATTCAACTTCCCATTGTTGCTCTTTTAAATAACTAATACCATCATCTTCTTCTTGTTCAGCATGAGTTGGAATTTTCTCATTTGATTCATAAACTTGAAATGAACCTAATTTATGTGTTTGTTTTATATTTCCTTGCTCAACAGTAATATCTAATTCAACTTTACCACTTTGTGATGGAATAGCAACTGGTTTAAAAATACCCTTACGAACTGGTGAGTCAACATCAAAGCACTCAGTTATTTGGTTTAAATAGGTAAGACATGCTTTTACATAACCCTCTGTAAATGGTTTAAATGTATCCATATATGTAAAATGTGCTAAAAAAGTAGATTCCTGATTAAGAACAAATTGATCAAACTCTACAAATAACTCTGTTTGTTTAGTGTAGTCAGTAATAGCAACAGGCTCAGGTTCTATTTTTTCTTCTACAGCTTGTGTGTGTGCTTCATGTTTTTCACTACAGCCGCTTAAAAACAGTAGTATTGTAAAAAATATTAAAGATAGTTGTTTCATTAATTGTCCTTTAGTAGGTTAATATTGGCTACACTACAAAGCTTAAGCCAATAGATGTGAGATTGTGAAATTAAATTTTGATATTCATGTTGACTTTGAAAATAGAGTGCTTGTGCATCTAAAAGTTCAAGTAAATTACTCTCACCAAGCTCAAACAAAAATACACTTGTTTCATAATATTTTTTAGAGGGTTCAAGTAAATTTATTTTATAATTTTTAACTTGTAGTGTAGTACTTTTATAAAGCTTATGATATCCGTTAACACTGCGTTTAAGTTTGTATAGAATCTCTTGAGCTTTAATTGCACTTTTTTGTATTTTAGCGTTTTGTATTTCCATTTTAGTCTCTTTAGTATCCCATAATGGTATAGATAGTCTAAAACCAAAACCATATGTATTATCAACACTATTATTTAAATTAAGATCACGCTCTGAATAGACATACAATTCAGGTAATGCATATCGTGTTGCTTTTACTAATTTTAGTTCTTGTTTTGTCGCTTCTAATTCAGCTTTATATTTTAAATATTGGGGGCTTTTTTTAAGAGAGCTTATTAAAACTTCTATCTCTTCTTTTTTAAATTTAATAATATCTCCTAAAATTAAAATTTCATTATCTATATTGAGTAGTGATTGTGTATCAAACATTAATTTTATATAGCTGTTTTGTAATTTTTTTTTCCTCATAACCACTTGTTGTTTTAAGATATCAATACGAGAATTTTCAAAACTTGAAATTTCACCTAATTCTTCACGGTTTTTTGATTTTTTTTGTAAATCTTTAATTTCTATAAGTTGTTGATTAACAATATCAATCTGTTTTTTTAAAAAATATATTTCTTGAAAAAGAGATGCTGCTCTATATTGAACTTTAAGTAAAGTTGCATCTTTAGAGTATTGCTCACTTCTTAAGTAGAGCTGAGCTGTTCTCTTTTTTAAATATCGTTCACCTAATGCAGGTAATTTTTGAGTAAATTCAAGATATGAATAATCGATACTATTTTTCAATCCATTATCAAATGAGATTTCAAATGTAGGATTTTCTAATAAAGTTGATTGAGTGATTTCACTTCTTTTTATAGCCAACTGTGCATCATTTTGTCTAAGAACCAATGAAGCATCTACTGCTTTTTGAATAAAGTCATCCCACTTATAAGTAGTTTTTGTTGCGTATATGTTTATAGTTATCACTAAAAACAAGATAATAATTTTCATAAATAATATTCCTTATATTTATTTTTTCAATATGTACGAGTCTCTATATAACAAATATAATTTGTTTTTAAAAGACAATAAAGTTGATAATTTAAGAATGATTATTTGGAGGTGCGTGAAAAAGAATAGAACGAATTAGAATTGGAGGTGGGTAGATAAAAAAGTATCTGCAAAATAGAATTTTAGAATTTTGTTTTGCAGATACTTTTGTTCGAGGTAACAACAAAAAAGAAAAATTAATACCAATAAAGAGAAGTACTAAAAGTACACTACTTATTATGCCGATATTCTCTAAATATTGAGTATGTTCTACATGATGAAGATTTGATTGTTCAGTAGTTCCATCATAAAAATCAACCTCTATGTGATGGTGATAATGGGAATTGTTATGGTGATTATCAATGTGAGAGTTGTGAAAATGATAGTTACTGTTCATAGTTATTAAAATAATAATAATACTAAAAAAAATCATTAACTTATTGAACATTTAACTATCATCTCCTTAATTTAATATTTGAAACTTAACTATACTGTAATAAAACTAATACATAATATAAATATCAAAAAAAATTATTTTATTCTCTGCACAGCTCTAAAGCCAATTTTTTTGCACCTGCAAAATCACTTTTTCCACTTCCAAGTTTTGGAATACTTTGAACTTCAAATACTTCAGAAGGGATTGTTAATGGATTCATTCCTGAATCAACCAAAGCTTTTTTAAGTGTTGATGCATCTTCATATCCTTGAATAAGTAAAACAATCTTTTCGCCTTTTTTCTCATCTGGCAAATTTACACTTAAAAGTTCTACGTCAGAATTATTTATATATGTTTGAATCTCACTCTCAATAGCTCCAAGTGAGACCATCTCCCCACCAAGTTTAGCAAAACGGGAATATCTATCTACTATATAAAGATAACCATCTAAATCTAAGTGACCTTTATCTCCTGTTTTATACCACTTCTGCCCATCTATTTCTGTCATAACTTCTTTAGTTTTTTTATCATCTTTGAGATAACCTTTCATAACTTGTGGTCCACCTATCAAAATCAATCCATCTTCATCTATGTCTAACTCTTTTAAAGTGTTTGGATCAACTATTTTAAAAGCTGTTCCTGGAAGCGGTAAACCTATGCTACCCTCCTTACTTCCTACTTGAATAGTAAGCTTATTTGTTATTAAGATATCTGGTATATTTATACTAGAAGCAGGTGAAGATTCTGTTACTCCATATCCCTCATATATATTTTTATGAAACTTCTCTTTAAACATTTTTCTAACTTCAGGATTTAATTTCTCTGCACCTGCAATAATAAGCCTAAGACTCTCTAACATTAAAGGGTGTACTTTTTTATTTTTTGCATAAAGTCTTAAAAAAGTTGAAGTTCCAAACATAACAGTTGCTCTATATCTTGCAATAGCTTTTCCTATCCCTACAGCATCAGTTGGGTCTGGATGACAAACCATTGGAATCCCTTCAATCATAGGTAACCAAGTTGTAGCAGTTAATCCAAAAGCATGAAATAATGGCAAAGATGCTAAAAGTACATCTTCATCTTGCATATTTAAAACATCTGAAATCTGTCTAATGTTTGCCATAAAGTTTTTATGAGTAAGCATTACACCTTTTGGTTCACCTTCTGAACCTGAACTAAAAAGTATTGCAGCAACATCCTCACTTAATGCTTTTTTTATAAACAAACTCTTAATTATAAAAGATGGTAATAACTTAACCATAAAAAATGTTACTAATGCTTTTGATTTTGATATCTCAGCTTTTAGCTCTTCAAGATAGATAATTTTACTTTCACCAAGAAGTTCATCTATATTAAAACCTTTTGTTTTTAGCTTTTCTATAAACTCTTTTGCTGTGTATATAGTTTTTATCTCAGCTTTTTTTATTGAGGTTTTTAAAGAACTCATCGATGCTGTATAATTAAGATTTACAACTGTTTTACCAGCCATTAGAGCTGCCATATTTACTATAGCACCAGCTGATACTGTTGGCATCAATATACCAATATTTTGTTCAGAGTTTTTTTGTATAAAGTTTGAGAATAAAATTGTACCTGTTAAGGCTTTTGAAAAAGATATAGCTTTACCTTTTGAATCAGCCATACAAAACTCAGAACCCAAACGCTTAGCAGTATTTACCCAAGCTTCTTGCATAGATGGAAAGTTTTGTGTAAAGTGTTTCCATGAACTAATAGATAGCTCAAAAACTTTTTGCTTTACATCAACAGCACAACTAGATATATTTATAGGCTTTGCAAAAGAGACAACAATATCACGCTTTTTAGTTTTCTTAGCTTCTTTAAATTTTGAAGATGAACGGGAAAATCTACTTCCCCACAAACCACAAAGATAAAATGGAACTATAACAGCATTTGCATTTTTTGCCATAAATTCAAAACCTCTTTTAAACTCACTTAATTGTCCTGTACGACTAATAGTTCCCTCAGGAAAAAGACAAACTACTTCACCACTATTTAAAAGTTCACTAACTTTTTGTGCAGCCTCTTTTACTCCACGAGCTGAGATTGGTACGGCTTTAAAGAAATTTAGAAAAAATTTCAAATACCATCTTTCATATATAGTTCTCTCCATTACAAAACGAACTTTACGAGGCATTGTAATCTGTATGATTGCCCAATCTAGCCATGAGATATGATTTCCCAAAAGAAGAACACCACCTGTTTGAGGAACATTATTAAACCCTAAGACATCAATTTTAAAACGGCGTGAAACAATAAAAGATACTAAAAATATTATCATTGATTGTGGAATATATTTAATCACATATACAGATCCAACAATTGAAATAAATAACATCAGGTAAAACAGACTAACTCCACTCGCTCCAAAAATAGCAAGTACGACAGTAAAAGCTAAAAAACTAACCATAAATACATTTTGTACAAAATTATTACCAGCTATAGTAATACCTAGTTCATGCTCTTTTGCATTAATCTGAATAAGTGCATTTAACGGTACAATAAAAAAAGCCGCAAAAAAACCAAAAACCAAAAAATTTATACCTATAAGGATAGGATTTATCAGATTTGGAAGAAGAAATAGTGCTATTGTTATACCTAAAGCACCTACTGGAATACTTCCTGTTTCTATGTAATTTTTAGAAATATTTCCAACAATAATAGAGCCAATAACTATGCCAACCCCAGCTAATGCCATCATACCTTGAACAACTATAGTATTTTGCATAAACAGCACTTCTTTTGCATATGATGGAAAACTTGCAAGAATTACCTGAGAGATAGACCAAAACAATGAAAGACCAATAATAGAATGAAAGATAATACTATTACTATTGATTATTTTCATATTATTTTTTAAATATTTACCTGTATAATATTTTTTAAAATTAAATTTTTTCTTACTATTTATCTTTGTATCTGGAAGTTTATATGCAAGAAAAAGCTCAACTAAAGAACCAACTACCAAAGCCCAACCTATCGGTGCAATAGCTATTAATAGCTCCTCACTTGTATTAAAAGTTTCTCCAGCTAATAAACCTTCAAAAAATACAGAGTAGATAAAGATACCACCTAAAATGGCAACAGTTGTAACAGCTTGAACAATCCCATTTCCCAAAGTAAGATGCTTATTTCCAACTAATTCTTTTATATATCCATACTTAGCAGGTGAATAAATAGCAGACTGAATAGCAAGTACTAAAGTTAAGAAAAAAGCTAATTTGAATTCACCTAAATAGTATGATAGTGTAATACCAAGTGTGATTACTACAGCTGCCCAAGCTGCAATAATCATAACCTTACTTTTACTGAACTTATCAGATAAAAAACCTGCTGGAGAAAAAAGTAAAATAAAAGGAATCAAAATAAGTGCATTTACTATTGCTGTTAAAATTATTTGAGTTTGACCATCATATATTTTAAATATAGTGTTTTGAATAATTATTTTATGTCCTAAATCTGTAAAAGCATTTAAAAACACAACTATTATGTATGGTAAAAAACCTTTAATCTTGTAAATATTTGAAGTTACATTAGACATCTGTTCTCCTTTTGTGTTCAAGTTTTGTTTGGAGATTAAAAATATATGGTTTAAGGGTAAGAATAGTATCTAAAAAAATCTCTTGAGCAAGGTTTGTATTATCATTGTTAAGCAGTTCAGTCCCCAAGTCTATCTCCAATACAGCCAACTCTTTTGCAACTTTTACATAGGATAGTAGCAATTCTCTACTTTTAGAAGAACTTCTAAGGTTACTTAATATTTTAAGAGTTTTCCAACTACTATCATTAAAATAACCATTATGAATTTCAACAACACCTTCTTTAATATAATAATCTATACTCCATTGGGTTAAATCATAAACTTCCAAGGCATCTTTTATAGTTTTAAAATTATGTTGTTTAACACCAGTAAAAAGATCGAGTTTTTGTAGTAACACATCCACCCCATTATTAAAATCAAAAGAATTATCATCAAAAACTTGTTTGATTTGTGTGATAGTATAATGTAGTTGATTTTGCAAAGTTTTAATCATATGAACACGCTCTATAGAATCATTTGTATAAAGATGCACATTTGGTTTAGATTTCATAGGTTCTTGCAGTAGACCCTCTTTTACATAAAAAAGTAGAGTTGAGCGTGTTTCACCAGTTTGCTTCATAAGTTCAGCCATCTTTATAGACATAACAACTCCTAAATATTTTCTTTATTTTAGAGTTATACCTTATTTTATAAATAGTGTCAAGTGTCACTTCACACTATTTATATTTTTTAACTATTTATCGCTTTTGCACAAGTAACAGCACTAGAAAAAGCCCACTGAAAATTATATCCTCCAAGCTCACCAGTAACATCAATTACTTCACCTATAAAAAAGAGGTTTGAATTTTGTAATGATTCAAAAGTTGCAAAATTTAATTCATCACTCAAAACACCACCACGACAAACCTCAGCTTTACTAAATCCAAAATTACCAGCTGGTGCAAACTCATAGTTATGAATCTTTGATAAGTTTACTTTTTGTTCTTTAGTTATTTTTTTACACTCTATATCATCAACATCTAAAGCTTTTAGTATCTCTTTTGAGAATCTTTTTGGTAAAGGTATTACAGAACTTATAAGTTTTTTACTGCTCTCACTTAACTCTAAAATATTACTATTAGGCAAAAAATCTATAGAAATTTTTCCTTTTTTCCAATAAAGTGAGGTAGACAATACACACGGCCCACTTATCCCTTTATGAGTAAATAACATATCTTCTTTTAAAACTCTATCTTCTACTTTTATCTCAACTTCACAACTTAAACCACTAAGCTCTTTCATCCAAAACTGCTCTTTTTGAACAGTCAAACCAACAAGAGCTGGAGTAAACTCTTTTACTTTTATATCAAAGCTTTTTGCAATTAGCAATCCAATATCACTAGCACCAAGATTTTTAAAACTTTTTCCACCTGTTGCTATTATGAGTTTTTTTGCTTTTAAAAGTCCTTTTGAAGTTTTTACCTCAAATATATTGTCTTTTTTCTCTACATTTAAAATGTCTCTATTTAAAAGTATATCAACATGTTGTGTGTTTTTTTTGAGTACATTTATAATCTCCTCTGAGGAGTCTTTACAAAAATAATAACGCTCTTTTTTGATAATTGGTTCAACTCCATGTTTATAAAAATAATCTAACAAATCATCTTTTGTAAAATTATTAAGTGAGTAAGATATAAACTCCCTATCTCCATCATAATTATTCTCACTTACATATACATTTGTAATATTACACTTTGAGCCACCAGAAATTTTTAATTTTTGTGCGACTTTAGAATTTATATCAACCATCGCTACACTAAGTTTTCCATCAAGGTGAGAAGCACACATCAGCCCACTTGCTCCTGCTCCAAGAATTAATATGTCATATATTTTCATACTAAAATTATATTGAAATAATCTTGTAATCATCTTCATATACTATTATATTTATATATCAAATATTGATAAAGAGTTTTAATCATGTGTTAATAGTTTTAGAGGTGCCCTTATTATTATTGACATTAATAAAATAAAATAGACTCAAATAAATAGGTATTTTAATCAGCATAATTAATTACTGTATAATATCAAAAAATATAAGTGATAATAATGGGTAATAAACTTCATATAGTCTCTCTTGGCTGTACAAAAAATCTAGTTGATACAGAAGTGATGATGGGGAAACTTCAAAACTTTGAGTTAACAGATGAAACAAATAGTGCTGATGTGATTATTGTAAATACATGTGGATTTATCGAAGCTGCTAAAGAGGAATCTATAAATACAGTTTTAAATCTTCACAATGCTAGAAAAGATGATTCTGTTTTAGTAATGGCTGGATGTTTAAGTGAGAGATATAAAGAGGAGTTAGCTACTCAAATGCCAGAGGTTGACATCTTTACTGGTGTTGGTGATTATGACAAAATAGACGAGTTACTACAAGAGAGAAAAAGCCGTTTCTCTGATGAAGTTTTTTTGATAGATGGAGCAGAGAGAGTTGTAACAGGTTCAACTTATCATGCATACATAAAACTCTCAGAAGGGTGTAACCAAGTGTGTAGTTTTTGTGCTATCCCATCATTTAAAGGTAAACTGAACTCTAGAGGACTTGACTCTATTGCTAAAGAGGTTGAAGGTTTAGTAAAAAAAGGTTATTATGATTTTTCTTTTATTTCTCAAGATAGTTCTTCTTACTTAAGAGATCAAAATATTAAAGATGGGCTAAGTTTACTTATCCAAAGAATAGAGCTTATTGATTATGTAAAAAGTGCAAGAATTCTTTATCTTTATCCATCAACTACAACCATCTCACTTCTTAAAAATATAGCAAAAAGTGAAATTTTTCATAATTACTTTGATATGCCTATTCAACATATAAACGATGAAATGTTACTTATGATGAAGCGTGGTTTTGGGAAAAGCAAAACTCTTGAACTTTTAAACTTTATGAAATCACTTCCTAACTCTTTTGTACGAACAAGTTTTATAGTTGGTCATCCAAATGAAACACAAGAGATGTTTAATGAGATGTGTGAATTTGCTTCATCTTTCGGATTTGATAGAATTAATGTATTTTCATATTCAGATGAAGAAACAACTCTCGCTTTTGATATGAGTGAAAAAATCTCTACAGAAGTCATAGCAGAGCGTGCAGATATTTTAGGTGACATATCATCACAATGTTTAGAAAAATCTCTTAAAGCTGAGATTGGTAGAGATGTCGAGATTGTTATTGATGGCGAGAGTGATGAGCATGAATATCTATTAAGTGCTAAAGAGACTATCTGGGCACCTGAAATTGATGGTGAGATTTATGTAAATGACAGAACTAAGGATGAAGATTTAGAATTTGGTAAAATTTATAAAGCAAAAATTACAGACTTAGTTGGTAACATCTTAACTGCTGCAGTACATAATGCTTGAAAATAATACTCTTTCAAAATTAAAAAATAAAAAAAATCTTTTAGCTTTTTCTGGTGGTGTTGACTCTTCTGCTCTATTTTTCATTTTACAAGAAAATGGTATAAAATTTGACATTGCTATTGTTGATTATGGTCTAAGAGAGCAAAGTAAAGAAGAAGTTACTTATGCAAAAGATATTGCACTAAAATATAATTTGACATGTCATATTCATAATGCACAAAAGATTGAGAAAAATTTTGAATCATCTGCAAGAAAGATAAGATATGACTTTTTTGAAAAATTAATCTCTTCATATAAATACAACAATCTTTTAACCGCTCATCATCTTGGAGATAGGTTTGAATGGATGCTTATGCAATTTTGTAAAGGTGCTGGTTGTGTTGAACTTGCTGGAATGAAGAGTGTCGAGCAAAGAGACAATTATCAACTGATTCGTCCACTTCTAGGTTTAGACAAAAGTGAACTTCTTGAATTCTTAAATACTAAAAATATCATATATTTTCAAGATAAAAGTAATTTAAATGAAGATATTAAGAGAAATTCATTTAGACACAATTATGCAACACCTCTTTTAGAAAAATATTTAAATGGTATTAAAAAAAGTTTTGTTTATCTTGATGAAGATAAACAAAATTTACTAGAAAAAATAGAGATTGAGACAATTGATAAGTTTGCATATTTTAAAAACTCACAAAATCAAAGAGCAAATATATATAGTATAGATAAGTACCTAAAATCAAAACAACATCTACTTAGTGCAAATGAAAGAGAACTTTTAAAAAATGAAAATACAGTTGTTATTGGTAGAAAATTTATAGTAAATCAAAATGAGTTTTTTATATTTATAGCACCATATTTATCTTTGAAATCTTCAATGTCTCGTGAGTTTAAAGAGGAGTGCAGAGCTTTAAAAATAGAACCTAAATTACGTCTTTATTTATACCAAGATGAAAAAGCTTTTTTTAAAGTAAAAGAGCTATTTAGTAATATTTAAATCTTTTTTATTTTTATAGGCTTTCATTGTAAAGTGTGAATTGATAGTTTCACCATCTCTTTTAAAATTAATTGGAAAATTTACACTGATTATCCAGTCACTTTTATTAATTGCCTCTAAAAAATTGTAAAAACTCTTTGGTGAACTTATTTGTGAAGTTGTATTTACTTCATATACACTAAACTCATTATCATTATCAATTCTAGTTTTTTTAGATAGCTTTAAAGACGTAAAGAAATTTTTATACTGTTTTTCAAACCTTTGTGGATTAAAATCAGTATCAAAAGCTGTTATGATGTGGCGATTGTCACTTTGTAATTTTTGAAGTATCTCCATTGTTTTATATGAAAAATTATCTAGTTGCTTTGCTTTAAGATCCATTTTTTTAAGTTCTGCTTTTTTAATTCTATACTCTTTACCTTTAGGAATTAAAACCGAAAAAGAAAATATCAAAACAGAAATCAATAAAAAAGTAGAAATTGCTAAAAGATAAATATTTTGCCTAGAGAAATTAATTTTCATCACTTAACTCCTCCTCATCAATATAATTTGTAGATACAAATCTCAACCAACCGTTTTGTGCAGGATAAAAACTACTATAACTTCGGTGAAAGATAGAACGTAATGGTGCTTGAAGCATAAAATTATAAACATCTTTATTTGGTGTTATTCCATGTAGAATTAATCCATTTTCCATTATTTGTGCTTGTGAAAGTGTTATTCTAGTTGGTATTAAATCAAAAAGATTATTTATACTATCTTTTAAAATACTGTTTTTTATAAAAATTTTTTCTGCTTGAAGATTTTGTTTTTTGATATAAATAATATGATTGTTCATTTTTAAAATATCAGCACTTAGTTCTTGATTTATTTTTATAAGATCTATTTTATTTTGCTCAAATCTATAATCACGAAATAATAAAAACATATATGTTAAAAATAGCATAGATAAAGTAACACCAAAAAAAGTAAACAGCAACTGTATATCTTTTGTAAAAATTGTTTTTTTTCTAGGTTTTATATAGCTAAATCGCATCTAATTCAGCCTTTGCCATATTACATAACTCTTTACCAAGATCGATTTTTCTAACATATACACTTAGAAAAATTTCCTCTTCAAGATACTTTTTAAGTGCATTACTAACACCTATACCATCTGCAATATAAGTACTCTCTATAAATTTACTATCATATTTATCATCTTTATAAAAAGAACTTAAAGAACTTTGTATACATAAAAATCTCTGATAATCTTCATAAAAATCAACTGAACCGATATCATCATTATTATCTTGTTTTATTTCTTTAATATCTTTAGCTTCAGAAAATTCATCTATTTCGTTACCACTATCTAAATCTTCTATATTTGCAAAATCATCTAAAGAATTATCGTCATCTATATCAATATCTTCTAAATTTATACCATCAATATCAAGTGAAACATCATCATATTCATCATCCAAAGGTATATTTATTGATAAGTCATCATCTTTTTGATATTGTGTATCTGCGTATTTAGCATAAAGTAATTTTGAGTTATCAAATATAGCTATAGTAAGATAGTTGCTCTCAACTAATATAAACATTGATAAATTTGTACTTATTTTGTCTTCAAAAAATTTTGTCATCATTAAAAAAGGTGAAAAAATAAAATCTACGCCAATACTTTTATACTCTTTGGAAATATTATTTAAATCATACTCTGCTGAATAAACACTCCAACCCGAAAAAGAGATACTTTTCATCAAGCTCATATCTGCATATTTATTCATATCAAGCTTATCTACAGCAGGTGAAGCTCCTTGAAGTGATGAATTATCTAAAACTGAAATATAATAAAATGGAGATTGTTTAGAATATGCTTGTATCACATCATACATCTTAGCATTTATCCTTGTAGTGTCAAATCTCTTCTGTATAGTTTCAATTACATTACTTTTAGAGCATACTTCTATGTATACGACAGTCTGTGAATCTTCAACAATAATATTTATAAAAACCTTTGTATACAAAGTTTCTAAAAATTTGTTTGTCATATTTTATCTACTCCACAAAGCGGATGTGCTTTATTATAATTTTGTTGTTTCAATGCACTGCCCAATTTTGTATATATTTGTGTTGTCGCCATAGATGAGTGTCCCAATAATTCACTTACATCAGCTATGGATGCATTGCTATTTAATAGCCCTGATGCATATGAGTGACGAAGCTGATGAGGGGTAACTTTTAACCCTACTCTTCTAAAGACTTTTGTAACAATATATCTTAAACTGTTTTCGCTTAATTTTTCGCCTTTTTTTTCAAAAAAAAACTTTTTTTGCATGGATGTGTTTAAATAATTGTCTAATAGCTCTTTTATAAATGGTAAAAGTGGTACATCTCTATGTTTATTTCCTTTACCTAGAACTCTTATCCATCCATTTGATATATCATCTTTTTTAAGTGAAGACAACTCTGATACTCTAAGGCCCGATGTGTATAACATCAACACAACTAACTTTTCAAATCCCTTACTATAAGATAGTGCTTCCATTATATTTTCATGCGAGATTGGCTTTGGCAGTGTTTTTGCAACTTTAATATTATCATCTGCATTAAGTATTGCACTTATACCATTTTCATTAAGATATATTACAAAGGAACGAATAGCACTAAGCTTTTTACTTATAGTTTTTGAATTAAGTGAAGCTATTTTTATTCTGTAAGGCATCAAACCAAAAGTCATGTATTTATCATTTTCAAAAATTTCTATATATTTAAATGCTTCTCTTAGGGATTCATCATAACTTTTTATAGTTAAATCAGAATATCCTCGTATATTATCAAGGTAATATAAAAATTCTTTACGATTAGTATCTATTGACTTTTTCAAGCAGTTTCTCAAATTTATCATGATATAGAGCAGCCTCTTTTACTAACTTTTTATCTGTAATTACACTTGGTGCCAATTTTATATATGAACTTAACATTATTTTACAAATGATTTTTATTCTTGCCCTATCAGAATCTTCTATATTTTCTTTTTTTGCCATTTCGTCTATAACTAACATATATTTTTTAGCATCTTTAACATAACTATCATACTTTATAGATGTTTGAGTTTGAGCCATTATTGTTGATGCCATGCGATTATATACATCTAAGCTAAATGCCTCTTTAGCTAGTGAATATGCCTGCTTGTAGTTACCAGTTTTATAATAATACTTTGCTTTTAATGATTTTTCATAAGATGGACTTACTAAAAAAAATATACCCATTATAAAAAGTAAAGATACTGCTAAAATTAAAATAGCAAACTTAGGCTTCATTTTTCTTCAACCTTTCTTTTATTAAGTTTTTAGCTTCTTCTAACTCTAAATCACTAATATCTAGTGGCTCTGTTGAATAGTAATTTAATGTCCCAAATGGCTTTGGAATTATAAATTTATCCCAAGAGTTCAGTTGCCAAAATTTTGTTGGTTTTATTCCAATCAAAACTATTTTACATTTAGTTTTTTGTGCCATAACAATTATACCATCTGCAACTTCATATCTAGGACCTTTTGGACCATCTGGTGTAATTCCAATATCATAACCATCTCTTAAGGCTTTAATCCCTTGAATTAAGACTCTTGTTGCATTTCTATTTGTTGAACCTGCAATAGTTCCTAGTCTAAAATATTTTATTGTTTTGGAAATTAGCATACCATCAAAATGACTAGATATTAAAACTTTTGCATGTGGAGTTTTTCTAAATTTCTTATATAAATAAGGGAGCATCAAAAGTTCTCCATGCCAACAAGCAAAGATAATAGGCTCATCACCTAGCGTTTTTAGTATATAGAATTTTTTTTTATTTGTTAAATATAATAATCGAATTAAGATAGATGCCAAAAATGGTACTATTATTAGTGCTATTGCACGAAATAACTTTTTAGCCAACAAGTTCCCCAGTTAAAATTGTTCGTCCAATTTGTGTAATTTTTACATCTCTAAACTCACCTAAAAGCTCATCTGAACCCTTAACCTTCACAACAAGGTTATTATCACTTCTACCACTTACAAAGTGATCTTTGTTTAAATCTTCAAAATAAACACGGTAAACTTTTCCAAGGTGTGTTGCATTTTTTTCATCTAAAATATCTGTATGAAGATTTTGAAGAGTTGTAAGTCTATAAGATGCTACATCTTCATCTACTGTATTTGTAAAATGCTCTGCTTCAGTTTCAGGACGTGATGAGTATTTAAATGAAAAAATCTGATCAAATCTTACTTTTTTCATTACATCTATTGTGTCTTCAAAGTCCTCATCACTCTCACCAGGAAAAGCAACAATAATATCAGTACTTATACTAACCTTTGGACACTCACTTCTTAATTTAGCAATACGCTCTAAAAACCATTCTTTTGAGTAACCACGCTTCATATCCTTAAGAACTTTACTTGATCCACTTTGAAGTGGCATATGCATTGATTTACAAATTTTAGGGTTTTTTGCAAACTCACTTATAAACTCATCATCCATATGAAAAGGGTGAGGAGATGTAAAACGAATCCTTTGAAGTTTATCAATTTTACTAAGTCTGCGAAGAAGTTTTGAAAAGTTTACCTTCTCATGATTTCCTGAGAAACGGCGACCATAATTATTTACATTTTGACCAAGAAGAAAAACTTCTTTTGCTCCATTGTCAACTGCTCTTTTAGCTTCACGAATAATAAGTTCATCAGGAATTGATATCTCATCACCACGGGTTTTAGGAACTATACAATAAGTACATGCTTTATCACATCCTATAGATATATTTATAAAAGCTTTATATGGAGATGTTCTAAAATCATCAAATGCAAATTCACTCTCATCATAGTTTATATCTACTTCAACAGCTTTTTCTTTATGGATTATTTCTGTAATTTTAGATACATTTCTAGCACCTAAAACAAAACTCACATATGGAGCTCTTTTAATTATCTCTTCACCAAGATGAGATGCAGTACATCCGCATACACCTATCTTTGCAGAGGTTTTTTTCTTTTTATTAAAAACACCAAGTTCTGAGAATAGTTTAGCCACTGGTTTTTCTCTTACTGAACATGTATTTATTAAAATTAAATCAGCCGAAGGCATATCATCTGTAATTTCGTAGCCCTCTTTCTCACTTAGTTGTGCAATCATATGCTCTGAATCACGAGAGTTCATTGCACAACCAAGTGTCTCAATAAATAATTTTTTTGACATTAATTTTAGTTAATAATATGAACTTGGTACATGTACTCACTATCAGAAAGACCATATTTAACTTCACTCATGTAAAAACTTTTACCTTTTTTTTCAAAATAGTCCTGAAGTTCTAACAAATCTTTATGAGAATTTTCTCTATCAAAATAAAAAATTACACTATCATCTTTTTCAACACTAGCTTCCATTTTACTTAAGTCAGCTTTTTTTGGTTTCGTAGTAATATCTGTTCTTGCAAATTTCAAATCCATCGTTTTATCCTTATATCTTAATGTTTTGCATTATAGTTAAACTCTACTAAAAAGTTGATTAAAGTTGATTTTATAGAGTGTTAGATATAATGTCATACATCATAAGAAATCACTATAAACTTTTAACATTTATTTTTTGTGAAACACCATTTAAAAGGCATAAATATGGAAAAAATTCTAGATATTGCAGAAGCAATTGCACATGAAAAAAATCTTCAACCTGATAAAGTTATAGAAGCTCTAAAAACAGCATTTACCCAAACAGCAAAAAGAGTAATTGATCAAAAATTTACATTTGAAGCAGTCATAAATGATGAAACAAAAAACCTAGATATAATTCAAACAATTACAGTAGTTTCAGATGAAGATGAAAGACTTAATGATGAAGACTTAGCTCCTTCATATATTTCTATAAGTGATGCTAGAGAGTATGATGACCAAATAGAACTTGATGATCAACTTCAAATTCCACACTCTTTAGAGGAGTATGGTAGAACAGGTGCATCTCAACTTCATCGTGAAATAGAATATCATATTCAAAGACTTGTAGAAAATGAACTTTTTAATAAATATAAATCAAAAATAGGAACACTTGTAACAGGTAGAGTTACAAGAGTTGATGCGAATAGCTCAACATATATAGAAATTGATGAAGTTCGTGCTGTACTACCAATGAAAAGCCGTATAAAAGGTGAAGTATTTAAAGTAGGTGATCATATGAAAGCTGTTGTTCGTCGTGTTAATATGGATAAAGAAAATGGCATCCAAATAGAACTATCTCGTACCTCTCCTAAATTTTTAGAAGAACTTTTAGCACTTGAAGTTCCTGAAATTTCTGATGGAACCGTAATTGTAGAAGCTAGTGCTCGTATACCTGGTGAAAGAGCTAAAATAGCACTTATAAGCACTCATCCACAAGTTGATGCTGTTGGAGCAACTGTTGGTGTTAAAGGTGTTCGTATTAATGCCGTTAGTCAAGAGTTAATTGGTGAAAATATTGACTGCATAGAATATACATCTATTCCAGAACTTTTTATCTCAAGAATTATGTCACCAGCAATTATTTCTACTGTTGAGATAATTAAAAATGAAGAGGGTGAGGCCCAAAAAGCTATTATAACTCTGCCAGCAGATCAAAAATCAAAAGCCATTGGTAAAAGTGGTATAAATATCCGTTTAGCTTCAATGTTGAGTGGATTAAATATTGAGTTAGTTGAAACAGACAATACAACTAATGAAGATGGTGAGATTCAAGAAGCTAAAGATGGCTTGGATGCATTAGAGGCAATGTTCTCATAGTTAACTCTTTTCAAGCTCAGAGAAAAATCTATCCTGACTCTCTTTTATCCTCTTTTCATATATGGATTTAATTTTAATAAAATTAAATCCGCTATCATATTCCCAAGCAGTGTTAAAAATGCTGTAATCATTAAAGTTCCCATAATTATAGGGTAGTCTCTACTTAATGCACTCATAAAAAATAGCTGTCCCATGCCCTCAATCCCAAATATAGACTCTAAAATAACACTACCTCCTATTAATCCAGGAATAGATAATCCTAAAAGAGTAATGATTGGTGGTAAAAGATTTGGAAAAATATAATATTTTAATAACTCTTTTTTTTTCAATCCACGAGATAATGCAAAATAGTAATAGTCACTCTTTAGTATCTCTAAAGTGAGTGAACGGACATATATAATCATACTCCCTAAACCAACAAATATCATAACTCCTATTGGTAAGACTAAGTGCCAAGCCATATCAAGATAGTACTCAAAACCCACTTTTGGCTCAATAGAGTGAAGACCTGCTATTGGAAATAAGTCCAAATTAAGTGAGAAAAATATAATAAACAACAATGCTAAATAAAATGATGGCATTGAAAAAGAGATTAAAGAAATTTGACGAATAATATAATCAGCTTTTTTTTCATAATTAAGTGCTGATTTTATACCTAAATACAAAGATATAAAAAATACAGCTAGTAGAGCTATTATATTCATACTAATAGTTATCGGTAGCCTCTTTAGTATCTCAGAACTAACATCTTGTCCATTAACAAATGAGATACCAAAATTGAAAGAAAAAATATTTATAACCCAGTCAGTATATTGCTGTAGAAGTGGTTTATCTAACCCATATATAGCTTTTAAAGCCGCTATTGCTTCTGGTGTCATATTTGGATTTAATTCACCTGCTCCAAAGAAGCTATTTGGTGCAGCATGAATTGCTAAAAATGATATGATAGATATGAGAATAAGCATAAAAAGTATATAAAAGATTTTTTTAATTAGTTTATTCATAGTAAAAAGTATATCCAAAAAAATTAAGCAAGAGACCATAAATAACTTTTTACTTAAAATGGACTCTGCTCATCTTCTTACAAAACAGGAAATAAGAGGATGAGAAGGGCCCATTTCCCTACAAAACAGGAAAGCAGGAAATGGACTGAAATATAAATTTATTCTTTTTTGAGAATAAAAGAATAAGCTTAGTAAATTATAAAAATTTCTCTTAAAAATTATATGTTAAATATACTTGAAAATCTGTTGTTTTAACATCATTAGCTGGTGTTGTATTATCTTCAAGATCAGCATAAATAATTGCCAAAGAAGTATCTAGTGGACCAAAAGATTTAGATGCAACTAATGTGACTTCTGTTAACTCTATGCTAGAAAAACCACGAAGAAGATTTACAGTAGCACTACCTGCTTCTATATCTGCATTATAGTAACCTAATAATAAATCAACATCTGATACACTGCCTTCAGCAGTAATTGAGAAAGACTCTGAACCTACAGCAGAAACACGACCATAATTCCACCACATTTCAGTATAAAGTTTTGATTGACCACCAACTGTAGCTATAGAACCTGTTGCAGTATTAGCAACAGCCAATGTACCATCTTCATCAACATCAGAAAAAGCAATTTTAAAGGTAGCAACATCTTTCATTTCATAACCAAGCATTGCAGACCAAGCTGTTGTATCTTCTGTAGAACCTGCTATAGTATTTGTATTAGTGTTAGTAATGTCACCAAGTTCTGCACCTCTATCTAAATCAGTATTCATATATTGAAAACCAACCATAATACCATCTACATTTACATCAGCTTGTAGCCAATATGCTTCAGCTAATTGAACCATATCATAATACCAACCTTGAACAGTAAGTGATTCAATAGAGTTATTTAAAAAACCAAAAGCATATGTGCCTTGATTACCAAAGGTATTAAACTCACCATCAGCAGCAACATAACCAGCAGCTGTTAAACTTAAGTTATTTAAATTTCCAGAACCTGTAATACTTTCACGAGCACTTGTTCTATCATCAGCAGAACCATTTGATTTACCAATTGTAGTAGCAATTAAAGTAGTATTAGGAATACTTTGATTAATAATTACAGCTGCTTCAAAAGTATTTTTATCAACACCCCAACTCTCTGTAAATGCAAAAGGAGTATCTAAAGCTTGACGACCAATTTTTAAAGTTGTGTCATATGCAGAACCTGCTATCCATAATTCATCAATCCACATTGCAGAATCAACTTGTAAACCATTACCAAATGATGCTCCATTAGAAGAACCAGCTGTGTGCGCATTTGAAAATACAGAATTTACTAAATTATGCTCAACCCCTAAAGTTGTAATTATTTGTGCACCAATACCAGCTGACACACCATTAGTAAGATCACTTGTTACATCTAAGTGAGCAAAATAGTTAGTATATGCTGAATCTTTAGAAAAAAGATCTGGTGCATTTGCTGCATCAGAATCTTGAGTACCATAAAATAATCCAGCTGTACCAGATATTTTTGTATTTTCAAGTGCAAGCGCACTTGAACCTATTAGCATTACTGCTATTAAACTTAACTTTGTTAATCTCATTTATATTCTCCCAAATCTAAATATGTCACAAGTATGTCATTTATATCTTTAAAGTAAAATTAAACTTACAATAAAATATTAATCTTTCTTATAAAACATTAAAAAAGGTAACAGATTTGTGACAATATTTCTGTATACTGTCTCTATGAAAAAATTATTATTACTTATACCTATGGTATTTATATTCAACGCATGTTCTAAAGTTGATGGAGTTAATCCATCTCAAAATAAAGCCTTAAATATTCTTGCAGGAAAAAAAGGAAAAAAAACTGCCTTAATGCAAAACTTACTTGATGATTGGTTAAAAAATGAATGGAATCCTACTGTATCAAATGCAAAAACTCCCACAGGAGAAACAAAGATAAAAATCATCTCTAATAAAGATGGTACTGCAAAATTAGTAGATGCAAAAACAAATGTAGTTCTAAAAGTGATGACTAAAGAGCAAGTTGAAAAACAAAATGAGGTACAAGAAAAATATCAAGACAAGGATAGAGATTTTACTCTACAAGAGTATATTGATAAAATGGCAGTCTATAATAATATTAATACCTCAAATGAAAAAAATTCCCACTTTAATAAAATAAACAATATGCCTGTGATTGGTGCCACTAAAAGGTAAACTTATTAACATTCATATTCCAAATAATATATGGAATATGAAACAAATTATATTTTAAATACTAAAAGCTAAAACTAACAGTAGCTACAACATTATCTTCATCTAAGTTTGAATCACTGTCATGAGAAAAATCAATATAAGCAACACTTAAATCAAATTTTTCAAATGACTTACTTACTCCTATAGAATAATTATCGCCTGTTTTATCATAATCACCATAACTAGCTTGAAGTCCAATATCATATGGAAGGATAGATGTATAAGCACCAATTTCCCAATAATCTTCAGGGTTTAGTGTATTTGTTTCTACACCGAAACTGTATGTTGCGCTTACACCAAACATGTCCCAATCTTTACTAAGTCCAACATATGCTTCACCGAAGTTACTAGCCTTCGTATCTTTTGGATATACATATTCTATATAACCTACATTGAAACCTACTCCAGCAATCTCTGAAGCATAACCACCATAAAAATCTAACTCTATTGATACATCTGTATCAAAATTAACATTTGATCCCCATACACCTATATAAAAACCTTTATAATCTAAATCAACACCACCCTGAATAGCAATGCTATCTTGGTTTTGCGTCATACCTCTCCAAACATAATTACTTGCTATTGCCATATTGGCACTAACACCTATTTCAGATTTTTCTTCCTGAGCAAATGCCACTGATGCGACAAGAGCTACTGCTAAGCTAAGTTTAATTAATTTCATTTTTTTTCCTATTTTTGGTATGTAACAATTTTGCATAAATCACATTGATTTTTAATTATAGTAAAAAATTTTACTATTACTTCTTAATAAAATATTTATTTATCTCTCATATCCCAAGAAAGAACTGTTCTGCCCTCTTCATTTGTTTCAGCAGCTGCCATTCCCATAATATTATATCCACTGTCTACATAATGAATTTCACCTGTTACAGCAGAAGACAAATCACTTAATAAGTACATTGCAGAATTTCCCACCTCTTTAGTTGTTACATTTTTTTTAAGTGGTGCATTAGTTTCATTCCAATTAAGAATTTGTTTAAAATCGCCAATACCTGCAGCAGCTAAGGTTCTAATTGGGCCAGCACTTATTGCATTTACTCTTTGACCTTTTTTACCTAAATCAACAGCCATATATCTTACAGTTGATTCCAGTGCAGCTTTTGCAACACCCATTACATTATAATTAACTATATATTTTGGTCCACCTAAATATGACAATGTAAGAATAGAAGCATTATCACTTAACACAGACTCTAAACGATTTGTTAAGTCTATTAAGGAGTAAACAGAGATATCCATAGCAATTTGAAATGCTTCTTTTGTAGTTTTAACAAATGGTTGAGAAAGTGCTTCTTTTGGAGCAAAAGCAACAGAATGCACAAGAAAATCAATTTTACCAAAATCTTTTTCTATTAACTTTGCTATACCTGCCATATGCTCTTCATTTGATACATCAAGCTCATAAACTTTATCACTACCAAACTCTTTTGCAATAGGTTCAACTCTTTTTTTAAGAGCATCATTTAGATACGTAAATGCCATTTCAGCACCTTGTTCAGCACAAGAAGCAGCTATCCCATAAGCTATTGATTTATTATTTGCAAGACCTACAATTAGACCTTTTTTACCTTTCATTACCATTTTACTATTCCCTTTATCTATTTAATTATTTAATTTATCTCTATATTTTGTGCAAACTCTATCATCGTACAAAAATTATCAGCATTTAATGCCGCACTTCCAACTAAAACTCCATCAACACCATCAAGCGCTAAAACATCATTTGCATTAGTAACTTTCACACTTCCACCATAAAGTAAAGGTGCATGAGATTTCTTTTTTAACTCTTTATGAATAACTATTATATCTTCTAATGTTGGAGTAAGCCCAGTCCCAATAGCCCAAACAGGTTCATAAGCAATTATAAGATTTTCATAGTTTGTATCTATTCCATCATATTGTGCAGATATATATTGCATCATTTTAGCATGTCCAGCTTCTCTAATTTCTAAGGGTTCTCCTATGCAGTAAACTATCTTATATTTAAGCTCTTTATAAAAGTTAAATTTTTTAATTAGCTCATCTTGTGTTTCTCCAAGAACATGTCGTCTTTCACTATGACCGATTAAAATAGTTTTAATTTCAAACTCTTCTAATTGCTCTTGCCCTATTTCACCAGTAAATGCACCATTTATTGTAGCATAGGCATTTTGTACCCCAATGATAGCCTCTCCATTATGTAAATTTAAACTAGAGCTTGTAGGAAAAATTAAAATTTCTTGTGAAATACTATTTTGTTTTATAAACTTCTCTATCTCTTCTATATACTCTGTAGTTTTTGCCCTTGTAAAGTTTGTTTTTAAATTTGCTGCAATTATCATAAAACTATGCCTCTTTATTAATTAATGGTGCCACACCTGGAAGAATTTTACCCTCAAGTAACTCTAATGAAGCTCCACCACCAGTTGATATAAAACTTATCTCTTCATCTAAGCCTATCCTCTGAACAAGATCAGCTGTGTCTCCACCACCAACAACAGTTGTTGCATATGAATCTGCAACAAAGTGAGCTATTTTATTTGAACCTCTTGCAAATTTATCCATCTCATAAACACCCATGGGTCCATTCCAAAGAATAGTTTGTACATCCGCTAAAACTTCTCTATAAAGTCTTACTGTAGCAGGTCCAATATCAAGTCCCATCCAACCCTCTGGTATCTCTTGAGTAGATGTAAGCTTGCTAATAGAGTCTTGAGAGAATTTCTCAGCAGCTACAACATCAACTGGTAGATAAAACTTAACTCCAAGTCGTTTAGCTTCATTCATTACATGTTGAGCATCCTCAAGTAAATCATTCTCAACAAGAGAAGCACCAATATCATAACCCATCTGTTTTAGAAATGTAAATGCCATACCGCCACCAATAAGAATCTTATCAACACGAGGTAGTAAGTTTGTAAGTGCTTCTAGTTTTCCTGAAACTTTTGATCCGCCAACAATAGCAGCAAAAGGACGAACAGGCTGCTCAATAAGTTTTGAGAAAAAATCTATCTCTTTTTGAAGTAAAAATCCAGCAGCTTTATGTTCTTTATCAAAGAAGTGCGTAATCCCTTCCACGGAAGAGTGTGCACGATGACTTACACCAAAAGCATCATTTATATAAAAGTCTGCCATAGAAGCTAATTTTTTAGATAGCTCTTTATCGTTTTTTGTTTCACCTGCTTCAAAACGAAGATTTTCTAAAAGTAAAACTTGAGAAGATTTTAATTTATTAGCTTTTGATATAGTATCATCTCCTATAACATCACTTGCTAAAATAACCTCTTTTTTTAAAAAATGTTGAATTCTTCTAGCTATAGGCGCTAAAGAATACTTGTCAATTGCTTCACCATTTGGACGACCAAGATGAGAAGCTAATATAACTGAACACTCTTGATCAAGACAAAAGTTAATGGTAGAGATAGCAGAACGAATTCTTCTATCATCTGAAATATTCGAAAATTCATCCATTGGTACATTAAAGTCACATCTAATAAAAACTTTTTTACCTAGCATATCTAAATTTTTAATATTCAAAAGTTCCATTAATCTCCTTAATTTATTTTACTCTTATAAAGTTTTATTTAGATGAAACATATATTGCCATATCTACAAGTCTGCATGAGTAACCCCACTCATTATCATACCAAGCCATTATCTTTATCATATCACCATTAATTACTTGAGTTAGATCTTGGGCAACTATTGAGCTGTATTCACATCCAATAAAATCTTGAGAGACTCTCATCTCTTTATCCATCAAAAGAAGTCCTTTTAAATTTGTTTGAGCTGCTCTATTAAATACCTCTGTAACCTCTTTTATAGAAGTTTGTTTTGAAACTACAACATTTAAATCCACCATAGAAACATTTGGTGTTGGAACACGAACACTTTGACCATGAAGTTTTCCTGATAATTGAGGCATTACAAGGCTTATTGCTTTTGCTGCACCTGTTGTTGTAGGAATCATGTTTACAGCACCAGCTCTTGCACGTCTTTTATCTGTTGAGTGCTTTACATCTAATATACTTTGATCATTTGTATAAGAATGAATAGTTGTCATTAAACCTTTTTCAATCCCAAAAGCATCATCTAAAACTTTTGCTATTGGACCAAGACAATTTGTAGTACATGAAGCATTTGATATAATTGTTTGACCAGCATAAGATTTCTCATTTACACCCATAACAAAAGTAGGAGTCTCTTTATCTTTAGCAGGAGCTGAAAATAAAACTTTTTTTATTCCATTATCAATATGTACCTGAGCTGTTTCTTGAGTTAAAAACAAACCTGTACACTCTAAAACTACATCTGCACCACAATCAGCAAATTTTAAATCTTTTGGATCACGATTATTAAAAACTCTAATTTTTTTACCATTGATGCTAATATTATTTTCATCAATTTGTTCAACATCGCCACGAAAAGTTCCATGTACGGAATCATTTTTAAGTAAATAAAGTAACATGTCTACATCTGCCATATCATTTATCGCTACTATTTCTACATCATCTCTTAAAGCAACTATACGTGCCACACAACGACCAATTCTACCAAATCCATTAACTGCTATTTTTAGCACCATTAAAAATCCTCTAAATATATAAAATAAATTCAGTAATTTTATCCAACTTTAGCTATAATTCGCTTTAAATAATTGTTAGTAAGACATCTTATGCTATATAAGTGAAGTAAATGAATAAAAAAAATTTACAAACCATTGCATTTTTTGGTGGTTCTTTTGATCCACCACATATTGGTCATGAAGCTATTGTTAGGGCTTTAATAGAGCTCAAAGATATAGATAAAGTGATAATTATGCCAACATATTTAAACCCATTAAAATTAAAATTTTATGCACCATCTATACTTAGATTACAGTGGCTAAAAGATATTTTTAATGATTATAAAAATGTTGTAATATCAGATTATGAAGTTAACCAAGAAAAGCCAATACCAACAATTAACACTGTTGAGCACCTTTTAAAGAGTTATAAAAAAATATACCTCGTTATTGGAGCTGATAATCTTGCTTCCCTTCATAATTGGCATAATTATTCGAAATTAAAAGAGTTAGTTACTTTTATAATTGCTACAAGAGATAATATAGAAATTGCTCAAAAGTTTTCAAAAATTAACATTAATGAAAATATTTCATCAACTCTCTTAAGAGATAATATAGACCTAACTAAGTTATCAAAAAAATGTACAAACGAAATATATAATTTTTATAAGGAAAAATAGTTGCAAAAAAGAATAGAAAAAATAACAGAAGTATTAGATAAAAACAAAGCAGAGGGTATTGAAGTTTTTAATCTCAAAAATAAAAATTACTTTGTAGATTATGCAATAATTGCTTCATCACTTGGTTCAAGACATACATTAGCTCTACTAGATCATCTAAAAAATAATCTTAAACCAGAAGAAACTTTTAACAATATTGATGAAAGCGGTGATTGGATTGTTGTTGATTTAGGAGATATTCTTATCCATATTATGACTCCAGAGTATAGAATAAAATATGACATGGAAACATTTTTAAGTGATTTAGTTGATGGTAAAGAGGGTGAAACTATTTAGCTTTTTTAGAGTCAGTTTTTTTGACTCTTCTTTTTTATTTTTTTCTTCTTTGCTTTATTTTTTTTTGAATATAGCTCATCATTGCTTTTTTGTAAAATATCTATATAATCATATATCGAATCAACATATTTAACAGGCTCACTTCCTCTAGCATATCCATATTTTAATGTTCTATAGTATTTTTTTTGAGAAAGTAAAGGTAGAGTCTTTTTTAAATCATTCCAAACATTTTGATTTAAACCCATCTTTTTAGTTAGTTTTTGTGCATCTTTTATATGTCCCATTCCAACGTTATAGGCAGCAAGTGCGAACTTCATTCGATCTTCACCTTCAACCTCTTTAGGAACATTTTTTATCATCTGATTAAGATGTTTTGCTCCACCTTTTATACTCTGTTGTGGATCAAGTCTATTTTTAATTCCCAGATGTTTTGCTGTTCGGAGTGTTAACATCATCAAACCTCTAACTCCTGTAAAACTTTTAGCTTTTGGATTCCAATGTGATTCTTGATAAGATTGAGCTGCTAAAACAAAATGTGAAATATTATATTTTTTACCATATTTTTCAAAATATTTTTGATATTTTGGAAGTCTTGATTTAATTCTTTTATAAAACATTTTAGTATCATAATAATCAAAGAAAAGTGCATAACTATAATAATGATCTTTTAATCTTGCCATTTTACCACTTTGATTAAAAGTGTTTAACCAAGAGTACATATCAGCTTCTAACTCTTTAGAGTTTGGTGTTAAAACCCAAGCTAACTGTTCTCGTGAACTTATTGCAAAGGCTAGTGCTATACTTGGGAAATATCTTTGATTTAAAGCATATATATTTGAATCAGCGATAGTACAATCTATCTCATGTCTTGCAACTTTTGATAAAAGCTCTTCAGTTGAGAATTCAGATGTATATGAAGCATTTATATCAAATCCATCCTCTTGTAGCTGTTCTACGGTTTCATTATAACTTGTATCTTCTCCAACAATAATTTTTAAACCAGCTAAATCCTCTATATTTTTTGGAAAATTACCTTTACTTAACATCCCTCTATAGCAAACAACTTGCTCTTGAACTTCAAAATATGATGGTCCAAAATTAAAAACATTCCTTCTCATTTTAGTTTTTGCTAATGATGCTGATGTTATATGAATATTTGAATTTTGACTAAATTCAATCGCTTCTTTAATAGTATTTGCTACGGTTATATTAAGTTTAACATTTAAATGTTTTGCATATGCATTAAGCAAATCATACTCAAAACCTTTTGGTCCATCGGGTCCAATATAATATGTAGATGGTGAATTTAGTAATACAACATTAAGTATTTTAGTACTTTTTATTTTATCTAAAATAGATGGCATCTCTATTCTATGCACTGGCTTATATGCACTATGGCTTAACCATCCGAAAGAGAAAAAAGATATTGCAAAAAATATAATAACTGTAACTTTAATACTTTTATCCATGTTCCTAGTTTACTCTTAAAAACTTATGCAAATATAAAACGATTTACTCCATCTTCATATTCATGTGCTAAAACTTGTTCATGAGTTTTTAAGATAGAATCTACTAAATAAAGTCCCAAACCAAAACTATTTTTTGATGGATTATCTTTAGTAAATGGCTCTATATAATACTGTAGTGGGTGCTTAAGACACTCTCCTATACTTTCAAAACACAACTCATTTTCTATAATTAAAATTTTAACATGTGCGTCTGTTGAGTATTTTATCCCATTATCAATCATGTTTTTTATTGCTGTTGTATAAAGTCTAAAATTTGCATCTATCTTTTGGCTAGCTTCAACCTCTACGCTTACACTGCTTTTTTCAATCATTGCCATATCAATTGCATCGTCAATAATATCAACTAATCGATACTCTTTAAAATCAGTTTTATCTCCTAAACTAGTGACTTCTTCTATAAGTGCAAACTCTGTTACTAAAGACTCTAATCGACCAAAAATGGAACAGAACCTATCTCTTTGTTTTTGAGAGTCTAACATTTGAGTTGCAATAGTTCCTTTAGCAATAGGAGTTTTTAACTCATGCATAATATTTCTTAAAAATAGAGTTCTAGATTCCATTATATTATTAATTTTTTCTCTTGTTGATTCAAGTTCATTTGATATAAGTGCTATCTCATCACTTCCTCTTGTTTTAAAAGATATATTCATATCTCCATCACCATAAAGAGCAATCTTTTTTCTAAGTCTAATAAGTGGCTTTAATCTTTGTAAAATTAATACAAAAGAAAAAGATATCATTAAAATAATAATTAGATATGCATAAGCTAAAGACCAATATTTGTACGAAATTAGCTTTTCATCAAGAATTAACATGGATGATGATGGAGATTTTATATAAAAGTATATTTTTTTATCAAATTGAAGCATTGATATTGTCATGTCTGTAACAGTTTTTTGTGTATAAAACCCAACAGGAGATAATTTTAAAGCTGATTTTACACTTTGAAAATCTTTTGTTTTTAATACTTTAGCATTTTTTAAAATAGCTCTTCTTGCTTTATCTTTTTCTATAACAAAATGATAAACAGCTAAATTTGCTTCTAACATAATATGTGAAGTAAGTCTTTGTTGGTGTTGACGATAAATTTGAGTAATAATTGCTTGTTTTGTAAAGATATGATTTATATATCGCTGTTTATTTAGTTTAAAAAACTCCCAAAACACTACACTTACACTTGCTAGAGTTACAATAAGTGAAAAAAGTACAGTTAGTAAAACAGCATATTTACGCAATATTTATCTCCTTTATAAAAGAAGTAATTCCTTTATAAATTCCCCTCACTAAAGATACATCTTAGGGCGATATAGGAAATTTTCATTTATAAAAATATTATTTAAGAAGTTTATATCCAACACCTCTAACGGATTCTATTAGTGACTTATCGCCAAGTTTATTTCTAATTCTACCCACCATAACATCTATGCTTTTATTTGAAGAATCTTCATTTATAGCATTTACATTATGAATTAAATCTTCTCTTGATACAACTAGCCCTTGTTTTGCAATCATATATGAGAGTATCCCAAATTCAGCATTTGTTAAATCAATATTTCTACCTTTATATGTAATCATCATAGATGAAATATCACATTTAAAATCACTTTTTGATTCCTGTTTTTCTTGTGATTTTGCTTCATAACGTCTTAAAACAGAATGTATTCTAGCTTCTAACTCTCTTGGATCATATGGTTTTGGTAAATAGTCATCAGCTCCTAATTCAAGTGCTTTTACCTTATCAGTAACATCACTTCTGGCTGAAGAGATAATAATAGGGATATCTTGTCTTTCACGAATAGCTTCGCAAACTTCTAAGCCATCCATTCCTGGAAGAGTTAAATCTAGTATAACTAAATCAAAAGGTTCTAGCTTTAATATACTTACTGCTTTAAAAGGGTCATCTTCTGTAATAACCTCAAACTCAAACTGCTCTAAATACTCTGTAAGTATCTCAGCTAATTCTAAGTCATCTTCAATCATTAATATTTTTTTCATTTGCCAATTTTAGCAGATATGAGCTTACAGGTGGTTAACAGCTAGTAATACTAAAACAATTTTACTAATTTTGGTTCAAATTTAATTCCATCATTATGTTCAATTCTCTTAAGAAGTGATTAATAATGTTAACCTATATGCTATAAATGCTAGTGAATATGCTACTATCGATGTAAAACCAATAAGATAAAAAAAGTATTTTACTCCTCCAGCTTCACGAGTAAAAACAACTGAAGCAGCTAAACATGGTAGATAAATCATTATTACAACTATAAATGCCACCGCTGATGCAAAAGGAATATTTTTACTTATAGCATTTATTAAAGAATTGTTTTCTTCATCTACATCTCCACCAAGAGAGTATAAAACACCAAGTGTTGAAACAACAACTTCTTTTGCAGCAAGACCAGTTTGAAGTGCTACACTCATCTTCCAGTCAAAACCAAGTGGCTCAAATAGTGGTTCTGAAAATTTACCTATACTACCTAAATAACTTTGTTCAAGTAACTCTTCAGCTAAAGTATTTTCAAGAGTTAGTTTTTCAGATTTATTTGAAGCTAACTCTATTTTACCTTCATATTTCTCTTCTAAAATCAAATTATGTGGATAATTACTTAAAAACCAAACTAACATTGAAGCAGCGGCTATAAAAGTACCAGCTTTTTTAAGATACATCATGGTCTTTGTAAAAACAGTATGCCAAATAAGCTTTAATGAAGGTAGCCTATATTTCGGCATTTCCATAACAAACGGCTCATCAGTACCTTTAAAAGCTGTCATTTTAAGTATTTTTGCAGCTATAAGACCAAGAATTGCTCCACCTATATAAATAAAAAATAAAATATTTCCTGCCATTGAAGGAGTGAAAAATGCACCAACAAAAAGTACGTAAACAGGAAGTCTAGCTCCACAAGACATAAACCCAATAATAAATAAAGTCAAAAGTCTATCACGATCATTTTTTAAAATTCTAGCGCTCATATATGCAGGAATAGAACAACCAAAACCAGTTACAAGAGGGATAAATGATTGTCCATGAAGACCAAATTTATGAAAAAATCCATCAAGTAAAAAAGCAACTCTTGACATATAACCTGTACTTTCTAAAAGAGCTATACCAACAAATAAAATTATAATATTTGGAACAAAAAGAACAACAGCCCCAACTCCAGCAATAATTCCATCTACTATAAGTGAGCGCATATCATTATTTGATATTGTAGCACCTATTGTATCTCCAAACCATCCAAAAAATGCATCTATATAATCCATAGGAATTGCACCTATTTCAAATGTTAACTGAAAAAGTCCCCACATTAAAAATAAAAATATTGGTATACCTAAAATTGGATGAATTAAAACATTGTCTATTTTATCTGTAAGTGTTTTTTTTTCTACTTTATTTTTATCTTCTAAAACTTCAACAACAATCCCTTTATTAAAAGCAGCATATTCCGATGCAAATGCTTCTTTAACATCATTACTGTCATGATGTAATTCAATATGTTTTGAAGCATCAATTAGTATAGGTTGCAATTCTATCCATATTGGATCATGATGAAGTTTAGCGTATGTTGCTTTATTGTTTTTTAGAAGATTAATTGCAATATTTCTATGCGAATTATCATCTTTATATTTATGTTTATTAAGATAATTAGCAATTTTAGTAACTTCTTCTTCTACAGCTTCACTAAAAATAAGTTTATGCTCAATGCTTTGTATTTCAAACTCATTAATAATAGAATCGATTAAGTCTGTTATCCCTTCTTTTGTTGCTGCTGATACTTTAACGCAAGCTATACCAAGAAGTTGAGACATATATTGTACATTAATATTTATACCCTCTTTGTCTGCTTCATCACTCATATTTAATGCAATAACTATCTTTTTGCCAACACTTAAAAGTTCAGAAGTTAATTGAAGATTTTTCTCTAAATTTGTAGAATCTACAACATTAACAATAAGATCATAATTGTTTTCTATGAGATACTCACTTGTAACTCTCTCTTCTATAGTATAATCGTTTAAAGCATATGTTCCAGGTAAGTCAACTATAATAAAATGATAATTTTTATAGTCAAATAAAACTTCTGTTTTATCAACTGTAACCCCCGAGAAATTTCCAACATGAAGATGTGCATTTGAGATAGAGTTGATAAGCATACTTTTACCAACATTTGGCTGTCCTACAAGAGCAATTTTAATATGCTTTGCCACTATAGGACAAGCATTGACGTTATTGTTCATATTTTTCTACTTCTATTAATTCAGCTTCTTTGGAACGTAAAGCTATTCTTGTTTTTCCAACTTTTATCTCTATTGTACTTTTTGCTGGTGCATATTCTAATATTTCTATAGTTGCCTCTTTCATAATTCCAAAAGATATTAACCTTTGTCTTAATTCAGAACTTGCATTTAATTTAACAACTTTTACTTTACAAGCTTTTTTACATTCACTTAATTTTTTCATAATTTTTCTTTTAAATTTAATCTGTTTAGTATAATGATAACGAGTATCATATTAAAAGTTGATTAAAATATGAAAGATATTCTAGTTCCGACAACTGTTGCATTATTGATTGTCTTATCCATAGATGGATTTATTATATATTGAATATTTGGTTTAACAACTAACCAAGGGTATATCTCTGCTTCATAAGTAAGTTCTATCGCTGTTTCATGAGACTCTATATTTACATTTTGACTTCTTTGATAATCTCTATATGTATTTGAGGTATACATATTTGCAATTGCTAAACCAAGTAAATCATCGCTTCTTGAAGGAAATAGTCCCGTATAAATAAGTCCAACGCCTAAGTACTTATCTACAATATTTTTATCTGAATCAGCAAAACCCACTTGGAAAAATGCACCTAAAGCACTACTTCCTGCCGAATATAAAGTTTTTTCACCTATAATATAAATACCACCATTTCTAGCAATGTCTTTATTTATATCATCTACTCTTACATCTGCTGTACTATACCAAGCTCCAAAAGCTAATTTATAATAATTATCTGTATGTGCCTTGCCATTAATCAGTCCAAATTCAACAGATGCAAATATACCATCACCAGAGTCTAATTTAATTGCTGCTTTTTTTTCATTATCTGGGTCACCAGACTTTCCATCATATACCGCAGCTAAAATATAGCTATCTTCACTTAATCTGTAAGCCAACCTTGCAGCTAAAGATGCAACAGGAAAGATTGATGGTTCAACTTGAGAGATATCTGGTTCTATACCAAAAGAACTATTTATAAATAATCCA
The DNA here is from genome assembly GCA_021648465.1 of Sulfurimonas sp. Classification (GTDB taxonomy): domain Bacteria; phylum Campylobacterota; class Campylobacteria; order Campylobacterales; family Sulfurimonadaceae; genus Sulfurimonas. The sequence continues at coordinate 9,915 of JAKISR010000003.1, read as the reverse complement.
CCATATCTTAAAACATTAAATTCACTATTATAATCATGTAAACCTATTAAAAGTGATATTTTATCATTAAATATATGTTCATACCAAAATTCATAAATTCTAAATGTTTCAACAGCTTCTATATTACTCGAAGTTTGAAAATCACCAGCATACTCGGTCATTCCACCTTTAGTATTAAAATTTCCAAGCAGATAAATAAAGAAAACTCCATTGTCCCACAACCCTATTTTTTCACTATTTATTTCCATTGTTAAATCAAGATTACCAAGTATTGTACTACCTTTTTTTATACCACCATCAATATTTTTTAACAAATCTGTTGTAAGTATAACTTCAGTTGTTATGCCATCTCTTAAATTATTTTTATTTTCTTTTGGCATATCTCCATGTTTATGATGCTTAAGTAAAATTTCATTATTAACAATCTCACTTGCCATACTATTTGATATAACTAAAAAAAAACTTACTATAGTGATTTTTAAAAAAATTCTCATTGTTTACTCCATTAATTTATTTTATTTGTATAATGATAATGAATATCATATTAAATATCAATTAAACATCTAAAATTTCTTAAAGGTTGGTGTATTATTTTTTTACTTTTGTTATAATCTTCAATAACATTCATTTGTAATAGGAAATATATGAAATTTATATTTAATTCACAGTCACACTTTAACTTAGCAAATATATTTACTTTTGTAAATATTACAGCTGGTTTAATAGCAATCTTTTTTATTACACAAAATAATTTTTTTGTTGCTATTATATTGGCTTGGATTGGTGGTGCATTTGATATTTTTGATGGAAAAATTGCAAGAAAATACAAATTATCCAATGAATTTGGTGTACAATTAGATAGCTTTGCTGATTTTTTAAGTTTTGTTTTAGTTCCTGTATTTCTTATTTTTCAATCAACATATACAACAAATTTATCAGGTATATGGATTATTTTAGCATCTGTTATTTGTGTATACTATATAATTTCAGGTCTTAGACGGCTTATACATTTTAATATAAACACAGATGCTGGAGAAGTAGATAGATTTTTTACAGGAGTTCCAACACCACTTGGTGCTATTTTACTTTGGCTAATATATTTATGTGCCACTTATGAAATAATATCAGCTCTTAGTGTTATCATCTTTATGGCTATTATTGGATGGAGTTTAAATTCAAAAATAAAAATACCCCATCCATAAAACTAGATTTTATTTAAATAAAATAACTTTAATACTCATTTCATATCTATTTTTAAATGCTCTTTTAAAATATTTACAACCTCTTTTGCATAATTTTCTAATAATATAAACTCTTTTTTTAACTTTTTAATATCACTATTTTTTGCGGCTGTTTCCAGTAAACTAGATATGTTTTGTAACTTTTTGGCACTTATGTTTGCAGCTGATCCCTTGATAGTATGTGCATATAGTTCACAGTTTTGCAAATTTTGTAAATCAATTGAATTTTTAAGCATATTTATTTGTTTATCAATATCTATAAGGAAAATTTCTAATATTTTATTTAATATTTTATGAGACTCTCCTAACCTTGTAAGAGCTTCCTTTTCATCCCAAATAGAAAATTTAGCTGTTGATATAACACTTAAATCTTTTTGTTTATCAAGTTTTAGACCCTCACTTTCTTCATCGATATATTCTACATTTACATCTTTTAATAAATATTTTTTTAGTGTTTCTTTTAATTTTGTCATATCTATAGGTTTTGATATATAATCATCCATTCCAGAAGTAATGCACTTTTCTTTATCGCCTTGCATTGCATTAGCTGTCATCGCTACAATTATTACAGAGCTATTTTCATTACCACATTTACCTTTTCTTATTGCTCTTGTTGCTTTATATCCATCCATGATAGGCATTTGACAATCCATAAATACGATATCATATTGTTGTTTTGAACTTTTTAACATATCAAGCGCTTCTTGTCCATTGTTTACAATATCACAATCAAGTCCTAAAATATTTAACATCCCTTGTGCTACAGCTTGATTTGTTTCATTATCATCAACCAAAAGAATATTAATGTTTTTACCCCATACTATCTTTTTTTCTTTTTGATGAATCAACAATTTTTCTTGATAAAATAAATCATCACAATTTAAAGCTTTTAGAGCATAAAACAGGTTGTTTGTTGTTACCGGTTTTGGAAAATACGCACTTATTTTTATCTCTCTAAGCTTTTCTGTATCTAGGTTTGAATTTAAGCATGTCATTAAAACAATTTTCATTTTATCGTAAAGAGTATTTTTACGTATCTCTTTTGCAAATTCACAACCATCAATTTTTGGTAAATTCATATCTATAAATATAAGATCAAAAGGTGGGATTCTTTTTTTAGAAATTTCATCCTCGCATAATTTCAGTGCGATTCTAGTGTTATAGGCTATTGATACATTTGCTTTCCAAATTTTCAATTGTTTTGATATTACATCTTGATTAGTTTTGCTACTATCAACTAAAAGAATTTTCTTTTTATCAATTGAGACTTTAGGTTGTATCAAAGATGCTTTTGTACCAATTTCTGCTTCAATATCAATATTAAATGTTGTTCCTACACCTATAGAACTTTTTACATCAATTGAACCATTCATTAATTTAGATAAATTTTTTGCTATTGCAAGACCAAGTCCTGTTCCTCCATATTTTCTTGTTGTTGAAGCATCAGCTTGTGTAAATTTATCAAATAAATTCTCAATTTTGTCTTTTGCTATCCCAATTCCTGTATCACTAACACTAAATTTAACCCTTGTATTATCTTTATCTGATATATCTAATATAACTTTAATTAAGACATATCCATGAGATGTAAATTTGATTGCATTTCCAACAATGTTATTAAGTATTTGCCGTATACGACCTGGGTCAGATATTATAAAATCATATTTTACTTCACTAGTATCTAAAATTATTTCTACATCTTTTTCTTGTGCTTTAAAGGCAATCGCTTCAACAAAGTCACCAATCTCTTCAATAAAATTAAATTCAATCTTCTCAAGTTTTAATTTACCTGCTTCAACTTTAGAATAATCAAGAATATCATTAATAAGTGTTAGAAGTGAAGAGGCATTACTTTGTGCTAAATGAAGTTGATGAGACTGTTTATCTGTTAATTTTGACTCTGCCAATAAGCCTAACATTCCTATAACACCATTCATAGGTGTTCGTATCTCATGACTCATGCTTGCTAAAAATTCTGATTTTGCTTTTAAAGTATCTTGAGCAATTTTATTTGCTTTAATTAAATCAAACTCTAACTGCTTAGAAACAGTAATATCAGTACGAATAACGATATAACTTTTAGGTTTATTATTTTCTCCCATAAATGGTACGATTGTAGTGTCAACCCAGTAATAATCTTTTTTTTTTGATATATTACAAACTTCATTATGCCAAATTTTACCACGACTAATAGTATAGTACATCTCTTTCCAAAACTCTGTATTATGAGTTTTGGAATTAATTATTCTATGATTCTTTCCTATTAGTTCTTCTTTAGAATAACCACTTATATCTATAAATTTATTATTTACATATGTTATATTTCCTTTTATATCTGTAATAGCAACAATAGAGTGTGCATCTAATGCATGTTTTTGTTCATCAAGTTCTAGTAAAGTATTTTTTGCTTGATTTGTTTGCTTTATTAACTCCTCTTCATTTCTTTTAAGTGATTGAACCATACGATTAAAAGATTTGATTAGTATGCCTATCTCTCCATTATCTTTAGTTTTTAAAAAAACATCTCTTTCTCCATTTGAAAAATCAATATTTGCTTTTGAGAGCAAATTTATAGGTTTAGAAATACGCCTAGAGATAAATATAGACAAAATTACAACTATTAATATAATAAAAATAAAAAATAAAATAATCATATTGCTTTGTTTTTTAGCATTATAAAGTATCAACTCTTTTTTTATTTCACTGATTAAAACCCAATTTACACCTAAAACACTGATATCTTGATGCAAACCTATCACTTCATAGCCAAATGAATCTTTGTATATAAATATTTTTTCTTTTTCATCTATGTTTTCTTTTTCTTCTGAAGTATGTTCATAATGCCAAAGTAAAAATTGTTTTGAATCTATCTTAAATTTAAGTGCTTGATATTTTGTATTAATGTCATTTCTAAGCAAAGAATCTTCACCAACTAAATAATGTATATACCCCTCTCTAATATCTTTGTCTTCATTAAAAATACTAAAAAGTCCATCAAGCTTTAATTTTAAAGCATAAACACCAATAATATAACCACTATCATCAACTAATGGAGCAGTTAAAAAACTTGAAATTTCTTTATTTTCTATTGAATAAATCTCTAAATCACTATAATTTATTTCTCCATCGATTAATGTTTTTTTTACAGTGCTTGCAAATTTACTTTTGCTATGAACTCCAGTAATTAAGTTTGTTCCTAAATCTTCATCTTTTATTATTGAATAAAGGATATTTCCTTCTTTATCAATCAAATATACATCATATATATAATTATACTCTCTACTTATTTTCAGTATCTCATTTTCATATTTATTTACTATCTTCATGTATGGATAGCTTGTAACAAAATTACTTAATTTTATATTTTTATCTTGGTATTCATTTGATAATTCAATTAAAAAACTTGTTGTTAATTTACTTTGAGACCAACTAGAAATATCAGTTTTTCGATATGAAAACCAATTATTTATATATTTTTTTTTCATTAATGATGACTGTTCTATATCTAATATAGCTGAATTTTTTAGGCTTGAATAAGTGGCATTGTAACTAATAAGTGAGTATATTATTAAAGGAGCAATTGATACAAATAAAAACCATGCCAATAAAGTAGAACTTAAAGATTTTGTCCAAGCAATTTTTTTATTATACAAAATCTACTCTACTTTTCATCAAATCTCTCATCAGCAAAGGTTGATATATCAATTTTTTCTTTAATAATATTGCCTTCATAAGCATAATCCATAATTTGTTTTAGTCCATCTTTGTCAATATTAAGATTTTTATAATTAATTACATATAAATCATAATCAAGACTAGCGATAATAGCATTTTTTGTATGTGCTTTAATATGTTTACGAATTATTTTAACAATTTCATCAAGTTCTTCTCCACCCACTTTTCTAGCTTTTTCTATATCAGCTCCTGCTTTTTTTATATAATACATAACCTCTTTTATCGCATCAAATTTAGTTTTTATAGCTTTATCTGTTGCTAAAGCTATACACTCAACATGTCCATCTTTGTGTTCCATAACATCCTTTGAGTACCATGCAACATAACCATAACCTTGTGTTTCTACTACATCAGCCCATGGAAGTGATTGCTCAAATGCTGCAGGAATTGCACGAGAACTTTTTGATTTTATAAATGCTGGTGATTTGGGAGGTGCAATTGTTATACCTTGAACCTCAACATTTTTATTAAGTTTAAAGTGGATATTTACTCCATACTCTTTTAAATATTTATATAAAACAACTGAGTGAGTTGAGAGTATGTGTGGTATTCCTATTTGAGTAGGTACTTTGCTCTCTTTATACAACTCTTTTAAAGTTTTTGCTACTTTTTCATCAGGCTTTCTGTCTCGACGAAACTTTGGTAGTTTTACTCTATTGTTCATTAAATCATTTATAGCTAAGGCATTTCCATCACGATGCATAAGGCCAACCCATTTAAAGTTAGGTTTTACTCTATACATATCCATAGCTAATGGACTCATAACATAAGCCATATCAACTTCACCAGATAAAAAATATGCACGAAGTAAATCCCAATTTTTCATCTGAATAATTTTATAATCTGCATACTTCATATCTTTAGAGTAACGCTCATAAGCAACAAGTGCTGCATAATGATCAGCTAACGGAATATAAAGAGCTTCAACTTTTTGTTTATTTATTTGTGCGGTAAGTTCTTGTGAAAGAAATAAAACTACAAATAATGTCATTATAGATTTCAACACTTTAATACCCTTGTTAATTATAATTTATATGATTATAAAATAACAATTATTAATAGTAAATAAATTATTTTGAATTTATTGCATATTTTCCACTTCCTATTAAAAATATCACTATTGACATTATAAAATATAAAAATGGAAGTTCAAATGATGGAGCACCATGTTTGCCTAACTCAAACAAAGAGTTACCATATGCTAAGAAGATTGCTATTAGCATATTTAATGCTAGAACTAAAGATGCAACTCTTGCATAAACTCCAAGAATAATTAAAATTGGCATTATTATCTCTCCTACATATACACCATAGGCAAGAAACTCTGGTAAACCAGCTTGTGCATTTAGATACTTTACACCACCTATGCCATTTATTATTTTATCAACACCATGAAAAAGTATCATAACACCAACACTAACTCTTAAAATAAGTTTTGCTATATCATTCATAACTCTTTTTCTCCTATTAGGCGAATCTCTCTTTGTGGAAAAGGTATAATAATTTTTGCTTTATTTAAAGCCTCTATCACTTCTAAATTAACTTCATATTGAACTTTAAAAAAACTATTTGTTGGAACCCAATATCTATATACAATATTTATAGCACTATTTCCGAAATTTTCAATACCTACGATAGGGTTGTTTTCATTTGAAACTTCTTCAAATTCAGATAAAACATTTTGTATAATCTTTATACTATTTTTAATATCACTATCATATGATATACCAATATTTCCCTCAACTATACGATAGAGATATGAGTTTATTAAAACATCTCCTATCATATATTTATTTGGTATAGTTATTTGCTCCTTGTCTTCATTTATTAAAATTGTATAAGAAAGTTTAATCTCTTGCACCTCTCCATAAATATCATGAATTCTAATTGTATCACCTATTTTAAATGGTTTAGTTACTATAAGAACTATGCCTGCTGCAAAATTTGATACACTTCCTTGAAGAGCTAAACCAGCTGTTAAAGATAAGGCACCTATTGCTGCAATAAATGGAGCTATCGATATTCCCAATTTACCAAGTGCTAAAATAGCCATCATTGCAACCACTAAAAATCTTATGATATTTGCTATAAAACCACTTATTGTTTCATCTATTTTAGTTTTTAAAAGTAGCTTTAAAACATATTTATGAATATGTTTTGAAGCGATAATTCCTATAGCAAATATTATTATTGCACCAATAATTTGAAAACTATAATTTGTTATAAATTCTATAATAATATTATAAAATTTACTTACTTCTTGAAACTCTTTTTCCATCTTTACTTTCCTGCTCTTTTTTCTTTAAACCTGCATGTTCCAACAGCTATGATTTTACCAGTTTTTATAGCCTCTTTAATATACAAAAGTATACCTTTTGTATCTGCATCCCCTATTTCTTCTTCGATTACTTTAAGTAAATCAAGCTCATTTGTTAATGTCCATTTTGTCTCATATGAATATTGTGTCTCTATCTTCATAAATATATAATACCAAATAATTCTTATATATGCACAGCTTGAAATTAAACGACAAATAACACTAAAACTCATATCTTTTTTACACAATTTAAACTTAATATTTTTAATACAAATTCAGTTTAATTAAATTATTTAATAGTTTTAGCTATAATTCGCGAAATGATTTAGGGGAAGATGCTTTGCACAAAGCAGACTTGTGTCATCTCCTAATTTAAAAGGATTATGATGCAAGAAAATGCACAAAACAATGAAATGAAAGATGAAAAACCTATGATTACTTTTGATGATTTAGGTTTAAACAAAGATATGTTAAGAGCTGTTAAAGAAGCAGGTTTTACAATACCAAGTCCAATTCAAGCAGTAGCTATTCCTGTTGTTTTATCTGGACGTGATATGGTTGGTCAAGCACACACAGGTACTGGTAAAACAGCTGCTTTTGGTCTTCCAGCTTTAAATAATATGAAAAAAAACAATGGTGTTGAGATTTTAGTTATCACACCAACTCGTGAACTTGCTACTCAAGTTAGTGATGAATTATATAAGTACGGTAGGGGAATGGGTTCTAGAACTACCACTGTTTACGGCGGTAGTTCATACAAAAGACAAATTGACTTAATTGAAAGAGGTGCTAGTATAGTTGTTGCAACTCCTGGTCGTCTTTTAGATATTCTAAAAAAAGATATGTTAAGTGATTTTTCACCAAGTGTAGTTGTTCTTGATGAAGCTGATGAGATGCTTGATATGGGTTTTTTGGATGATATAAATGAAATCTTTTCATTTCTTCCTACCAAACGTCAAACACTATTGTTTTCAGCAACTATGCCAAAACCTATAAAACTACTTGCAGAAAGAATTTTACAAAACCCTGAATTTATCTCTATTACTAAAGGTGAAACTACAAATACTGATATTTCTCAAGAATATTATGTAATTGAAGAGTCTGAAAGAGATGATGCAATTATTCGTCTTATGGATTCAGAAGATACTCAAAAATGTATAGTATTTTGTAGAACTAAAAGTGAAGTTGACAGACTAAGTAATGTTCTTTCAAATGCTGGATACTTAGCAAATGGTCTTCATGGAGATATGGAACAACGTCAGCGTGAAACGGTAATCAAAGGTTTTAAACAAAATTCTGTAAAAGTTCTTGTTGCTACTGATGTTGCTGCTCGTGGTATACATGTAAATAATATATCTCATGTTTTTAACTACCATATCCCTTTTGATCCAGAGTCTTATGTTCACCGTATTGGTAGAACTGGTCGTGCTGGAACTAAAGGTAAAGCAATTACACTTTTAACTCCACTCGAATTTAAGGAGCTCCAACGTATTAAAGCTAAAGTTGGAACTACAATGACTCACGCTTTTGTTCCAAGTAAAAATGATTTAAGAGCTTCTAATCTAAAAGCTATTGTTAAAAATATTGAAGATCAGCATATCTATAATGAAGCACACCAAATTCTTGATATGTTAAAAGAAGATATTGATGAGGCAACTATTATGTTTAAACTTGTATCTATGATTTTAGATAAACAAACACTAGCTGGTCCCAACACTATTGGAATCCCTGCTGATAAACTTGCTTCAATTTTAGAGCGTCTTAGCAAAAGAAAAGATAGTAGAGGTGGCCGTGGTGGCTACCGTGGAAATAATAGAAATCGTTCTGGTGGAAATCGTGATAGAAATCGTTCTGGCGGTGGTGGCTATCGTGGTGGAGATAGAAACCGTTCAAGCAGTGATAGAAATCGTAAGAGAGACAGAGACTAATATCTACTTAATTGCATGTACAACAGAAGTTGTACATGTTCATGCAGACTAGAGCTAAAACTTATAATTTAACATAACTATAAATCTACTCATGATATCAATATTTTGATGGTATCTATCATCAAGCTGTTTTAAACTATCAGCAATACCAACTTTAAATTCAACTTTTTTAAAATCTTCATAGATTTCATCATTTAAATTATCATCTATATAGCTTATACTCAACTCTTCAGCTTTTAGAGTTTTTGTAGAAGCAGCCAAATTGCTAAACATAAAAAACATAATCCCATAGATTAATATTTTCATTATTTTTTCCATACTTATAAGCATAAATCTTAGGAGATAAATGAGTATGTGGCACAAAGGATGAACTCTTTTATACTTATAAAATAAATTTTGATAGACTAAGGAAAAGGTATTATAAATACATAGGCAGTCTGGCAATCTATACTACCCCAAGAAAATCAAACAACTTTTTGTAAAGTTTAATTCTCAAAAGAGTAAAATTAAACAATAAAAGTGAGGGTATAAATATGAGTAGGAAAATGGCTAAATTTTCAACACAGTTAAAAACAAGATTAGTATTAGAAGTTTTGAGAGAAGAGAGAACTCTAAACGAGATTGCAAGTGCAAATAATATAAACCCAAAAAATCTACAAAATTGGAAGAAGTTATTTTTGGAAAATGCGGAGGT